>JAFXXH010000017.1 GCA_017542425.1 Oscillospiraceae bacterium | reverse complement strand
CGGTCAACTGCGTGGCGGCGCTGCCGGACGGGCGCTGCGTCAGCGGCTCCAGGGACAATACCCTCCGGGTGTGGGACAGCAACACCGGGGAATGCCTCCGCAGCATGAAGGGACACAGCAATTGGGTCACATGCGTGGCTGAGCTGCCGGACGGGCGCTGCGTCAGCGGCTCGGGTGACAATACCCTCCGGGTTTGGGACTGCGACAGCGGGAAATGCCTCCGCACCCTGGAGGGACACAGCGCTCCGGTCAACTGCGTGGCGGCGCTGCCGGACGGGCGCTGCGTCAGCGGCTCCGATGACGGAACCCTCCGCATCTGGGACCCCGACACGGGAAAATGCCTGGACATCCTGGAACCCATGGAGGTCGATGTTTGCGGCATGGACTTCTCCCGCGCCATCCTGACGCCGGACCTGGCAAAACAGCTCTGGCACAACGGCGCGAACATCTCCGACGCGGACTATCAAAACTACGTTAAAAGCAAACCCTGAATCCCGCCGCCCACTCCCAACAAAATACATACAGAAAACCCAGCGGAAGGGGCAAGCCCCTTCCCTGCAGGATGTGGAAGCGCTTTCAAGCACCCCCACATCCTGCAGGGAGGGGGGGCTTGCCCCCTCCGTTTTTCGCCCCGCTGGCCGTCCCGTCCCGCCGTCCCCCGCCCCTCAGGGCGTCTGCACGATTCCCACGAACAGCGGCAGCCCGTCCGCCCCCGTCACCGCGAAGAGGAAGGGCCGGTCCAGCACGAAGTCCACCTGGTCCTCCGGCATGACGGGCGCGCCCCCGGCCCGCATCTCCACCACCGTGTAGGCGGCCCCGGCGACGCCGGTCTCGTCCACGCGGACCCGGGCCGCGTGCTCGGCCTGGCTGATGTAGGGCAGCAGCTCCGCCTGGTTTTGCACCGTGGGAGAGAAGTCCGCCTGGCCCGGCACGAAGATGTCCGTCACGCCCAGGGCCTGCAAGGAGCCGATCAGGTCGGTTTTGGCGGCCACGTCGAACTTCGGGAGGCTCAGGTGCAGCTCCACAAAGGCGCTGTTCTCCCAGACGGGCGAACCGTCGTCCCGGTACCGGTCTTTGTCGGTCAGCAGGAAATTCAATACTTCCTCGTCCTCCAGCAGCGCCTCCGGGCTGACGCCCTCGTCGGGCAGCAGAAGCCACATGTTGCCGGGGATCAGACCCAGCTCCAGCTCCTTTTGCACCGCGCTGAACCGCTCTCCCCAGTAATAGTTGGCCCAGCGGGTCTCCCGCATGAATTCCGCCTCCAGGTCCCCGTCCAGAGCGTGAAAGACGCCGGTCTCGCTTTGCTCGGCGCGGAATTCCTGAATCCAGCTGGCGTAAAAGTCCACGGCGGTGACCAGGGCCAGGAGCGTGTCGTCGTCCAGCTCGATGTCGTTGACATAGGCTTCCAGCAACCCGCCGGTGTGTTCGTTGAGCCAGGCTTGCAGCAGCCGGTCATACTCCGCGCTCCCGGCCTGGCCGCGATAGCTGGAGGCGTAGTAGTCCGCCGCCAGCGTGTCCAGCGTCTCCTGCACGAAGTCCACGTCCTCATCCAGCCAGAGGGAGCTGGACAGGATGCTCCGGGTGGTCCCGTCGTCCTGATAGTTGGCGTTCCAGACCGCCCTGGCCCGCGCCCGCAGGGTTTCCAGACTGTCCGCCCCCAGCAGCTCCAGCAGCTGCGCCCGGCTCTCGCCCCCGGCGGCCTCCGAGAGCATCGCCAGCGCCAGATAGACGTTCAGGGGGGAGCAGACGCGGTTTTCCCCCGCCGCGCCCGCCAGCAGCTTGGGCAGACTCCGGCGGAGATAGCCGTCCAACGCCCCGGAGTATTCCTTCCGTTGCATCTGCTGCGCCCGGACGCTCTCATACCAGCTTTGTATGGCCGCGCTGTCGTTGTAGTCCCTGGGATGCTGGGGCATCTCCGGGTAGACCGCCGCCGCCAGCAGGGCAGGGGAGGACCCCATGCCAGGGCCGGGCAGGGACTGGCTTTGCGTCGGCGTGGGCACCGGCGGCTCCGTTTCGCCAGCCGGGGCCTTGCCGCCCAGGCCCACGGCGGCAAACACGCCCCCGGCCACCAGCAGCAGCGCCGCCGCAGCCGCCGCCCAGCGCCGCCAGGGATGGACGGTGCGCTGCCCGCCCGCGTGGGCACGCGCCACCTTCTTCCCGTCGATCTCGCCCACGGCGTCCAGAATGTCATCCGATTTCATATGGAATAGCCCTCCTTTTGCAGTTGTTCCCGCAGCTTGCCCCGCGTGCGGAATAACATGGATTTCACCTTGCTCTGGCTGAAGCCAAAGCGCTGCGCGATCTCCGCCACCGGGTCCAGATACCAGTAGCGGCAGACGAAGACCCGCATCTCGGTCTCCTGCAGCCCGTCCAGAAAGCGGTCGATGAGCCGCCCCAACTCCCGTGCGTCCAGCGCCTCGTCCGCGCTCTGCCCGCCGCCGAGGCATTCGTCCAGTTCCTCCAGCGCCAGCGCCACCTGTCCGCCCCCGCGCCGCCCCGCCAGCCGCCCCCGCAGCCGTTTCAGTGCGATGCGCCGGGTGAGTTTGCCCAGATAGGCCGACAGCAGCTCCGGCTTCTGCGGCGGGATGCTCCCCCAGGCCCCCACCCAGGCGTCGTTGACGCTCTCCTCCGCGTCCTCCCGGTTTTCCAGAATCCGCGAAGCAATGGCATAGCAGTAGCCGCCGTAGCGCAAAGCGGATTCCGAGATCGCCCGCTCATCCCGCGCCCAGTAAAGCGCCACGATTTCAGCGTCGTCCATGAACACACCTCCTTTTTTCTTTATAGTAGTGTTTCCTGCGCCGCGTCCAAACCAGCAGCGTCCGCACTCATTCCCTCCCCCAGCGGGGGAGGGTGTCGCCCACAAGGGCGGCAGGAGAGGGAGAACGTGGCGGGACCGCAATGTGAAAAAGACCGCAGCGGGGGGAAAGCAATTTTTTTCCGCCTGCAAGCGGTCAGATTTTCCCTCTTCCGTCATTCGCCTGACGGCGAATGCCACCTTCCCCCGCCGGGGGAAGGAATTTGGCGCGCCTCCTACCCCTCAACTCCCCAAATTCCTTCTCCGGTTGCAAAAAATGCCCGCAGCCGCGCAAAAAAACGGCTGCGGGAGAAACACTGCGTTTACTTCGCCAAAACCTTCTTCAACTTGGCATACCTGGGCAGAGACGCCACGGTGGGGCGCTCCGGCTGACCCTGGATCAGCGGCAGTGCATAGTCGATGAAGCCCTGGGCCATGCCGTTGCCCGCGGCGTTGATCCACTCCAGCGGGACCTTCTTCTCATAATTGGCCACGTCCGCCAGGGGCAGCAGCTCCACCTCACAGCGGTACTGTCCGTCCTCCGTCACCCGGCGGAAGGCCACCATCCGGTCGGTCTGCCCGGCTACGGCGGCTTCCACGGCGGCGCGGCCCGCCAGCTCCGCTTCCGCCAGGTCGGTGCCGCTGGCCAGGTGGGCGCCGCAGCGCTGCAAAAGGCTCAGCTCAATGCCCCGGACCTTGACGCCGCCCAGGCGCGCTTTCAGCGCGTCGGCCAGCCGCACGGCCAGGCCGCCCAGCTGCGCGTGGCCAAAGCCGTCCGTGGCGCTGACCTCCGCCTCGCTGACAAAGCGCCCGTCGGCGTAGTGGATGCCCTCGGAGACCGCGATCAGCACCTTGTTCTTCCTGGCGTAGACCTGCTCCACGTCGGCGTAGAACTGCTCCATGCTGAAATCCAGTTCCGGCAGATAGATCAGGTCCGGCCCGGCCCCGAAGTGCGTCGCCAGCCCGGCGGACCCGGCCAGCCAGCCGGCGTGGCGGCCCATGATCTCCACGACGGTGATCTGCGGCGTGTCGTAGACCGTGGAGTCCTTGCTGACCTCCATGCAGCTTGTGGCGATATACTTGGCCGCGCTGCCGAAGCCGGGGCAGTGGTCGGTGCCGAAAAGGTCGTTGTCGATGGTCTTTGGGATACCCATGACGCGGCATGCATAGCCCACCTTCTGGCAGTACTTGGAGATTTTGTTGCAGGTGTCCATGGAGTCGTTGCCGCCGTTGTAGAAGAAGTAGCGCACGTCATACTTCTTAAAAATCTCCAGGATGCGCTTGTAGTCCGTGTCGTCTTTGTCCGGGTCCTTCATCTTATAGCGGCAGGAGCCCAGCTCCGAGGACGGGGTGTTCCGCAGCAGTTCCAGCTCGGCGGGGTCCTCCTCGTCCATGACGTAGAGCCGGTCGTTCAGCACGCCCTTGATGCCGTGTTCCGCGCCGTAGACCTTTGTAATGGCCTCGGCGTCCAGCGCCGCCCGGATGGCCCCGTAGGCGCTGGCGTTGATGACGGCGGTGGGCCCGCCGGACTGCCCGATGATGCAGGCGCCTTTCAGTGTGGTCTGTTGTTCCATGCTCGTTACCTCCCATGTCATTTGAGTGTTACTATTATGATCGGACGAAAATCAAAAATATTATGGCGTGTTCCGGGAAAAATTAAAATAGCACTTTTCTTTTCTGGAAAAATGTGCTATGATATTAGATAAGCTTGTAACAGACGTTCGGACGTTTGTACCCGGCTTCATCATTTTATTACAATAGGAGTGGTTTGTCAATGGCTATTGTCACTTCCAAAGAAATGTTCGAGAAGGCCTACAACGGCGGCTACGCCATCGGCGCCTTCAACGTCAACAACATGGAAATCATCCAGGGCATCACCGAGGCGGCCATGGCCCAGCACGCGCCCCTGATCCTCCAGGTCAGCAAGGGCGCCCGCAGCTACGCCAAGCACGTCTACCTGATGAAGCTCATTGAGGCGGCGGTGGAGGACGCCGAGCAGAGCGCCGGTTTCGACCTGCCCATCTGCATCCACCTGGACCACGGCGACAGCTTCGAGCTGTGCAAGAGCTGCATCGACGGCGGCTTCACCTCCGTGATGATCGACAAGAGCGGCGAGAGCTTTGAGGAGAACATCCGCGTCACCCGTCAGGTGGTGGAGTACGCCCACGACCACGGCGTGGTGGTGGAGGCCGAGCTGGGCACGCTGGCCGGCGTGGAGGACGAGGTGAACGTGAAGGCCGAGGACTCCTCCTACACCCGCCCCGAGGACGTGCAGGAGTTCGTGGAGCGCACGGGCTGCGACTCCCTGGCCATCGCCATCGGCACCAGCCACGGCGCGTTCAAGTTCACCGCTGCCCAGTGCACCCGGGACGCCAACGGCAAGCTGGTTCCGCCTCCCCTGCGCTTTGACATCCTGGAGGAGGTCAGCCGCCGCCTGCCCGGCTTCCCCATCGTGCTGCACGGCTCTTCCAGCGTGCCCCAGGAGTTCGTGGACATCGTGAACCGCTACGGCGGGAAAATGCCTGACGCCGTGGGCATTCCCGAGGAGCAGCTGCGGAAAGCCGCAGCCATGAGCGTCTGCAAGATCAACATCGACTCCGACCTGCGCCTGGCCCTGACCGCCTGCATCCGCCAGCACTTCGCCGAGCACCCCGAGCACTTTGACCCCCGCCAGTACCTCAAGCCCGGCCGGGAGGCCATCAAGGCCATGGTGGAGCACAAGCTGGTCCACGTCCTGGGCTGCAACGGAAAAGCCTGAACAACAGCATAACCGCCAAAAATGGAGGCGCTTCCAAGCGAAGCACCTCCATTTTTCCATAAAAAATCCCAAATCCCCCGTTGCCTCGTAGAGTTTCGTGCCCGCAGGCGCGGAAAAAATTAAATCCATTTTTGCCGGAAACCGCGTTTTCGGCAAAAATTCTTTTCGCGGAGCGAGTGCGCCCTCCCCCGCGCCACCGCGCTCGCGCAGCGCCCTCTTTTTCAGACAAAGTCCCAAAGACTTTGTCTGAAAGTTTCCCGCTATTTCCGAACGGAATAAGAGAAGACTCAACAGCGCACTGTGACAGCTTTTCCAGAGGGGGCAAACCTATAATCTACTTACACTTTTTGGACAGGGGGAAGGAGCATGAAATGGAAAAACATGGTCTCGGCGCTCCGGGAGGCGCTGGTCAGCGGGGATCTGAGCCGTCAGCGGCCCCAGCTCGCCCAGGTGCTGAGCTGGGGTCTGAATCTGCTGTTGGGGCTGGTGCTGGCCATGGTGCCGTTGCTGGACGGCTGCGCGCCCTTCGGCGTGGCCATCGTGGCCCAGGCGGGAGCGGACGCCTCGGCAATCCTCTGCGGCATTGGGGCGGGCCTGGGCTATCTGCTGGCCTTCGGCTTTGAGACGGGCATTCGTTATGTGGCGGCCGTGGTGCTGGTGCTGACGGCCGCCTTCGCTTTCCGGGAGTGGAAGCTGGCCCGTTCGCTCTGGTTCATGCCCCTGGTGGCGGCCTGCTTCACCCTGCTCACCGGGGCGCTGGGAGCCATATCCGTGGTGCGGGGGCACTACGCGGTGGTGCCGCTGCTGCTGCAAACCTGCTTTGCCTTCGGCGGCTGCTATTTCTTCCGGGAGGCCCTGCGGGACGCGCCCAGGGACACGGAGACCGCCGAGATCCGGCACATGGTCTCCCTGGCGGTGCTGAGCGCCTGCATCCTGATGAGCCTTTCCGGCGTGCGCATCGCCGGGCCCTTGTCCCTGGGGCGGCTGGTGGCCGTCCTGGCGGTCATGCTGGCGGCCTACAAGGGCGGCGCGCTGGGCGGCTGTGCCATTGGAGTGACACTCGGCCTTGCCATGGACGTCGTGACCTATCAGACGCCCTTTTTCGCCATGGCCTACGGGGTTTGCGGCCTGGTGGCGGGCATTTTCTCCCGCCACGGGCGGCTGATGTTCCTGTCGGGCTTTGTGCTGACGGCGGCCACGGTGATGGTCTGCGCCTCCTATCCGGGACTCCGGCAGGAGCTGCTGATGGAGACGCTGCTGTGCGTCCTGGTCTTCGCCCTGGCCCCCCGGCGCATCCTGAGCCAACTGGGCAACGCCATCCGGCCCATCCCGGCCACGGAGGGGGAGAGCGGCCTGCGCCGCTACACCGCGAGAAGGGTGGCGAAACTGGGGGAGGCCTTTGAGGACCTCTACGCCACGGTGGACGCCCTGCTCAGCCGGGAGCAGGACGACGAGGACCTGTCCCGCATTTTCGACCGGGCCAGCGAACAGGTGTGCAGCCGCTGCAAGCGGAAAAACGAGTGCTGGAACGCCCGTTTTCTGGACACCCTGACCGCCTTCAACGACGCGGTGCCGGAGATGCAGCGCCGGGGCCTGCTGCTGCGCAAAGACCTCCCGGCCCACTTCCTGGAACAGTGCGTGGGGGCCGACGCGCTGGTGGGGGCGATCAACGGGGAACTGCGGGGGCAGATGTACCGCAAGCGCTTTCTGGAGCGGCTGAGGGAGAACCGCAGCGCGGCCTACAGCCAGTATCTGGACATGGCCCGGGTGCTGACGGACGTGTCAGAGGAATTGCACAATGCCTACGGCCCGGACGTCCTGGCCCGGCGCAGGCTCCAGCGCTATCTGGACGGGCTGGACCTGGACGCGGACATCGCCGTGTTCCGGGACCGCTCCGGGCGGCTGCACATCGTCCTGGAGAGCGCCCGGCTGAAAAACCTGCTGGACGGCCCCGGCTACCTGGACCGCCTTTCCGCCGTGGTGGGCCTTCGGCTCTGTCGTCCCGGGGGAGAGCGGGAAGGGGAGGGGCGCATCACGCTGCTGGAAGCCGAGCCCCTGAGCGCCTCCGTGGGCATCGCCACGCTGAAAAAGCAGGGGGAGTCCGTCTCCGGCGACCGGGGCACCTATTTCAAGACCGAGCAGGGCGTGCTGTGCATCATCCTGTCCGACGGCATGGGCAGCGGGGAGGACGCGGCGCGGGAGAGCGTGGCGGCGGTGCGCATCCTGGAGCGCTTTCTCCGGGCGGGCATGGACCCGGCCACGGCCATGAAGATCCTGAATTCCATGATGCTGCTGAAAAACGAGGACGACTGGGGCTTTGCCACGGTGGACCTGATGACCATCGACCTGTTCACCGGGGAGGCGGTCTTCTACAAATACGGCGCGGCCCCCAGCTATGTCCGCAGCGGGAAGACGGTCAAGCGCATCCGCAGCGAGACCCTGGCGGCGGGTTTGCAGAGCGGGGCGGAGGCCATGCCGGACGTGGTGCGGCTGCGGCTCAAGCCCGATACCCTGGCCATCATCGCCAGCGACGGGGTCATCGCCGAGACGGACGACGGCTGGATCCGCACGCTGCTGGCGGAATTCGACGGGGAGGACACCAAGAGCCTGGCGCGGGAGACTTTGCAGACGGCGCTGCACCAGTACGGGCGCGGGGACGACATGACCGTGCTGGCTGTGCGCATCGCCGGGCGGGCCTGAGGGATGCACGCGCTGCACACGCTGCTGCGGCGGATGCGCCGCACCCGGCCCGCTCGGACGCAGCGGTATCAGGCGCTGCCAAAGTGGTTAGACTGGGAACAACTGGAATCACGTCCAAGGCAGGAGGAGAGAACGGTGGTCAAAGGAACCAGCAAACGTGTTGTGGTGGTCAAGTCGCCGGACCCGAAGGTGTTCGAGCAGGCTTTCTTCATCGTGCGGGAAGACTTCGCCGGGGGCAAGGGGGGTCCAAGGCATGAGATCCTCCGGGAGGCGCAGGAGGTGGCGGACCGCTATCTCCACAGCGTCAGCCCGCCGGGGGGCAAGCGCCGGGGCAGACTGCGGCTCATTCTGTGCCTGGCCGGGGCGCTGCTGCTGGCCGGGGGCGCGGCCCTGGTGCTGTATCTGCTCCAGGGCTGAGGGCGGCGCTTTTCCGCGCTTTGTCGCAGATTTGTGGTTGCCAAGCCGGGCGAAAGATGCTAAACTGTGTGGTAGTTTTGTGAAAAGAGAATCGAAAGGAGGCCCCGCCATGAGCGCGATCGCCGATCTCTCTTTGGCCCCCTCCGGCGAGCGGAAGATCCGCTGGGTCATGGACCACATGCCCCTGCTGAACTCCATCGCCGCCGACTTTGAAAAAACCCGGCCCCTGGAGGGTGTGAAGATCACCCTCTCGGTGCATCTGGAGGCCAAGACGGCCTACCTCTGCCGGGTACTGGCCCTGGGGGGCGCTGCAATGTCCGTCACCGGCTCCAACCCCCTGTCCACCCAGGACGACGTGGCCGCCGCGCTGGTGCGGGGCGGGCTGGAGGTATTCGCCCACCACGGCTGCTCCGATGAACAGTACTGGGACGATCTGCGGGCGGCATTGGCCTTTGGCCCCAACGTCGTGGTGGACGACGGGGGGGACCTGGTCCACTTGCTCCACACGGAGCGGACCGACCTGCTGCCCGGCGTTCTGGGCGGCTGCGAGGAGACCACCACCGGCATTCACCGTCTGCGGCAAATGGCCAGGGCGGGGACGCTGCGCTTCCCCATGGTGATGGTGAACGAGGCGGACTGCAAGCACCTGTTTGACAACCGCTACGGCACCGGCCAGTCGGTCTGGGACGGCATCAACCGCACCACGAACCTGATCGTGGCGGGCAAACGGGTGGTGGTGGCCGGATACGGCTGGTGCGGCAAGGGCGTGGCCATGCGCGCCCGGGGCATGGGCGCCCGGGTCATCGTGACGGAGGTGGACCCCGTCCGGGCCATCGAGGCCCACATGGACGGCTATGAGGTTCTGCCCATGGCCGAGGCCGCCCCCCTGGGGGACGTGTTTGTCACCGTCACCGGCTGCAGCGGCGTCATCCGTCCGGAGCATTTCGTCACCATGCCCGACGGCGCGATCCTGACCAACGCCGGACACTTCGACGTGGAGGTGGACATGGCGGGACTGCGGGAGCTGGCGGAGGAATCCTGGGAGGCCCGGCAGAACATCCGGGGCTATCGGCTGCCCGGCGGCAAGACCCTCTACGCCATCGCCGAGGGCCGTCTGGTGAACCTGGCCAGCGGAGACGGGCACCCGGCGGAGATCATGGACATGAGCTTTGCCATCCAGGCCCTGTCCGTGTTGTATCTGGTGCAGAACCGGGGCAAACTGGCCCCGGACGTGATCCCCGTCCCGGCGGAGACGGACCGGCTGGTGGCCTTCCGCAAGCTGCAAACCCTGGGGATTGAGATCGACAGACTGAGCGCGGTGCAGAAAGCCTACCTCGGCCTGTGAGCGCATGAGAGAGAAAGGGGGGAGCCCCCATGTCCGAGCTGGACGAAAGGGAAGAAGTGCTGGAGGAGCTTTCCGAGGAGGAAGACTCTTTTGCCTATGAGGCGCTCCGCGACAGCCGCATCGAAGAGCTGACGGAGCTGCTGGAACAGAAGAAGATGAAGCCGCTCCAAAAGCTTTTGGAGGAGACGGAGGAATTTGAAGTCGCCGCCTTCCTCACGGAGCTTCCGGAGCAGCAAATGGCCATGGTGTTCCGTATGCTCTCCAAGGAACAGGCCGCCGCCGTGTTTGCGGAGCTGGATTCCCAGGAGCAGGAGTACATCATCAACTCCATCACCGACACGGAGCTGGGCGGCATTCTGGACGAGCTGTACCTGGACGACACCGTGGACATGATGGAGGAACTGCCCGCCAACGTGGTCAAGCGCGTGATGCGCATCGCCACGCCCCAGACCCGGGCGCTCATCAACCAGTATCTGCGCTATCCCGAAAACTCCGCGGGCAGCATCATGACGGCGGAGTACATCGACCTGAAAAAATACATGAACGTCCGGGAGTCCTTCGCCCGCATCCGGCGCATCGGCGCGGACAAGGAGACGGTGTACACCTGCTTTGTCACCAGCGCGGACCGCAAGCTGGAGGGCATCGTCACGGTGCGGGACCTGATCATGGCCGACGAGGACGCGGTGATCGCGGACATCATGGACGACCATGTGATCTTCTGCACCACCACCGACGACCAGGAGGACGTGTCCGGGATGTTCTCGGACTACGACCTGCTGGCCATCCCCGTGGTGGACCGGGAGAACCGCCTGGTGGGCATCGTCACCGTGGACGACGTGATGGACGTCATGGAGCAGGAGGCCACGGAGGACATGGAGATCATGGCCGCCATCACCCCCTCGGACCGCCCCTATATGAAGACCGGCGTGTTCGAGATCTGGAAAAACCGCATCCCCTGGCTGCTGCTGCTGATGGTCTCCGCCACCTTCACGGGGATGATCCTCACCTCCTTCGAGGACGCCCTGGCGGTGCAGGTGGTGCTCACGGCTTTCATCCCCATGCTGATGGACACCGGCGGAAACTCCGGCAGCCAGGCCAGCGTCACCGTGATCCGCAGCCTGTCCCTGGGGGACGTGGAGTTTTCGGACCTGGGCCGCGTCATCTGGAAGGAGATCCGCGTCTCCGTCCTCTGCGGCGCGACCCTGGCTGCCGCCACCTTCGGCAAGATCATGCTGGTGGACTACCTGATCATGGGCAACGAAAAGGTGACGGTCCTTGTGGCCGCCGTGGTCTGCCTGACCATGTTCCTCACCGTGGTCTGCGCCAAGGTGGTGGGCTGCACCCTGCCCATGCTGGCGGACAAGCTGAAACTGGACCCCGCCGTCATGGCCAGCCCCTTCATCACCACCATTGTGGACGCCATCTCCCTGCTGATCTATTTCACCATCGCCAAGACCCTGCTGCATTTTTGATGGACCGGAAAAAAACTCTTGCCTTTTCCGTCGCTTTGCTTTATAATAGCCTACGCGCCGGACGGAAGCGCCCGGCGCGGATATGCGGCTGTAGCTCAGTTGGATAGAGTGCCAGACTCCGACTCTGGAGGTCGTGGGTTCGAGTCCCGTCAGCCGTACCAAACACAAGAGTCCTGTCGAACGAGCTCGGCAGGATTCTTGTTGTGCCGTTTCAGCGGCGGCGGAGCAGGAAAAAGCGCTTGACAGAACGGCCTTTTGACAGTATACTGTTGGAGCGTCTGAAAAGCGCGGCGTTTTCCGGGGTGTAGCGCAGATGGTAGCGTGCTTGGTTCGGGACCAAGAGGCCGCGGGTTCAAGTCCCGCCACTCCGACCAAAAAAGTGTTCTTACAGGATCTGAGGATTTTGTAAGAACACTTTTTTATGCTTTCAGTTGCAGGAGCGGCCTTTCAATCGGGCCGCTCTTTTTCCATGTCCGACCTGTTCTGCTCCCTTTGCTCCATGCGGCGCACGACGTACTGTGCGCTCAGCCCCGTGAGGGTCCCGGTGACGACGGCGCTCAGCAGCAGCACCGGGAGATAAAAGGCGACGGCAAACGTGCGGTAGATCAAAATCGCGGCGGCGGTCTGGCCCAGGTTGTGCGCCACCGCGCCCAACACGCCGCAGACCCAGATCTGACGCAGGCTCAGAAGCCGCCGCAGCGGCAGCATCAGCAGATAGCACAGCAGCCCGCCCGCCAGAGAGAACAGCATGGCGCTGACAGCGCCCGCGAACACGCTGCCCAGGAAGATGCGCGAGAGCAGGATCGCCAGCGTGTCCTTTGGCCCAAGCCGGAACATGGCGTACACGGTGATGATGTTGGCCAGACCCAGCTTGAGGCCGGGGATCGGGACGGGCGGCGGGATCTGCGCCTCCAGCACGAAGATGATCAGCGCCAGGGCCGTGAGCAGCGCCGCGTGGGTGATGCGCTTCGTCATGCCGCGCCCTCCCGCTCCAGCGTCTCGATCCGATAGTTCAGGCCCTCCGCCGGGGTGAAACCCTCCGCCAAGCCAGGCGTCAGCAGCAGTCTGCCGTCCTCCGTGACCAGCGCCAGTTCAAAGTCCCCGTGGGCGCGCCAGTAGTCCGCCGCCCGCTCCGTGCCCATGACGAACAGCGCGGTGGAGAGCGCGTCGCAGAGAAGGCCCTCCGTCCCCACGACGGTGACGGAGATCAGGCCGTTTTTCGCGGGCATCCCGTCGGCGGGGTCCAGAATGTGCCAATAGACCGTCCCGTCCGCGTCCAGGAAATAGCGCTCATAGCCGCCGGATGTGACCACCGCACAGTCCCGGACGGAGACCACGCCCAGCAGCCCCGCGCCCTGGGGGTCCCGGATGCCCACGCGCCAGGCGCTTCCGTCCGGCTTGCCGCCCAGCGCCTGTACGTTCCCGCCCAGATCCAACAGGGCGCTATTCACGCCGCCGGTGCGCAGCAGGGCGCAGAGCTTGTCTCCCACATACCCCTTGGCCACGCTGCCCAGGTCGAGCTGCATCCCCGGGTCAAGCGACACGGTTCCGGCCTCGTTCAGCTTCACCCGGCGATGGTCCACCAGCGTCAGCAGCGCTTCCAGCTCCGACGGGGCGGGGACGCGGTAGTCGCCTGTGGTGAAGCCCCAGGCCCGCAGCACCGGATAGACGCTGAGATCAAGCGCCCCGCCCGTCTCCGCGCAGAGCGCGAGACCCCGGCGCAGCAGCTCCGCCGTCTCCGCGTCCAGCGTGCCCGTCCCGTTGCGGTTCAGCGCGGCGATCTGGCTGTCCGGGTCCGTGACGGAGATGCGCCGCTCCAGATCCGTGACTGCGGCCTCCGCACGCTCCAGCAGCGCTTCCTCCGCCCCAAAGGCGCGAATGCTCATATAGGTATCCATGGCGAAGAAACTGCGCTCCCGCTCCGTGGGCGCGGTGGAAGCGGAGTTCCCGCCGCAGCCGCTCAGCAGCAGAAAGCTGAGACAGAGAAGGCAGGCGGCCCGTCGCATTCCATCCCCTCCTTTTTTCAAGAGTTAGAAAAAACTAACTTCCCGTATGATTTATTGTAAATCCGCGGTGTTTTGTTTGTCAAGCTGGAAATTTGGGGATTGACATTTCTGCGCGTTGCTGTTATACTCCAACACGTCGCCGTGATTAGATTAGTCTAACTAACGTTAGCGGCTGATAACAAATCCAGAATGAGAGGTGTTATGATGAATGTGAAAAAGCTCAGACAAACGCTGGGACTGCTGCTCTGCCTGCTGACGCTGATCGGGGCGCTGCCGTCTGCGGCGCTGGCGGCGGAAGAGACCTATGTCCTGATGAACATCCCCTACGCCGACTTTTATGCATCGGAACTGGGCGAAACGGACAAGGCCGTGGACGCCGTAAGTTCCTCTACGCTGAATAAGCCCAGGACGGGTACGCTGGCCGGCGGCTCCTACCACGTCAATGCTGACGGCAGTGACATCAGCGGCGTCATCTATCCCGTGCTTGTCAAGGACTCTGCGGCGCTGGCGGGGCTGAACCGCCTGGACGATACGGCCCGCGTGGAGATCACCGTCGTGAACCGGGGTCAGGAGAGAACCACCGTCTATGAGGGCGCGGATGCGTTGTTTGAGGCTCCGAGCTACTCCTACTATGTGTTGAAAGAAAGGCCCGCCTGTTACAAAGAACTCTCCGTCACGAACGGCGCGCTGCGCTTTTCCGCTGTGCGCGGCGCGGCTTCCACACAGGAGGGCGTCGTCCCCACGCTGACGATGGGCGGACGGCATACAGACATCGAAATCGTTCTGGAAAACACAGCCGCCATCGCGGCGGATACCGTTGTCAGCGGCGTGGTGCTGACGGCTTCCGACGGCAGCCAATACGGGCTGCGCCACGTTTATAACATCTGGCGCGGGACGCAGCTGGGCTGGAACCTGGACGAAGGGGCCGCAGGGCTCGCCGGAAAGACGCTCACCAACATTCGATACTATACCCGTGACGCCATTCTGGACTATCCGGTTCAGTTGACCATCGGTAAGGCAGGCTATGTCCAAATGAACATCCCCTACGCCGAATTCTACGCCGCAGAGTTGGGCGAAGCGGACGCGCCGGACGCGGTCAGCGCGGCCACCAAAAACAAACGGAGCAACGGAGGCCTGGCCTCCGGCTCCTATCATGTCAGCGCGGAGGGCGACGGCGTAGACGGCGTCAGCTATCCTGTGTTCGTCCCGGATCTGGATATGCTGGATGCTGCGCTGGAGGTCACCGACGCACGCAGCGTGGAGATCACCACCAGCGCCCGCGGCCAGACGAATACCGCGACCTATGCGGGCAGGGATTCTCTGTTTGAAGCCCCGGACCATGCCTGGTATGCGCTGTCGGAGAAGCCCGCAAAGTACAAGACGCTCTCCGTGGCGGAGGACGGCGGCTTCCGCTTCTCCGCAGTGGGCGGGCGCGCCGCAACGGTGGAAGGTGTCAGCGCCACCGTGACCTACAACGGACGGCACACTTCCATTGAAATGGTACTGGAAGGCACGGAGGGGATCGCCAAAGGCGACGCCGTCAGCGCTGTGGTGCTGACCACCGAGGACGGCGCGAAATACGGCATGGGCCATGTGACGAACATCTGGCGGGCCACGGAGCTGGGTTGGAACCTGGACGAGCCGCTGGCGGCCATCGACGGAAAAACGATTACCAACATCCGCTACTACACCCCGTCTGCCGTGCTGGATTTCCCGGTGCAGATCGCCATCGCGGACCTGGGGGCCACCGGATACTACGATGTGCCGAAGGACGCCGACTATGCCGAGGCGCTGATCTGGGCCAGGAAAAACCGCGTCACCAGCGGAACCGGAAACGGGACCTTCTCCCCGGAACTGACCGTAAACCGGGCGACTCTGGTCACCTTCCTCTGGAAACGCGCCGGACAGCCGCAGCCTGAATCCGTCGAAACCCCCTTCACGGACATCCGGGAGGACGACTGGTATTGTAAAGCGGTCCTCTGGGCGGTTGAAAACGGCATCATCGACGGCACGGGCGCGGACCGCTTCAGCCCCATGCAGACCGTGGACCGCGCACAGATCATCGGCGTCCTCTGGAAAGCCGAAGGACGGCCCGCCCCCGCCGCGCAAAAGGCCTTTGACGATGTGAAGCCCGAGGCCTGGTACCGTGACGCCGCCTCCTGGGCGGCGGAGAAGGGCCTGATCGAAGCCGGAAGCAGCTTCCGGGCCGAGACGCCCTACACCCGCGCCGAGATCGTGTCCCTGCTCTATGCAACGGCGCGGTCTGATCCACAAAGCTGAGTTTTCCCACTTCTCCTTTTTGGCCGGGGTCGTCCGCCCGTCGGGCGTCCCCGGTGTTTTTTATCCTGGAACATGGAGGTGCCGTCTTTGGTTTTTCTGATCTCTCTCGCCCTGGCGCTGCTGCTGGTGCTACTGCTGGGCAAGCAGCTGCGGACCGCGCCGGGGCCGTTTTATCTCTGTGCCGCGCTGCTGTCCCTTGCCGTCGTGGTCTGCGCCTTTGCCGGGGTCCGCTTCCCGGCCTTTGTCAACAGCTGGATCTGGCCCATTTTCGCCCGGGGCGCGCTGGCGGGTGCGCTGTTTGTGCTGGTGATGGTGGCCGGAGCCTTCCCCAACGGTTCCAGGGGAGCGCGAACGCTGATGCCCGTCCGCGGGCCTCTGTCCATTCTGGCCGGGATTTTCACCCTTGCCCACAACGTGGCGTACGGCAAGACCTATTTCGTCCTGCTGTTTACGGACGCCGCCAGCCTGCCCACAGCGACGCTGCTGGCGGCCCTCTGCTCCGTCGTCATGGATCTGGTGATGCTGCCGCTGTGGATCACCAGCTTCCCTGCTGTCCGAAAAAAGATGCGGCCAAAAGCCTGGAAACGCCTGCAGCGCTGGGCCTATCTGTTCTATGCCCTGCTTTGCCTCCACATCCTGCTGCTGACCATCCCCAACGCGCTGCGGGGCCGTCTCGGTTACGGACTGACCGTGTTCGTCTACACCGCGATCTTCGTCGCTTACGCCGCCTGCCGGATTCTGAAAGCGCTGGCCCGCCGTCGGCAGAGCGAAACGGGGCTGGCGCGCCGCCAGCTGGTCGCCCTTTTCTTTGCGCTGCTGCTCGCTGCGGCATTGACGCTGGCGGTTTCCGCAGCGCGAGAGGCGCAGGACGGGGAAGGGGCTTCCGCAGCGGCCGTCTCCACGGAACCGCTCTCGGCGTCCGAGGCCTCGGAAGCAACGGAGTCTCTGCCGTCACCACCGCCCGCGCCGGAAAGCACGGACGCGTCGTCCACGCCGGAGCCCGACTTGACGCCGGAAGTGACGCCCACCGCGTCCGTCTCAAGCCCATCCCCGGACCCGGAAGCAAAGGGAGAAGCGCAGCCGGAACCGGAACCCACGGCCACGTCAGCGCCGACGCCGGAACCGGAGACCGCAGCCGCGCCCGAACCCACGGCGAAACCGGCACCGAAGCCGACGCCGGAACCGACGCCGCAGCCCACGGCGCAAGCCACCCCGACGCCGGAACCGACGCCGGAACCGACGCAGCAGCCCACCCCGGAACCCACCCCGGAGCCGACTCCGGAACCTACGCCCGAACCTACGCCGGAGCCGACTCCGGTGCCCACCCCCGAGCCCACGCCTGTCCGGGTCTATCAGGACGGGACCTACAGCGGATCCGGCGTCGGAAACCTGGGTACGGCCGGAGACGTGGCCGTATCCGTGACCATCCGGGACGACCGCATTGTGGACATCCGCATCACTGCGTTCAAGGATGACGTGGATTACTTCGACCCCGGCGCAGACGGTGCGCGGATGATCGCCGCCATGCTGTCCGCGCAGTCGCCGAATGTGGACGGCGTTTCCGGCGCGACCTATTCTTCCGAGGGCCTGCGCGCCGCCGTCCGCGCCGCTTTGAGCCAGGCCAGGAGATAAGACCTGTCCATACGAAACCGCACAGTTCTGACATGCCCATCGCGCAGTCAGAATTGTGCGGCCTTCGTGTTTATTTTTGAAACCAGCGCTTCTTCTCGTGGGGCGCCGATTCCACGCCCAGGCAGCGGTAGCCTGTGGCGTCAATGGCCTGTCGCAGCAGCGCTCCGTCCACGGCCTGTTCCGTCAGGAACACCGCCTCCCCCTTGCGCCGGTTGGCGCTGACTTGCCTGGCGGAGGGGATCGCCTTTCGGATCGCCTCGCTGATATGCGCCTCGCACATGGGGCACATCATGCCGTCGATTTTCACTGTGGTCTTGATCATGTGTCTCACCTTTCCAAAGCTCGTTTCCAGAAGTTAGGCTTATCTAATTGCTGATGATAGCACATCTGTTCCCGTTTGAAAAGACTTTTTTTTCCGCCGAGACGAAAAGCCCTCCGATCCGGCTTCCGCGCAGATCGGAGGACTTGCATGTGTGAGAAAGCTCAGCGGTACATTTGGGCATGTCTGCGAATGGCCTCGAAGGTCTCCACGCTCAGGTCGTGTTCGATCTTGCAGGCGTCCTGCCGGGCGGTCTCCGGGTTGACGCCCAGGCCGATGAACAGTTCGGTCAGGAGCTTGTGGCGCTCGTAAATCCGCTCCGCGATCTCCAGCCCCGGAGGGAGCAGCACGATCATCCCCGCCGGGTCCAGCGTGATATAGCCGCTCTCCCGCAGGCGTTTGGTTGCGTAGCTGACGCTGGGCTTGGTTACGCCCAGCTTTTCCGCCACGTCGATGGAGCGGATGTAGCCCCGCTCCTCCTTGAGCATCAGCATGGCTTCCAGATAGTTTTCTGCGGATTCATGGATCGTCATTTTCATCACCTGCTGAAAAGATTACCATAAAAATATGCAAAAAGCAAGAAAAATCAAAGTGCAGGGAAGTTCGCTCTTGACAACAAGAGTTAAGTATGTTAAACTCCCAGACGGTTAGGAGAACCTAACCTTTTGCCGAATCGCAAGTTAGTTTCATTTAATTCTGTGGCACGGTGCAAGGAGGGGGGAAAAGCGATGATGCCGCTGTATCTGTCGGGGGCGGGGGAGGAAGCCGTCATCCTGCGCCTGGGCGGGACGCCGGAGCTGAAAAAGCACCTGGAGGACATGGGCTTTGTCGTCGGCGGGACCGTCACGGTGCTGAATACCATCGGCGGGAACCTGATCGTCAAGGTCAAGGAGTCCCGCGTGGCCCTCAGCCGCGAAATGGCCGGGAAGATCATGGTCTGATCCAATTTGAATCGAAAAGGAGCGATGAGGATGAAAACACTCAGAGACGCGAAAGTCGGCGAGACCGTCCGGGTCGTGAAGCTGCACGGCGCGGGCGCGGTCAAGCGGCGGATCATGGACATGGGCGTTACGAAGGGCGTAGAGATCTACGTCCGCAAGCTGGCCCCGCTGGGCGACCCGGTGGAGGTGAACGTGCGGGGCTATGAGCTGTCCATCCGCAAGGCCGACGCGGAAATGATCGAAGTGGAGGAAAGGAGCGGCATATGAAAACTGGAATTCGCATCGCCCTTGCCGGCAACCCCAACTGCGGCAAGACGACGCTGTTCAACGCGCTGACCGGGACCCAGCAGTATGTGGGCAACTGGCCCGGCGTGACGGTGGAGAAGAAGGAGGGCCGCGTGCGCGGCCAGAAGGACGTGACCGTCACGGACCTACCCGGCATCTACTCTCTGTCCCCTTACACGCTGGAGGAGGTCGTGGCCCGGAACTATCTGATCGACGAACAGCCCGACGTGGTGCTGAACATCGTCGACGCCACGAATCTGGAGCGCAACCTCTATCTGACCACCCAACTGGTGGAGATCGGCATCCCCGTGGTCATTGCCCTGAACATGATGGACCTGGTGCGCAAGTCCGGCGACACCATCCACACGGAGGAACTGGGCCGCGCCCTGGGTTGCCGGATTGTTGAGATCTCCGCGCTCAAGGGCGAGGGGATCGACGCGGCGGTCCGCGCCTGCGTGGAGGCCGCCCAGGGGCCGAGGACCGTGCCCCAGCACAGCTTTTCCGGCGTGGTGGAGCACGCCCTGGCCCACATCGAGGAGATTACGGTCCACAACATGCCGGAGGAGCGCCAGCGCTGGTATGCCGTCAAGCTCTTCGAGCGGGATGAAAAGGTCCAGAGCAAGCTGGCCCTCAGCGACGGGATCAAAGCACATATCGAACAGGATATCGCCGCGGCGGAGCGGGAGCTGGACGACGACGCGGAGAGCATCATTACCAACGAGCGCTACATCTACATCGCGGGCCTGATGCGCGGGTGCTATCAGAAAAAGAACAGGACCAAACAGAGTACCTCCGACCGGATCGACAAGATCGTCACCAACCGCATCCTGGCGCTGCCGATTTTCATCGGAGTCATGTTCCTGGTCTACGCCCTGTCCATGGGCACCTCCATCGCCGACGGCGGCATTTCCATCGGCACCTTCCTGACCGACTGGGCCAACGACGTGCTGGGCGGGGCCTGGCTGACCGACGGCTCCCGCGCCATCCTGGAGAGCTGGAACGCCGCCCCCTGGCTGGTGGGTCTGATCTCCGACGGCATCCTGGCCGGCGTGGGCGCGGTGTTGGGCTTCGTGCCCCAGATGCTGGTGCTGTTCCTGATGCTTTGCCTGCTGGAGGACTGCGGCTACATGGCGCGCATCGCCTTCATCATGGACCGCATCTTCCGCCGCTTCGGCCTGAGCGGCAAGAGCTTCATCCCCATGCTGGTGGGTACCGGCTGCGGCATCCCCGGCGTCATGGCCTCCCGCACGATTGAAAACGAGCGTGACCGCCGCATGACCATCATGACCACCACCTTCATGCCCTGCGGGGCGAAAATGCCCATCGTCGGCCTGATCGCGGGCGCGCTGTTCGGCGGCAGCACCCTGGTCGCCACCTCCGCCTACTTCATCGGCGTGGCTGCCATTGTGATCTCCGGTATCATGCTGAAGAAGACGAAGCGCTTTGCCGGGGACCCCGCCCCCTTCGTCATGGAGCTGCCCGCCTACCACGCCCCCGCCTGGGGCAACGTCCTGCGCGGCACCTGGGAGCGCGGCTGGAGCTTTATCAAGCGCGCCGGGACCGTCATCGTGGTCTCCTCCATTGTGATCTGGTTCCTGACCAGCTTCGGCTCCGTCAACGGCAGATTCGGCATGGTGGACGAGCTCTATGAGGATGACAGCCTGGTCACCGACGAATATGTGGCCATCGTGGCCGAGCGTATGGGCATCTCCGAGGACGAGGTGGAGCCGATGGACGATTCCATCCTGGCCCGCGTGGCCCAGCCCGTCTCCATCGTCTTCAAGCCCCTGGGCTTCGGCGACTGGAAGCCCACTGCCGCCACGGTCACCGGCCTGGTGGCAAAGGAGGAGGTCGTGGCCAACTTCGGAATCATGTACAACTTCGACGCCAGGGCCGAGCAGGCCGTGGACGAGGAGACCGGCGAACCGCTCTTTGACGAGGAGACCGGCGAACCCATCCTGGAGGAGCTGGAGGAAAACGGCGACCAGATCTGGGAGAACGTGGCGGAGGACTTCAACGCCATCTCCGGCGGCCACGGCAGACTTGCCGCCTATGCCTTCCTGATTTTCAACCTGCTCTGCGCCCCCTGTTTCGCGGCCATCGGCGCGATCAGGCGGGAGATGAACAGCCGCAAGTGGACCTGGTTCGCCATCGGCTACCAGTGCGGCTTTGCCTGGGTGATCGCCTTCCTGGTCTGGCAGATCGGCCGGGTGTTCGTGGGCGGCGTGAACGTCGTCGGCCTGATTCTGGCGCTGATTGCGCTGGGTCTGCTCCTGTGGCAGCTCTTCAAGCCCTACAAGGAGGCCCAGAAGCTGACCGTGAAGTAAGCGTTTTCTTTCCATCGGCGGCGCTGCGGGGGAATATCCCTCTGCCCCCGCAGCGCCGCCAGCTTTTGCAAAGGATGTGATTCTATGCTGGCCTGGCTTTCCGCCAATCTCATCAATCTCGTGCTGGTCGCCGTCCTCGTGCTGGTCGTGGGCCTGGTGTTCCGCGCCATGCGCCGCGACAAAAAAGCGGGGAACGCTTCCTGCGGCTGTGATTGCGCCGCCTGCGGCGGATGCGGCAAGGGCGCGGACACGAAATGAAACGGAACAGAAGCGACAGAGCAGGGACGCTCCGGGAACAGCCCGGAGTCGTCCCTGCTCTTTTCCGCCTTCGCCCGGAATTTGCTTTTTTGCCGCCTTGCGTTTTGTCCGCGCCTTTGTTATAATGAAACAATCTGTGAGGTGTATTCGCTTTGACGAGCTTTCAAACCTTTTGGAACGGCCTGGACTGGTCGGTGCTGACGGACATTCTGCTGCGCATCCTCCCGGCCCTGGTCTGCATCACGGTCCACGAACTGTGCCACGGCCTGACCGCCTGGCGCCTGGGGGACGACACGGCCAGGCGCGCCGGGCGACTGACGCTGAACCCGCTGGCCCACTTTGACCCCCTGGGGACGCTGATGATGGTGGCCGTGGGCTTCGGCTGGGCCAGGCCGGTGCCTGTGGATATGCGCCGCTTCCGCAATCCCCGGCGGGACATGGCCCTGACGGCTCTGGCCGGACCGCTCAGCAATCTGCTGCTGACGGCGCTGACGCTGTTCCTCTACGGCCTCTTTGCCCTGCCGCTCTACCGGGCGGGGACGGCGCTGGCGGATTTTGCGGCGGACACCCTGATGGTGACGGCGCAGCTCTCCCTGGCCTTGGCGATTTTCAACCTGCTGCCCGTGTCCCCGCTGGACGGGAGCAAGGTGCTGTTCGCCTTCCTCAGCGACCAGGCCTATGAGAAGCTGATGCGCTATGAGCGCTACGGGATGATTGTGCTGATCGCCCTCTCCCTCAGCGGCGTGCTGGGCGGGCCGCTCTCCGCTGCGGTGGAGTGGTGCTATCTGCGCCTGTGGCCCTTGGCGGAGTGGGGCGCTTCCCTGGGCGCGACACTATTTTAATATAAGGTGGATCGAAACGCTATGGAACAGGAACTCAGCTTCCATCTGCCGGGCGTGATTCGCTCCAAGGAGGAAATGGCGGACTTTGAGGGGCCGCTGACGCTGATCCTGATGCTCCTGAGCCGCAACAAGGTGGAGATCCGGGACATCCAGATCGCCCAGATCCTGGAGCAGTATCTGGACTATCTGGACCGGATGAAGGAGATGGACCTGGAAATCGCCAGCGAGTTCGTCCAGATGGCCGCCCATCTGCTGTACATCAAAACCCGGATGCTCCTGAGCGCCGACGCGGAGACGCCGGGGGAGCTGGAACTGCTGATGGCCTCCCTGGAGCAGCTGCGGGCGCGGGACGTGTACGCCGCCGTGCAGTCGATCGCCCCCGCCTTTGCCCGGCGCATTGCGCTGGGTTCCGCCTACTGCTGCAAGCCGCCGGAGCCCCTGCCCACGGTGCGCGAATACCGCTATCACCACGCCCCCTGGGAGCTGCTGAACGCCCTGTCCACGGCGCTGCGCCGGGGCAGGTCGGCGGAGGACGAGACGGAGGAAGAAGCAGGCCAGACCCGGCGGCTGATCCCTAAGCGCATCGTCTACCCCGTCCGGGACAAGAGCCGGGAGCTGCTGCTGCGCCTGGCGGCGGGGGGACGCATCCCCATCCAGCAAATCTACCGGGAGAGCGCCAGCCGCAGCGAACTGGTGGCCGGTTTCCTCTCGATTCTGGAACTGTGCAGCCTGGGCCACACCCGCATGGAGGAAGCGGACGGCGTCATGTTTCTGCGCTTTTGCGGCGGGAACGCGGCGGAGATCGTGGCCGCCATGACGCAGGGAGAGGGCGGTGTATAAAGAAAAGATGGAACAGGAAAACTTACCAATGGAGGCCCTGGAGCGAAAAGCCGCCCTGGAGGCGATTCTTTTCGCCGCCGGGGAACCGGTGGCGGCCTCCCGCCTGGCCCTGGTGCTGGGCGTCACGGAGGCGGAGGTGGACGCGGCGGCGGAGGAGCTGCGCCGCGACTGCCAGAGAGCCGGGCGGGGCGTCCGGCTGCAGCATCTGGACCGGAAGTGGCAGCTCTGCTCCGCGCCGGACTACGCCCAGTACATCACCCGGGCCCTGGAGACCCGCCGACCCCCCCGGCTCAGCGCCGCTGCGCTGGAGGTGCTGGCCATCGTGGCCTATTTCCAGCCCGTCACCCGGGCATACATCGACGCGGTGCGGGGGGTGGACAGCGCCTACACCGTGGGCCTCCTGACGGAGCGGGGCCTGATCGAGCCGGTGGGCAAGCTGGACGCGCCGGGCCGCCCCACCCTCTACGGCACCGGGGACGCCTTTTTGCGAACCATGGATCTCCGATCCCTGGACGAGCTGCCGGAGCTGCCCGACACCGGCACCGACGAGGGCATCATCGCCCTGCAAAACAAGATTGACGCGCTGCGGAGCGCCGAACAGGCCCCGCAGGAGACATAAGCGGACGCGGACCCGCAGGAAAGGAGGGGAAGGGCCCTGACTGTCATCATCATCCTGGCTGTGCTGTTGCTCTTGCTGCTGATCACGCCCCTGGGGCTGGACCTCTCCTATTTCGACGGGGTCTTCGCCCTCAAGCTGCGGGTGGGGCCGCTGCGTTTCACGCTCGCGCCCCGGAAGCCGAAAGCGGACGGCAAGCCCAAAAAGAAAAAGAAGAAAAAGAAAAAGCCCGCGCCGGCGGGGGAGGGGGGAGCCGCGAAAAAGCCCCGCCGCTTCCCGAAACTTGGCCTGTCCGACATCATCGAGCTGCTGGGGCTGGTGTTCCGGCTGCTGGGGCGGCTGCGGCGCTATCTCAGCATCGACGAACTGACGCTGCACCTGGTCACCGGGGCGGAGGACCCCTTCGACGCGGTGCTGCTCTTTGGCCGCCTGAACGCGGGGCTGGGCGCGCTGGCCCCGGCTTTCCACAGCGCCTTTCGCGTCCGCAATGAGGACATCCGCCTGGGGGCGGACGTGACCCCCGGTGCGGCGCTGGCGGCGGAGGGCCGCCTTGCCTTCACCTGGCAGCTCTGGGAGCTGCTGCACACGGTCAACTGCGCGGGCCTGGGGCTGCTGAAATGGTATCTCCCGAAACGCAGGGCACAGAAAAAAGCCGCCGCGCAAAGCCCGGCGGAGCTGATACTTGGGGAACAGAAAGGATAAGGAGCTATGGAAAACAGCAACATCGGCGCTCTGATGGACAAGAGCATGGAGAAGCTCAAAGAGATGATCAACGTGGACACGGTGGTGGGGTCCCCGATCCAGACCCCGGACGGCGTGACCATCATCCCGGTCTCCCGGGTCAGCTATGCCTTCGCCTCCGGCGGCAGCGACTTCCGCATGAAAGAGCGCAGCGACCTGGGCTTCGGCGGCGGCAATGGCGCGGGCATCCGGGTGGAGCCCATCGGCTTTCTGGTGGTGCGGGAGGGCAGCGTGCGGATGCTGAACGTGACGCCCCCGGCCAACGGCACGGTGGACCGCATCATCGAAAAGGCTCCCGAACTCATCGACACGGTGGAGGAGCTGATCCGGAAATATGTGAAGAAGGACGCGGAATAATTGACGGCAAAACAAGCCATACTATGCACCGACCCTGGAAAGGTGGTGCTTGATATGATCCGACTGATCCGACGCATCCTGCCGTGCCTGCTGGCGCTGGCGCTGCTGCTGCCGGGGAACGCAAGGGCGGTGGAAAGCCCGGTGGAACTCTCCGAGGAACCCCCGGAGGAACCCCTGGAGGAACGCCCGGCGGAGGATCTGGAGATCTCCGCCGCGTCCGCCATCGTCATCGAGGCCGACACGGGCACGATCCTCTATGAACGCCTGCCCGACCTTCGGATGCTCATCGCCAGCACCACGAAGATCATGACGGCCCTGGTGATTCTGGAATCCTGCGCCCTGGACGAGACCGTGACCATCACGGAGGCCCAGGCGGAGGTGGAGGGCTCCTCCATGGAACTGGAGGCCGGGGAGATCTACACCGTGGAGGAACTGCTCTACGGCCTGATGCTCTCCTCCGGGAACGACGCAGCCACGGCCCTGGCCGAGCACTGCGCCGGCAGCATGGACGCCTTTGCCGACCTGATGAACCGCAAGGCCGCCGAAATCGGTCTGCGCAACACCCATTTCCGCAACGCCCACGGCCTGGACGCGGAGGGCCACTACTCCTGCGCCCGGGATCTGGCGCTGCTGACTGCGGAGGCCATGAAGAACCCGGAGTTTTGCCGCTTTTTCTCCACGCAGCAGCAGACGGTCCACGAGCGGGAGCTCTATAACCACAATCAGCTGCTCTGGAAGCTGGACGGCTGCATCGGCGGCAAGACCGGCTACACCAACGCGGCGGGCCGCATCCTGGTCTCCGTGACGGAGCGGGAGGGGATGCGCCTGATCTGCGTGACCCTCTGCGCCCCGGACGACTGGAACGACCACATGGCGCTGATGGAGACGCTGTTCTCCCAGTGGCGGCTGGTGCGGCTGCCCCAGGACCGTTGGGACCGGGTGGAGGCCCTGTCCGGCACCCGGGACTATGTGCGCCTGCGCTGCGCCGTGCCCGCCCTGGTGATCCCCAAGGACGGGGAACTGACCTGGAAGCTGCGGCTGCCGCGCTTCGTCTTCGCCCCGGTGCTGCTGGGGGAGCGGGCGGGCAGCGTGGAACTGTTCCTGGACGGGGAGCCGCTGCAAACGGTGGAAGTGGTCTACGCCGAGACGGTGAGCCGCGCCCCTTCCGTGGCGCTGAGCGCCTGGGAGCGCTTCCAGCGCTCCTGGCTGATGCCGGGCCGGACCTACGAATGGACGAAATGAGGAAGCCATGCGGGAGCGACTGCAAAAACTGATCAGCGCGGCGGGCCTGGCCTCCCGCCGCAGGGCCGAGGAACTGATTTTGGCCGGGCGCGTCAGCGTCAACGGAAAGACCGCCGGCCTGGGCGAGCGCGCCGACCCGGAGACGGACGCCGTCTGCGTGGACGGCCGTCCCCTGCGCGCCCCGGCGGTACATACCTACATCATGCTGAACAAGCCCCGGGGCTATGTCTGCACCCTGCGGGATGAGCGTGGACGGCGCACGGTGGCGGAGCTGGTGGCGGACGCCGGGGCGAGGCTCTACCCCGTGGGGCGGCTGGACCTGAACAGCGACGGGCTGCTGCTGATGACCGACGACGGGGCCCTGGCGCAAAAACTCATGCACCCCTCCCACGCGGTGGACAAGGTCTACCGGGCGGAGGTGGCCGGAGACGTGGAAGCCGCGCTGCCGATTTTGCGCGGTCCCATGGAGCTGGACGGCCGTCCCCTGGCCCCGGCAAAGGTGGAACACTTGGGAGCAGGGGTCCTGCGCGTCACCATCCACGAGGGGCGCAACCGCCAGGTGCGGCGGATGTGCGCCGCCGCCGGGCTGCGGGTGCTGCGCCTGACCCGGGTGGCGGAGGGCGGCCTGGAGCTGGATTCTCTGCCCCCGGGACGCTGGCGGCGTCTGCGCCCGGAGGAACTGCGCGCCCTGGGCTGCGCCGACCCGGAATCTCAAAATCCTGCAAAAATGCCTTGAATTTTCCCGGGGGAAAGACTATGATAGACTTTGCTGCGCGGCCGAAAGACCGACGGCAAAGTTTTTCTTTTTGTCGTATTTCATGGAAAAGAGGCAGACAAAGCCATGGAAAAAGATATCCTGTCGCGCATCAGCGCGGAGGGTCTGAAACTCTCCAAGGGGCAGAAGCGCATCGCCAAATACATCCGGGAACACTATGACAGGGCCGCATTCATGACGGCGGGCAAGCTGGGCAGCACCGTGGGCGTCAGCGAATCCACAGTGGTCCGCTTTGCCGGGGACCTGGGCTACGAGGGCTATCCCGAGATGCGCAAGGCCATTCAGGAGATGATCCGCTCCCGCCTGACCAGCGTGCAGCGCATCCGTGTGGCCCGGGAGAACATGGAAGGAAAGAACCTGCTGGACAGCGTGATGATGGCGGACGTGGACAAGCTGAACGACACGCTCCACGCCTGTGACCGGGCCAGCTTCCTGCGGGCGGTGGAGGCCATCGACGGGGCGAAACACGTCTACATCGTGGGAATGCGTTCCTCCGCCTGCCTGGCTTCCTTCTTGGGCTTTTACCTGAACCTGCTGCGGGAGAACGTGCATGTGGTGGAACCCAGCGGCAGCGAGGTCTACGAGCAGATCCTCCGCATCCGGGAGGGGGACGTGTTCATCGGCATCAGCTTCCCCCGCTATTCCAGCGCGGCGGTGAAGCCCATGCGCTATGCCAAGAGCTGCGGGGCCACGGTCATCGGCCTCACCGACGGGGAGGCATCCCCCTTTGTGGGGCTGGCGGACATCCTGCTCTACGCCAAGAGCGACATGATGAGCTTTGTGGACTCCCTGGTGGCCCCCATGAGCCTCATCAACGCCCTGATCGTGGCGGTGGGCAGCCACAACGACGAGACGCTGGCCCACACCTTCCAGCGGCTGGAGAGCATTTGGGAGGAATACGATGTCTACGAACACGCGGGCAGCTGAGGCCGTCGTCGTCGGCGGCGGCGCGGCGGGGATGATGGCGGCGCTCATCGCCGCCAGACGGGGCCGCCCGGTGACGCTGGTGGAGCACCAGCGCTTTTGCGGGCGCAAGCTGCGCATCACCGGAAAAGGCCGCTGCAACCTCTGCAACAACTGCGATTTGAAACACTTCTTCCAGCAGGTCCCCGGCAACCCGAAGTTTCTGTACGGCGCGCTGCACCGCTTCCCCCCGGCGGACACCATGGCATTTTTCGAGGACCTGGGCGTCCCGCTGAAAACCGAGCGGGGGAACCGCGTGTTCCCCGTGAGCGATCGGGCCCACGATGTAGCCAACGCCCTGGAAAACGCCCTGCGCCGGGCCGGGGTCCGTATGCGCTTCACCGAGGCGCTGCGCGTCACCACGGAGGCGGGGGCGGTCAGCGGTCTGGAGACGGGGGAGGGCTTCCTGCCCGCCGGTTCCGTCCTGCTGGCCACCGGGGGCGCGAGTTACCCCGGCACGGGCTCCACCGGCGACGGCTACCGCATGGCCCGGGAGCTGGGCCACAGCCTGAGCCCGCTGCGCCCCAGCCTGGTCCCATTGGAAAGTGACGACCCCGACTGCCTCCAGCTCCAGGGCTTTTCGCTGAAAAACGTCCGGCTGACGGCCTATGACAGTTCCGGAAAGGCGGTCTATTCGGACCTGGGGGAGATGCTCTTCACCCACTTCGGCGTCAGCGGCCCGCTGGTGCTGTCCGCCAGCAGCCATCTGCGGGACTGGTCCGGGGGACCGTGCCGCCTGTCGCTGGACCTCAAGCCCGGCCTGGAACCGGAGCAGCTGGACGCTCGCATCCTGCGGGACTTTGAAAAATACCGCAACCGGGACTTCCGCAACGCCCTGGACGACCTGGCCGGGCGGAGCATGATCCCGGTGCTGGTCCGCCGCAGCGCCATTCCCGAAGAGACGAAGGTCCACTCCGTCACCCGCAGCCAGCGGCAAAACCTGGTCCGGCTGTTCAAAGACTTCTCCATCTCCGTCACCGGACCCCGGCCCATCGCGGAGGCCATCGTCACCGCCGGGGGCGTGCGGGTGGGGGAGATCGACCCCCGGACCATGGAGAGCAAGCTGGTACGGGGCCTGTATTTCGCCGGGGAGATTCTGGACACGGACGCGTTCACCGGCGGCTACAATCTCCAGATCGCCTGGTCCACCGGACACCTGGCGGGGGAGCACCTGTAAAAAACACACCGATTCGGAGGACGATATGGAACAGACCAGACACATGGCCGTGGCGCTGGACGGCCCTTCCGCCGCCGGAAAAAGCACCCTGGCCCGGGCCGCGGCGCGGCGCTTCGGCTTTCTCTATGTGGACACCGGGGCCATCTACCGCAGCGTGGGCCTGGCCGCCTGCCGGGCGGGCATAGACCCCAAGGACACGGCGGCGGTGATGGAACTGCTGCCCGGCTTGCGCATTGACATGGCCTACGATGAGCGCGGCGTCCAGCGGATGCTGCTGGACGGGGAGGACGTGTCCGAGGCCATCCGAAGACCCGAGATCTCTCTCTATGCCTCCGACGTGTCCGCCCACCCGGAGGTCCGCGCCTTTCTGATGGAGATGCAGCGGGACCTGGCCCGCCGCCACAGCGTGGTCATGGACGGGCGCGACATCGGCACGGTGGTGCTGCCGGACGCGGAGCTGAAGGTCTTCCTGACCGCTTCCGCCGCCGCCCGGGCCCGCCGCCGCTGGCTGGAGCTGCGGGAGAAGGGGATCGAGACCGACCCGGAGGAAGTGCGGCGGGACATTGCGTACCGGGATCAGCAGGACACCCGGCGCGCCGCCGCGCCCCTGCGCCCGGCGGAGGACGCGGTGTTTTTGGACACCAGCGAGCTGAGTTTGGAGCAGAGCGTGGAGGCCCTCTGCGGCCTGATCCGGGAGGCGATGGAGCGGTGAAGACGGTCCTGACCGGTTCCGCCGGGGGCTTCTGCGGCGGCGTGGCAAGGGCGGTGAACATGGCGGAATCGGCCCTGGCGCAGAAGGGTCGGGTCTACTGTCTGGGCAAGCTGCTGCACAACGAGGCGGAGATCGCCCGGCTGGAGACGCTGGGCATGGTCACGGTGGACAGCGTGGACGAAATCCCCGACGGGGCGGCGGTGCTGCTGCGCGCCCACGGGGAGGGTCCTGCGGTCTACGAGGCGCTGCGGCGCAAGGGCGCGGAGGTCTTCGACGCCACCTGCGGCCGCGTGGCCCACATCCACCGCCTGGCGCGGGAAGCGGAGGAACGGGGCCGGAAGCTCATCGTCTTCGGCGACCCGGAACACCCGGAGGTGCGGGGCGTCTGCGGCTGGTGCCGCGACACGGTGACGGTGCGAAACACCGAAGAACTGGACAATTTGCTCCAAAATGACCCCCAATTGGCCGCTTCTCCCCTCCGTCTGCTGTTCCAAAGCACGGAGACCCAGGCCAATTTAAAAAAATCGAAGGAAATCGCAAAAAAACGGTGTACAAACTGCGAAATCTTTGATACAATATGTAGCGCTACGCAGATCAGGCAGAAAGAAGCGTTGGAACTTGCGTCCCGTTGCGACGCCATGGTCGTCATCGGCGGAAAAAACAGTGCCAACAGCCGCCATCTGGCGGATTTGTGTGCGCAGCGCTGTGCCCATGTGCTGTTCCTGGCCAACGCGGAAGAGCTGGACACGGCTGCGCTGAAGGCATTTGATACCATAGGTATCACCGCCGGGGCGAGCGTCCCTGCGCGGATTTTGAAGGAGGTAACACGAAAGATGGACGAAATCAGAGACACGATCGAAACCACGGAAGCCACCACGGTTGAGGCTGCTCCGGCCCCCGCCGAAGCCGCAGTCGAGAAGATCGAAGCGCCCCAGGCTGAGGCTCCCGCCGCAGAGGAAAAGGCGGAAGCGCCCGCCGCAGAGGGTGAAAAGAGCTTCGCCGAGCTTTTGGAGGATTCCATTAAAACCATATACAACGGCGAGGTCGTAAAGGGGATCGTCGCGGCGATCACCCCCACCGAGGTCACGGTGGATCTGGGCACCAAGCACTCCGGCTACATTCCCGTGGAGGAGTTCCTGGACGACAACGGCACCAGTGTGGAGGACCTGATCCACATCGGCGACACCGTCGAGGCCAGTGTGGTCCGCGTCAACGACGTGGAGGGCACCGTCATGCTGTCCAAGCGCCGCCTGGACGCCGTCAAGAACTGGGAAGACGTGGAAGCTGCCTGCGAGAACGAAACCATCGTGGAAGGCGTCGTGACCGAGGAGAACAAGGGCGGCATCGTGGTCAAGGTCAAAGGTCTGCGCGTCTTCGTGCCCGCCTCCCAGTCCGGACTGCCCCGTGACGCGGAGATGAGCCAGCTCCTTCGCCAGAAGGTCCAGCTGTACATCACCGAGGTCAACAAGCCCCGCCGCCGCATCGTCGGCTCCATCCGCAAGGTGGCTGCCCGCGCCCGGCACGAGGCCATCACCCGCATCTGGGACGAGATCGAAGTGGGCAAGCGCTATCACGGCACCGTGAAGAGCCTGACCAGCTACGGCGCCTTTGTGGACATCGGCGGCGTGGACGGCATGGTGCACGTCTCCGAGCTGAGCTGGAAGCGCATCAACAAGCCTGCGGACGTGGTCGCCGTCGGCGACGAGCTGGACGTCTACGTCATCAACTTCGACCGCGCCAGCCGCAAGATCTCCCTGGGCTACAAGGATCCCAACGAGAACCCCTGGGAGCGTTTCATGAGCCAGTATCAGGTGGGCGACGTGGCCTCCGTCCGCATCGTCAAGCTGATGACCTTCGGCGCCTTCGCCGAGATCGTCCCCGGCGTGGACGGCCTGATCCACATCTCCCAGATCGCCAACCGCCGCATCGGCAAGCCCGACGAGGTGCTGAGCGTGGGCGACATCGTCGATGTGAAGATCACCGCCATCGACGAGGACAAGCACAAGGTCTCCCTGAGCATCCGCGCCCTGAGCGAGCCGGCCCCCGCCCCCGAGCGCCGCAGCCGCCCCGAGCGGGAGGACAAGCCCAGAGCCCGCGCCGACGCCCTGGTCTATGAGATCAGCGAGACCGGCAAGAGCAGCGGCTTCGTCCCCGAGATCACCGAGTACGAGGACTGAGCTCCTTCCAAAAGCGCCCCGCCATACGGCGGGGCGTTTGATATCCTCCGGGAAAAACCTGATAGATTGACAATTTACAAACTTATGAAGCAACGCCGTCATTTCCGCCGTGAACCCACGCAAGCCTGAACCTGCCTGTTATTTCCCATACTCATCCCCACTTCCGCGCAGAAGCCCGGCATTTTTCCCGCTCGACCGGAACTTTTTGAAGCAAAGGCTGCATTTTTTTCTTGCAGGATCGGCGAGAATCTGTTACAATTATATTATAAGAAAGAAACGCGCCGAAGTTTACAAGCCTGTACAGACGACAGAAAGGTTGAGAGGGATGATCTACCAACTCGGCGACAGGATCGCCCACCCGCTGCACGGGGCGGGCGAGATCCGCGAGATCGAGCGGAAACGGGTGGAGGGCCAGAACAGGGAATACTATGTGCTGTACGTCTCCCGTGGGGATATGAAGGTGCTGATCCCGGTGGACGCCTGCGAACAGATCGGCGTCCGCCCCATCATCGGCGCGGCGGAGGCGGAGGCGGTGTTCCGGGCTTTGCCGGAGCTCACCGTGCAGGAGGAAGCCAACTGGAACCGGCGTTATCGGGACAATATGCTCCAGCTCAAGAGCGGCGACCTGATGAAAACCGCGCTGGTCGTCAAATCCCTGGTGCTGCGCGAGCGCAGGACCGGACTGAGCAACGGGGAGCGAAAGATGCTCCACTCCGCCAAGCAGATCCTCCTGAGCGAGATGATGCTGGCGCTGGACGCGCCCTATGAGGACGTGGAGCGCCGACTGTACGCAGCGCTGGACTGAGCGCTACCCAGGCGCTCCGACGCCCTGTGCAGACAGGGCGTCCGATTCTTTCAGGAGATTTTTTATCATGTCAAAACTGAGCAATTCCATCCGCCGTCTTCAGGACGGCTTTTGCAGCGCCGTGGTGGTGGCCGCCGGGAGCAGCCAGCGCATGGGCCAGGACAAGCTCATGCTGCCCGTGGGGGGGCGTCCGGTGCTGGCCCTGAGTCTGCTGGCCCTGGAGCAAAGCCCCGACATCGCCGAGATCGTTCTGGTCACCACGCCGGAGCGCGTGGAGGCGGCGGAGAAGCTGCGCCTGGGCTACCGGCTGACGAAGCTCCGGCGCGTCGTCTTCGGCGGGGCCACCCGCACGGAGTCGGCCTACCGGGGCGTCATGGCCGTCTCCCCCAAGGCGAATCTGATCTGCATCCACGACGGGGCCCGCCCCTTCGTGACGCAGCACGTCATCGCGGCGGCGGTGCGCGGCGCGGCATTGCACCTGGCGGCGGCCCCGGCCATCCCGGTGAAGGACACCCTCAAGCGCGCCCGGGACGGCGTGGTGCAGGAGACCCCGGACCGGGAAAGCCTCTTCGCCATCCAGACTCCCCAGGTTTTCCGGGCCGAACTGATCCGCGCCGCTTTGCAGCAGGCCGTGGACAGCGGCACGGTCTACTCCGACGACTGTGCGGCGGTGGAGGCCATCGGCGGCGTCGTCCACCTGACGGAGGGGGACGAGCAGAACATCAAGCTCACCACTCCCCAGGACCTGCTGCTGGCGGAGGCCATCTGGAACAGCCGGAAGGAGGGGAGCCAGGCATGAGGATCGGGCACGGCTATGACGTACACCGCCTGGTGCCCGGGCGGCGTCTGATCCTGGGCGGGGTGGAGATCCCCTGGGAGCGGGGGCTGCTGGGCCACTCGGACGCGGACGTGCTGACCCACGCGCTGATGGACGCCCTGCTGGGGGCGGCGGCCCTGGGGGACATCGGGAAGCTGTTCCCGGACTCCGACCCGGCATACACGGGCGCGGACAGCGTGGAGCTGCTGCGCCGCGTGGCCGCGCTGCTGCGGGAAGCGGGCTTCGCGGTGGAGAACGTGGACTGCACCGTGCTGGCCCAGGCTCCCAAACTGGCCCCCCACATCCCGGAGATGCGCCGCCGCCTGGCCGGGGCGCTGGGGCTGGACGAGGGCCGCGTCAGCGTCAAGGCCACCACGGAGGAGGGCCTGGGCTTCACCGGCAGCGGAGCGGGCATCGCGGCCCACGCGGTCTGCCTGCTGCACTGAGGGTACAGCCGGCGGCCCGGCGGCATAGAATACAGCGCGGGCGCATCGCCGCCCGGATTTCCGACAAACTGCAAGCGGAGTACACCAGAGAGATCTGGCCGTACTCCGCTTTTTTCATCGAAAGGAGAGAAAACCCCTTGAACAGTCATATCATCATCCTGTGCCGCTCCCTGACCCGCACCCAGCGGGCCGCCGCCGCGCTCCAGAGCGCCGGCGTCTTCGCCTCGGTGACGAAAGCGCCCCAGCGCGCCAACCCCGGCGGCTGCGCCTACGGCGTGAAGATCGGCGAGCGGAACCTGGCGGCGGCCAGGGAGGTACTCCGGCGGGAGAACATCGCGTGCGGCAAGCTGTTCCGCGTCCTGCCAAACGGGGCGCTGGAGGAGGTACCGCAATGATCTACCTGGACACGGCCGCCACCAGCCTTCTGAAGCCGGAGACCGTGGCCCCGGCGGTGCTGCGGGCCATGGGCCACATGGCCTCCCCGGGCCGGGGCGGCCATGTCCCGGCCATGGAGGCGGCGGCGTGCTGCTATCGCTGCCGGGAGAAGGCCGCGAACCTGTTCCACGTTGCCGAGCCGGAGCGGGTGGTGCTGACCTTCAACGCCACCCACGGCCTGAACATTGCCATCCGCTCCCTGGTCCGCCCCGGCGCCCGGGTGCTGATCTCCGGCTACGAGCACAACGCCGTGACCCGCCCGCTCCACGCCCTGCGCGCCCGGCTCAGTGTGGTGAACACGCCCCTTTATCAGCCAGAGGCCTTTCTGCGGGAGGCGGAGGCGCGCATCGGGCGGGCGGACGCCGTGGTCTGCACCCAGGTTTCCAACGTCTTCGGCTACATCCTGCCCGTCCGGGAACTGGCCGCCCTGTGCCGGGTCCAGGGCAAGCCCCTGATTGTGGACGCCTCCCAGTCCGCCGGGGTGCTGCCCCTGGACTTCGAGGCCCTGGGCGCGGACTTCGTCGCCATGCCGGGGCACAAGGGTCTGATGGGCCCCCAGGGCACCGGGCTGCTGTTATGTAAAAATGATGCAAGGCCGCTGTTATATGGCGGGAGCGGTTCCGACAGCCGCGCCCAGGATATGCCGGACTATCTGCCCGACCGCCTGGAGGCCGGGACCCCCAACGTCTGCGGCGTGGCGGGCCTCAGCGCCGCGCTGGACTGGCTTCTGGCCAACGGGACGGAGGTGGTCCGGACCGCCGAGTGGGCGCGTCTGCGGGCCCTGGCGGAGCCTTTGGCGGCTTCCGGGCGTCTGCGGCTCTTCGACTCCGCTTCGGAGGCATTGCAGACCGGCGTCCTCTCCGTGCAGCCCCTGGCCATGGACTGCGACCTCTTCGCCCAGGCGCTTGCCGAGGCGGGCGTTGCCGTCCGCAGCGGGCTTCACTGCGCGCCCCTGGCCCACCTGACGGCGGGCACCGTGGAGCGGGGCACCGTGCGCTTTTCCACCTCGCCCTTCAACAGCCGCCTGCAAATGGCGCGGGCGGCGGAGATCTGTGAAAAAATCCTGAAAAAAGCCTGAACCCGGCCCGAAATCCAATTGCCATGGGCGGAGATTTATATTATAATATCCTGTAAACCGTTTTCCCGTAACGAAGCGATACATACCGAGAAGGTGTCCTATGAGTACAGTGACCGAGTCCATCAAACAGTTTTTCAATTATATCCATACGACCATCGGCGTGGCGGACGCCTTTGACATTCTCATCGTGGCGGTTCTCATTTTCCAGTTTATCCGCCTCACCCGGCGCACCAACGCCATCCGCGTGACCCGGGGCATCCTGGTGCTGCTGCTGATCCTCTGGCTGTCCGGCGTGCTGCGGCTGACCATGCTGAACTTCCTGCTGCGCCGTGCGGTGGAGCTGGGCCTGATCGCCCTGCTCATCATCTTCCAGCCGGAGCTGCGCCGGGCGCTGGAGAAGGTGGGCAGCCGCCGCCTGACGCGGGGCCTGTTCTCCAGCGAGTTCTCCAGCCTGCACACCGAGGCCGTCATCACCCAGACGGTGCTGGCCTGCGCCGACATGAGCCGCAGCCGGACCGGGGCGCTGATCGTCTTCGAGCGGGACAACCAGCTGGGCGAGCCCATCAGCACCGGCACGGTGCTGGACGCGGAGGTGACGGCGGAGCTGCTGAAAAACATCTTCTTTGTGAAAGCGCCGCTGCACGACGGGGCGGTGATCGTCAAAGACGGGCGCATCGCCGCGGCGGGCTGTATGCTGCCCATGTCCTCCAACAACAATCTGAGTAAGGAGCTGGGCATGCGCCACCGGGCCGGCATCGGCATGAGCGAGCAGAGCGACGCGGTGGTGGTCATCGTCTCCGAGGAGACCGGCGCGGTCTCCGTGGCCATAGACGGGATGCTCAAGCGCCACCTCTCCCCGGAGACGGTGGAGGCCATTCTGCACCGGGAACTGCTCCCAGAGGCGGATGAGACGCGCCGGAGCTGGAACCTTCTGCGCATGATGCGAGGCAGAAAAGAATGAAGAAACAGGAAACGGTAAAAACTTCCAAATGGAGAAGTGTCCTATGGATGGCGATCTCCCTGCTGGCCTCCCTGCTGCTGTGGGTCTACGTCACCGAGTCGGAGGGGGAGAACATCGAGCGCAGCTTCCCCGGCGTCCAGGTGCGCTTTGACGGGGAGAGCACCATGCGCGACACCCGCGAGATGATCGTCTCCGACGACAGCACCACCTCCGTGAAGGTGACGCTGACCGGCAGCCGCCGGGCGCTGTCGGCGCTGAGCAGCGCGGACCTGAGCGCCGTCATCGACCTGAGCCGCATCACCCGGACGGGCAACTATCAACTGTCCCCCACCATCAGCTTCCCCAGCCGGACCGACACCAGCGCCATCGCCAGCATCGTTATCGACCCGGACAGCGTCAGCTTCTATGTGGACAAACTGGACAAAAAGACGCTGGAAGTGCGCGGGGTCTTCAACGGCAGCACGGCGGAGGGCTACAGCGCCGACCCGCTCAGCTTCTCGCCCTCCACGGTGATCGTCTACGGGCCGGGCAAGGTGCTGGACACCGTGGACGCGGCCTATGTGGAGGTCAACCGCACGGACGTGGACCGCACGCTGAGCTTTGACAGCACCTTCGTCCTGCTGGACGCGGAGGGCAACGAGGTGGAAAGCGACGCGCTGAGCTTCAACACCGAGCAGGTCAACGTGACCCTGCCCGTCCGGGCGGTGAAGGAGGTCTACCTGACCGTGGAGCTGGTGCCGGGCGGCGGCGCGACGGAGAAAAACGTCCGCTGGTCCCTGGAGCCGGGCAGCATCACCCTCCTGGGCGACGCGGAGGTGCTCAGCGGCGTGAACAGCATCACCGTGGCCCGCATCGAGCTGGCTCAGGTGGAGGACGCCATGCAGGAGACCTACCGGGTGGAACTGCCCAACGACACGGAACTGATCGTGGGCGCCCGGGAGACCACCCTGACGCTGGAACTCCAGGACCTGGAGACCGCCTATTATACCATCGACAAGAGCAACATCAGCTTCATCAACGTGAGCGAGGGCTACACGGCCCTGGCGGAGGACAGCCTGGACAAGGTGCGGATCCGCGGCAGCCACGCCGTGCTGGAGCAGCTCTCCGATCTGAACATCCGCGCCGTGGCGGACCTGAAAAACTACGGCACCGCCACCGGGCGCTTCACCGTCCCGGTCCAGATCTCCATCAACGGGGCCAGCGCGTCCGAGGTCGGCGCGGTGGGCAACTATGAGATCGTGGCGATCCTCAGCGAAGCGACGGAAGAGGAGGGGGAACGATGATCCAAAGCATGACGGGCTACGGCGGCGCCAAGGGCGTCTGCGGCGGCCTGAGCCTCAGCCTGGAACTGAAAAGCGTCAACAACCGCTATTTCGACTGCGCCGTGCGTCTCCCGCGGAGTTTGCTCTTCGCCGAGGACGCCGTCAAGCGCCGGGTGCAGCAGCACCTGAGCCGTGGCAAGGCGGACGTATTCGTCACGGTGGAGAGTGCGGAGGCGGAGGACCTGGCGGTCCGGGTCAATCAAAGCCTGGCCCGGGGCTACGCCGAGGCCGTCCGCGCCGTGGCGGAGGAACTGTCCCTGGACGCCAGCCTCAGCGCGGCGGCCCTGTGCCGTCTGCCGGAGGTGCTGCGCCTGGAGAAAAAGGAACTGGACGCCGACGCGGTGCTCTCCGCCCTGACGGAGCTGGCCGAGACCGCCCTGGCGGATTTCGACGCCATGCGCGTCCGGGAGGGACAGAAGCTTCGGGACGACATCGCTGCCCGCCTGGACCGCATCGAGACCCTGGTGGGGGAGGTGGAGCGCCGCTCCCCGGAGACCGTGGCGGACTACCGCGCCCGGCTCTACCAGAAGATGTGCGAGGTGCTCCAGTCCACGGGCGTGGACCAGCAGCGCATCTTGCTGGAAGCGGGCATCTTCGCGGACAAGGTGGCCGTGGACGAGGAGACCGTCCGTCTGCGCAGCCACATTGCCCAACTGCGGGAGATGCTGGAAACCGGCTCCCCCATCGGACGAAAGATGGACTTTCTCGTGCAGGAATTCAACCGGGAGGCCAACACCATCGGCTCCAAATGCACCGACAGCGCCGTGACGCGCCTGGTCATCGAGCTGAAAAGCGAGATCGAGAAGATCCGCGAACAGGTGCAGAACATCGAGTGATACAAAGGACCACATACCATGGACAGTCTGAAACTCATCAACATCGGCTTTGGCAACATGGTCTCCGCCGGACGATTGCTGGCCATCGTCAGCCCGGAGTCGGCCCCCATCAAGCGCATCATCCAGGACGCCCGGGACCGGGGTCTGCTGATCGACGCCACCTATGGGCGGCGTACCCGGGCGGTGCTGGTCATGGACAGCGGCCACGTGATCCTCTCCGCCGTCCAGACGGAGACCGTGGCCGGACGCATGGGCGCGAAGGCGGAGCGCGGCGGCGCGGAGGAGGAAGCGGATGAATAAGGGCATTCTCATCGTCGTCTCCGCCCCCTCCGGCAGCGGCAAGAGTACGATTCTGCGCCGCCTGCTGGAGATGCGCGAGAACCTGCGCTTTTCCGTCTCCGCCACCACCCGCGCCCCCCGCGTGGGTGAGGAGCACGGCAGGGAGTATTTCTTTGTCTCCCGGCCGGAGTTCCTGGAGATGGTGGCTGCGGACGCCTTTCTGGAACACGCCGAATTTGTCGAAAACCTCTACGGCACCCCCCGCGCCGCCGTGGAGGCCCAGCTGGAGCAGGGCTACGATGTCTATCTGGACATAGACGTGCAGGGCGCCCGCCAGGTCAAGGCCAAGCGCCCGGAGACCCTGACGGTCTTCATCCTGCCCCCCAGCATGGAGGAACTGGAACGCCGCCTGACCGGGCGGGGCACCGACGACGCCGAGACCATCCGCCGCCGTCTGAGCCAGGCGGAGCGGGAGTGCGCCGAGCGGGTCCACTTTGACTTCGTCGTCGTCAATGACGAGGTGGAGCGCGCCGCGGCGGAGCTGTCCGGCATCATCGACGGCTACAAGGCCCGGCTGGCGCAGACAGGGAACGAAACAAACTGACACGATTTTTTTGGAAGAGGTGCAAGACCATGCTGCTGTATCCCCCCGTATCCGAGCTGGCCGACAAAGTCGGCAGCCGCTATCAGTTGGTAAACGTCATCGCCCAGCGGGCAAGGGAGATCTCCTCCCAGTATGAGGCCATGGACGAGCCGCTGGATGAAAAACCCGTCAGCATCGCCATCAACGAGGTCTATTCCGGCAAGCTGACCATGCACCGCATCGACCCCGCCGCCGAGGAAGCGGCGGAAGCGGAGCAGTAAGCGCGCTTCTCGCGGGCGAAGGGAGGGACGGCCCGTGGCGGCTTGCTATGTCAAAGTGGCGGTCTCCGACCTGAGCTATTGGGTGGACCGGCCCTATACCTACCTGGTGCCCCCCAGCCTGGCCGAACGCGCCGCGCCGGGGATGCGGGTGGCCGTGCCCTTCTCCCGGAACAACCGCCGGGCCGAGGGTGTGATCCTCAGCGTCTCCGACCACTGCGATTTCGCCGGCCCCAAGCCCGTCCAGGAGCTGCTGGACGAGGCCCCGGTGCTGACGGAGCGCCAGATCGCCCTGGCCCTCTGGATGCGGGAGCGCTTTTTCTGCACCGTCTACGAAGCGGTCAAAGCCATTCTGCCCGCCGGACTCTGGTTCGACAGCGCGGGCCGCCGCCGGGCCAGCGACAGGCTGAGCGACTGGCTCCGCCTGGCCGTTTCGCCGGAGGAGGCGCTGGAGCTGGCCGCCCGAAAGGAAGGGCGCTCCAAAGCCCAGGCCACGGCCCTGCGGCTGCTGAGCGCCGTGGGCGAGGGCAGCCTGGACGACCTGCGCGTCCTCAGCGGCGCCACGCGCCAGAGCCTCAAAGCCCTCTGCACCGCCGGGGTGCTGGAGCTGTTTCAGCGGGAGCGGCTGCGGCGGCCCGAATTTCGCCGGGGCGCGGCCCGGGCGGAACTGCCGGAGTTGAACGCGGAACAGTCCGGCGTGCTGGAAGGCCTCACCGCCATGCTGGACAAGGCCGCCGCCGGGGCCTTGCTCTTCGGCGTCACAGGCAGCGGCAAGACCGCCGTCTACATTCGCCTGATCGCGGAATGTCTGAACCGGGAGAAAACTGCCATCCTGCTGGTACCGGAGATTGCCCTCACCCCGCAGATGCTGGAGACCTTCTCCTCCTACTTCGGCGAGGACATCGCCGTGCTCCACTCCTCCCTCACCGTGGCGGAGCGCTACGACGAGTGGAAGCGGGTGCGCCGGGGGGAGGCCCATCTGGTCATCGGCACCCGGAGCGCCGTCTTTGCCCCGACGGAGCGCCTGGGCCTGGTCATCCTGGACGAGGAACAGGAGGACACCTACAAATCCGAAAACGCCCCCCGCTACCACGCCCGGGACGTGGCGAAATTCCGCTGCGCCCAGGACGGAGCCCTGCTGCTGCTGGGTTCCGCCACGCCGCTGGTGGCCTCCCGCTATCAGGCCGAGGTGGGGAACTACGCCTTTTTTGAACTCAACACCCGCTATAACCGCCGTCCGCTCCCGGAGGTCTCCGTGGTGGACATGAAGCGGGAACTGCGGGCCGGGAACGCCAGTTCCATCAGCTCCGTCCTGCGCCGCGAGCTGCAAAAAAACATTGACAGCGGGGAGCAGAGTATTCTATTCTTGAACCGCCGCGGCACGGCCAGGCTCATCGCCTGCGCGGACTGCGGCTATACCTTCCAATGCCCCAACTGTTCCATGAACCTGACCTATCACGCGGGAAAAAACAGCGTGATCTGCCACGTCTGCGGCTATGCCCGCCGGGTGAGCCGGGACTGCCCGGCCTGCGGCGGACGGCTGCACTACACCGGCGACGGCACGGAAAAGGTGGAGCAGCAGCTATCCGAGCTGTTCCCCGGCGTGGAACTGCTGCGGGTGGACACGGACACCGTTTCCGCGGCGGGGGGCCACGGACCGCTCTTTGCCCGCTTCCGGGAGGAGCGGATTCCCATCATGGTGGGGACCCAGATGGTCACCAAGGGCCTGAACTTCGACAACGTGACCCTGGTGGGTGTCCTGCTGGCCGACCAGAGCCTCTACGCGGGCAACTACCGGGCCGGGGAGCGAACCTTCTCCCTCATCACCCAGGTCATCGGCCGGAGCGGACGGGCATCCATGCCCGGACGGGCCATCATCCAGACCTTCACCCCGGAAAACCAGGTGATCCGCCACGCCGCCCGCCAGGACTACGAGGGCTTTTACCGCAGCGAGATCGCCCTGCGCCGGGTGCAGCATTGCCCGCCCTTCACCCAGCTCATCGCCCTCACGCTGCGCGGCCAGGAGGAACACCGGGTCCTGGCCTGCGCTTCGGAGGTCAAAGCACTGCTGCTGCACGGTCTGCGGGGGAAATCCGGCGCGGACGTGCTGGGCCCGGCCCCCTATCCCGTGGTCAGGGCCATGGGGAACTATCGCTATCTGCTGACGCTGCGCTGCCAGCCGGACCGGGAGATCCGGGCCCTGGTGAGCCGCATTTTGATCCATTGCAACACAAAACAGGAATTTCGCGGCGTGTCCGTCTATGCCGACATGGACCCGCTGTTCTGAGGAGAGACTATGGCGCTGAGAAACATTGTGGAAAAAGGGGACAAGGTGCTGGACAAGCGCTGCCGTCCCGTGACGAAGTTCGACGAAAAGCTCTGGACCCTGCTGGACGACATGGCCGAGATCCTGACCAGGGCCGACGGCGTGGGTCTGGCCGCCCCCCAGGTCGGCATCCTGCGCCGGGTCTGCCTGGTGCTGGAGACCAACGTCCCGGAGGGGGAAGCGCCGCGCATCATCGAACTCATCAACCCTGAAATCGTCGCGCACAGCGGCAGCCAGGAGGGCCCGGAGGGCTGCCTGAGCCTGCCCAACGTCTTCGGCTGGGTGGAGCGGCCCGCCCAGGTGAAGGTCCGGGCCCAGGACCGCCGGGGCGCATGGTTCGAGGCGGAAGGCGTGGGCCTGACCGCCCGGGCCTTCTGCCACGAGCTGGACCATCTGGACGGCATCCTCTTTGACTCCCTGGCCGACCACATCATGGACGACGAGGAGCTGGACGCATACTACCACGGCGCGGAGGCGGCGGACTGATGCGCGTCGTATTTATGGGCACGCCGGATTTCGCGGCGGCCTCTCTGCGGGCGATTTTGGACGCGGGCTATCCGGTGGCGGGCGTCTTCACCCAGCCGGACCGGCCCAGCGGCCGGGGCATGGCCCTGAGCGCCTCCCCGGTGAAAGCGCTGGCCACGGATCGGGGCATCCCGGTCTACCAGCCCACGAAACTGCGGGACGGCAGCGCGCTGGCCGCGCTGGAGGCCCTGCGCCCGGACATTGTGGTGGTGGTGGCCTATGGCCGCATCCTGCCCGACGCGCTGCTGGCCGTGCCGCCCCTGGGCTGCGTCAACGTCCACGGCTCCCTGCTCCCGGCCTATCGGGGCAGCGCCCCCATCCAGTGGGCGGTGCTGAACGGGGAGCGGCGCACCGGCGTCAGCACCATGTATCTGTCCCATGAGATGGACGCCGGGGACCTGATCTTCCAGGACGAGACCCCCATCGGGGAGTTTGAGACCAGCGGGGACCTGTTCGACCGCCTGAAAGAGATGGGCGCGGCGCTGCTGGTGAAGACCCTCCGCGCCATCGAGGCGGGCCGGGCACCCAGGCAGCCCCAGGACCACAGCCGCGCCAGCTACACGCGCCCGCTGGACAAGAGTATGTGTCCCATCGACTGGACGCGCAGCCCCAGAGAGATCGTCAAACACATCTGCGGCCTCCAGCCCTGGCCGGTGGCCACCATGGAGCTGGAGGGGAAGTCCTTCCGGGTCTTCGCTGCGGAGTATACCGATACACACACGGACCGGGAGCCGGGGACCGTCCTCTCCGCCGGGAACGCGGGCATTGAGATCGCCTGCGGGACCGGGGAGACCTTGCGGATCACAGCACTCCAGGCCCCAGGCAAAAAGCGGATGAGCGCGGGGGACTACCTGCGCGGCCACCCGCTGGCTCTGTGCGCCGGGGACGGCGCAGCCTGCTGATATGGCCACGGCACGGGAAGCGGCGCTGCGCGCCCTGGAAAAATGCCGTCGGGCCGGAGCCTGGTCGGACGCGGTGCTGGGCAGCGTGATGGACGCCGCCGGACTCCAGGGCCCGGAGCGGGGCCTCTGCGCGGCGCTCTGTTACGGCGTGCTGCAAAACCGCACGCTGCTGGACTACGCTTTGCAATCGCGCTCCGCCATGCCCCTGAACCGGGTGGAGCCCAAGGTGCTGGACATCCTGCGCCTTTCGGCCTGTCAGATCCTTCTGATGGAGAAGATCCCCGCTCCGGCGGCGGTGAACGAGGGGGTCCGCCTCTGCCGGAGCCTGGGCTTTGCCAGGGCGGCGGGCTACGTCAACGCGGTGCTGCGCGCTCTGGCTGCGGACCCCAGGCTGCCCAAACCCCAGGGCGACAGCGCGCAGCGGCTTTCCATTCTTTACAGCCACCCCCGCTGGCTGGTGGACCTGCTGCTGGCCCGGCTGGGGGAGGTGGAGACGGAGGAACTGCTGCGGGGGAACAACCGCCCTGCCCCGCTCCACCTCCAGGTGAACACCCTGAACACGACTACCCAGGCGCTGGAGCGGCAGCTTCAAGCCGAGGGCGTGAAAACCGAGCGACACCCGGAGCTGCCCGACTGCCTGATCGCCGAACCCACCGGCGCGCTGGCCCGGCTGGATTCCTTTCGGGCGGGGTATTTCTATGTGCAGGATCCGGCGGCGCGCCTGAGCGTGCTGGCGGCGGCCCCCAGGCCGGGGGAGCGGGTGCTGGACCTCTGCGCCTCCCCGGGGGGCAAGAGTTTCGCCGCGGCCATCGCCTCCGGTGGCGGGGCGCAGATCACCGCCTGCGACATCCACGAGAACAAGCTGCACCGTCTGCGGACGGGGGCAGAGCGTCTGGGCATTTCCGTTGAGACCCTGGCCGCCGACGCACGGGAGCATCGGGCGGACTGGAACGGACAATTTGACCTGGTCATCGCGGACGTGCCATGCAGCGGCCTGGGGGTCATCCGCAAAAAGCCGGACATCCGCTGGAAGGACCCGGCCCCCTTTGGGAAGCTTCCCGCCCTGCAGCGGACGATTTTGTCCAACGCGGCCCGCTACGTCCGCCCCGGCGGGCGGCTGCTCTACGCCACCTGTACCCTGCGCCCGGAGGAAAATGAGGAAGTCGCCGCTGCCTTCGCCGGGCGGGAGGACTTTGAAGCCCTGGACTTTGACGGCCTGCGCGGCGCCCGCAGCAGCGAAGGGATGCTGCAACTCTGGCCGCAGCGCCATGGGACGGACGGATTTTTTATCGCACTGATGAGGAAACGAACGTGAGGGACCTGAGAAGCCTGTTGCCCGGGGAGCTGGAAGCCCTGCTGGAAGCCCTGGGGGAGCCGAAATACCGCGCCCGCCAGCTATTCACCTGGCTGAACCGGGGGGCGGCGGACTTTGATTCGCTGAAAAACCTGCCCCGGGCCCTGCGGGAGAAGCTGGCTGAGACCAGCACCATCAGCGCCCTGCGCTGTCTGCGCAAGTCCGTCAGCCAGGCCGACGGCACGGTGAAATATCTCTGGGAGCTGCCCGACGGCAACGCCGTAGAGACCGTGGTGATGCGCTACGCCCACGGGGCCACGGTCTGCATCTCCTCCCAGGTGGGCTGCCGCATGGGCTGCGCCTTCTGCGCCTCCGCCATCGGCGGCCTGGTGCGGAACCTGACGGCGGGGGAGATGCTGGCCGAGGTGCTGTTCTCCCAGCTGGACTACGGGGAAAAGCTGAGCAACATCGTCCTGATGGGCATCGGCGAACCCCTGGACAACTACGACGAGGTGCTGCGCTTCCTGCGCCTGGTGAACTGCCCGGAGGGGCTGAACATCGGGATGCGCCACATCTCCCTGTCCACCTGCGGCCTGACGGAGCGCATCGCGGACCTGGCGCGGGAGGACCTGCAGCTCACGCTGGCCATCTCCCTCCACGCCCCGGATGACGAGACCCGCAGCCGTCTGATGCCCGCCAACCGGGGCAGGGGCGTGGCGGAGATCGTGAAAAGCTGCCAGGACTACTTTGCCGCCACCGGGCGGCGCATCACCTTTGAATACGCCATGATCGACGGGGTGAACGACAGTCCGGGCCAGGCCCGCGCCCTGGCGGACCTGGCCCGGCAGGTGAAAGCCCACGTCAATCTGATCCCGCTGAACCATGTGGAGGAGCGGCGCTTCGCCCCCTCCCGCCCGGAGCGGATGCGGGCTTTTTCCACCGTGCTGGACCGCGCCGGGGTCAACTACACCGTCCGCCGCTCCCTGGGCGGCGACGTGGACGCCTCCTGCGGCCAGCTCCGCCGGAAGCGGGAGCGGACCAGGCAGGAAAAGGAGGGAGCGGCTGAGGCATGAACGCATACGGCATCACCCATCGGGGCGCGGTGCGCGCCGAAAACCAGGACTGCTTTCGTCTGAGCTTCTGCGGCTCGGAGCGTCTGCTGGCCGCCGTCCTCTGCGACGGCATGGGCGGGGCCCGCTGCGGGGCCACGGCCAGCGCGCTGGCAGCCGACGCATTCATGTCCCACGCGGCCAACTCCCTGGATGAGAGTTCCCGTCCTGCGGATATGAAGGGCATCCTGACAGAGGCGGTCGGCTACGCCAACGCCCAGGTCTATGAGCGCTCCTTCCGGGAACTCAGCTGCATCGGCATGGGTACCACCATGGTGGCGCTTCTGGTTTCCGGCAGACGCGCCATGCTGGCCAACGTGGGGGACAGCAGGGCCTATCTTCTGAGCCGGGACAGGCTGCGCCAGGTCACAAGGGATCATTCTCTGGTGGAGGAACTGATCTCCAGCGGGAAGATCACCCGGGAAGAGGGCAGAGTCCACCCCCAGAAAAACATCATCACACGCGCCGTCGGGACGGAGGCCTCCATACGGGCCGACCTTTACGAGCTGAAGCTGACGCCGGACAGTCGGCTGCTGCTCTGCTCCGACGGCCTGAGCAACGCGCTGACGGACGAGACGCTGCGGCGCGTGCTGCGGGAGGAACCGGAGCCGGAACAGGCCGCCAGAAAACTGCTGGATCTGGCGCTGGAAGCCGGGGCGACGGACAACGTCACCATCCTCATCGCGCAGTTGGGAACGGAGGGAAAGCATGGATAATTCCAATACAGACCGCTGGCTGGGCGTCCTGCTGGACGGACGCTATGAGCCGCTGGAGGTCATCGGCACGGGAGGCATGGCCAAAGTCTATCGGGGCTACGACCATCTGCTGAACCGCTATGTGGCCATCAAATTCCTGCGCCCGGACAAGGCCAACGAGGAGGAACTGCGGCTGCGCTTCAAAAAAGAGGGCCAGGCGGTGGCAAAACTGAGCCATCCGAACATCGTCTCCGTCTACGATGTCAGCCGCTCCCCGGAGGAGGACTACATCGTCATGGAGCTGGTGGAGGGCGTCACCCTCAAGCAGTACATGCAGAGCGACGGGCCGCTTCCTTACGACACCTGCGCCCACGTCGCCTTGCAGATTGCCCGCGCCCTGTCCCACGCCCACAGCAAGGGCATCGTCCACCGGGACATCAAGCCCCAGAACGTGCTGATCGACCCCAACGGCACCGCCAAGGTGGCCGACTTCGGCATCGCCTATCTGGAGTCCGCCCTGGGGGAGAACAACGACGTGGGCCTGGGCAGCGTCCATTACGTCTCGCCGGAGCAGGCCCAGGGTCTGCCCGCCGACGCCCGCTCGGACGTGTACTCCCTGGGCGTGGTGCTCTATGAGATGCTGTCCGGCGCGCTCCCCTATACCGGCGACACCCCGGAGGCAGTGGCGCGCCAGCATGTGCTGGCCACGCCCACGCCCCTGCGTGAGCTGGCCCCGGATGTGCCGGAGGAACTGGAGCGCATCGTGAGCCGGGCCATGGAGCAGGACATCGCTGCCCGCTACCAGAGCGCGGACGAGATGATTGGGGACCTGGAAGCATACCTCTCCGTCATCGAAGCGCCGGAGGATCTGGTCGAATACGACCCCAGCCTGCTGCCGCCCAACGTGGAGCCGGTGGGCCGCAGCGGAGAACTGCCCCGGGAGAGCTATCTCCGCCGCCACCGCCGCAGCACCAAGGTCAGCCTGCTGGTGGGGGTCTTCCTGTCCCTGGCTTTCGCCGCCGCCGCGTTCTATGTGCTCTGGGAGCCGCTGGGATTGCATGAGATCTTCATGGATCCGGTGAAGATCAGCATCCCCAGCTTCGTGGGCAGCAACGCCCAGGACCTCATCAACAACCGGGAGCTGACCCGTATCTACAACTTCACCGTGGAGCGCGAGATCAGCCCGGACGTGGAGGAGGACGTGGTCATCCGCCAGGACCCGCCCAGCGGCAAGAACCTCACGAAAGAGAGCAAGGGCATTGACGTGAAACTGACCGTCAGCGCCGGGGCGCGGGTCATCGAAGTGCCCGACGTGGTGAACCAGCGCTACACCGACGCGGTCTCCACGCTGTTGAACAGCGGCTTTTACACCGACCTGCGCTATGACGTGTCCAACACCGTGACGGTGGACTATGTGATCTCCACCAGCCCGGAGGCGGGGGACAAGATCCCCGTGGGCGCCACGGTCTATGTGACGGTCTCTTCCGGCACCAACATCGTCAGCGTCCCCATGCCCAACCTGATCGGCCTGACGCGGGAGGCCGCCCGGGCGCGGATCGAGAACTCCAACCTGGCCCTGGGCAACGTCACCTATGTGGAGAGCACCGCCCCCGCCGGCTATGTGGTCTGGCAGAGTGTGGAGGCGAACACCAGCGTGGAGGAACACAGCAAGATCTATCTCCAGATCTCCATGGGCCCCGGCGGAAACGGAGGCTGAGCGCGCATGCCCAGCGGAAGGATCATGAAAGCCCTCAGCGGCTTCTACTACGTCCGCACGGAGACGGGGCTGCTGGCCTGCAGGGCCAGGGGGAAGTTCCGGCTGGACGGCACCAGCCCCCTGGTGGGCGACCTGGTGTGCGTGGAACCCACGGAGCCGGGCAAGGGCTATCTCACCGAGATTCTGCCCCGCCGCAACTGCTTTGTCCGCCCCGCCGTAGCCAACGTGGACGCCCTGGTGCTGCTGGCCGCCAACGTCAACCCGGTGACCGACCCCTTTCTGGTGGACCGGGTGACCGCCATCGCCGAGAGCGTGGACTGCGGCGTGGTGATCTGCATCAACAAGTGCGACCTGGACCGGGGCGAGGCCCTGGCGGCGGCTTTCTCCAACCACACGGGCTATCCCGTCCTCCGCACCAGCGCCGAGACCGGCGAGGGGGTGGAGGCCCTGCGGGAGCTGATCCGGGGCCGGACCGTGGCCTTCGTCGGCAACTCCGGCGTGGGCAAGAGCAGTCTGCTGAACCGCCTGGCCCCGGAACCATACCAGGAGGTGGGGGAGGTCAGCCAGCGCCTGGGGCGCGGCAGACACACCACCCGTCACATCGAACTCTTCGAGCTGGCGGACGGCACATACATCGCGGACACCCCCGGCTTTTCCTCCTTCGACCTGAGTCAGATGCGCCCCATCACCCCGGACGCGCTGCAGCGCTGTTTCCCGGAGTTTCGCCCCTGCCTGGGCCGTTGCCGCTTTGACGATTGCAGCCACCGGCGGGAGCCGGGCTGCGCCGTGCTGGCGGCGCTGGCGGCGGGGGACATCGCCAAAAGCCGCCACGAGAGCTATTGCAGGCTCTATGAGATCTCCGCGGGCTACAAATCCTGGGAACAAAAATGAATCGACCGCCCGAACCCGACATAGGATGCAATGACGGGCGGCATCCGAAACGCATATCCGGCCAGGCGTCGGATATGCGTTTTTTCGCCCGAACAGGGAAAGGACGGTGTTGTCATGCGTGGGCACAATCCCCTCCAAAAGATCGTGGGCGGCGTCATGCTGGGGCTGGGGCTGCTGATCCTCTTCGCCCGGGTGCTGCCGGACGGCTTCTGGTGGTTCTGCGTGGGCGCGGGGCTGACGGTGGGCGGCTTCCTGCTGCTGACCCGCCATTAGCCTGGCATAAGCGCCGGACGGGGGGCATAGGATTGTCCCGGAATCTAAGATGCAAGGAGAGGAACCGCCATGCAAGTCAGCCTATCCCAAGCCGTCGTCGAATGTCGGCAGCTGTGCTATTCCGGCGCGGTCAGAAAAGAGGAGAGTCAGGAATTTGTCGTGCCGGACACCATGCCGGACATCAGCGCCATCCTGAGCGTCACGGGCAACGTGCGCATCCGCAGCAAGGATGTGTCCCAGGGACGGGTCCGGCTGGAGGCCAAGCTGCCCGTCCGGGTGGCCTACGTCCCGGAGGACGAAGCGGGGCTGCGCTGCCTGGAGACGGAGCTGGAATATTATGTCAACGTCGAAGACGAGCAGATCGACCCGGAGAGCTTCTGCGAGACGAGCCTGACGCTGCTGAGCCTGGACGCCCGGCTGCCCAACCCCCGGAAGGTCTCTCTGCGGGCGGAACTTCTGTGCGCCCTGTGCTGCTACGTTCCGGGGCAGCTGCGCCTCCCCGGCGCGCCGGAGGCGGGGGAGGACGGGGTGCTGGTGCGGGAGGAGGCGGTCACGCTGTCCCCGGTCTGCGCCGCCACGGAAAAGACCTTTGCCGTCACCGACGAGTTCAACCTGCCGGAGTCGGCCAGCCCTGCGGTGACGATCCTGGCCCAGAACACGGCGCTGCGCACGGAGGAACTGCGGCAAAGCGGCAGCAAGCTCATCCTCCACGGCAGCGCGGACAGCGCCCTGGTCTATCAGGCGGAGGACGGCAGCACCGGGGCTATCAGTTTTTCCACCGGCTTTTCCCAGGTGATCGAGCTGGGGGAGGACCTGCCAGAGGACGCGGCGGTCTCCGCCACGCTGCTGCTCACCGGGGCATACTACGACCTGACGGAGGTGGACGGCGTCCACGGCACGGCGGAGATCCATCTGGCGGTGCAGGTCCTGGCCAGCGCCCCCCGGACGCTGTGCTGCGTCACCGACGCCTACAGCAACCGCTACGCCCTCCAGCCCACGGTGGAGCGCCGGAGTTTTCAGCGGATCGGGCGGGTGCTGACCCTGCGGGAGACGCTGCGGGAGAACTTCTCCACGCCCCAGCCGGTGCAGGAGGCGGTGCAGAGCTGGGCCGCCATCGGAGAGCCCAGGACCGAATCGGACGGCCTGCTGCTGCCCGTGACGGTGATCCTCTATTACCGGACGCCGGAAAACGCCCTGAGCGCGGTGCGCCATACCTATCCCGTGAAACTGCGGACTGCGCTGGGGGAAGGGGAGAGCCTGGAGCTGTTGTCGGCGGGCGTGCCGGAGCTCTCGCTGATCCCCGCCCCCGGCGGCGCGGAGGTCCGCATGACCGTGGAGGCCCGGGCCGCCCTGACCGCCACCCGGACGCTGGACGCGGTCACCGCTTTGGAATACGACGAGACCGCTCCCCTGGACCAAAGCGAACGCCCCTCCCTGGTCCTGCTGCGCGCTGCCAGCGGCGACGACCTCTGGCTCCTGGCCCGGGAGAACTGCTCCACCCCGGAGGCCATTCGCGCCGCCAACGGCCTGGACGCCCTGGAGGGGGACTGGCAGCGGCTCTTGCTGATCCCGAAGACTGTATAACAAAAACGACAAAACATAGCACTTCTATATTGCTTTGCACACATGATGTTGAGAAGCGGCTTGCCCCTTCCGCGGATTCGCCACAGCACATCGGATCATGGACCCAAGTTTTCTTACATTCTTGACAAAGAACGGTGTTTCCTTTACGATATAAATGGAAGGGGGCGTGGATATGTATCTCGATCATATTGTGCAGACTGACCGCGTTCCTTTTCAGAAATCCACGCCTCCCGCGTCCATTTACGCGGACGCCATGACCACCGAAACGCTGCATCGGGAGTTGATGGCAGGTTACGGGGACATGCAAGCGGGCCGGGTTCATGACGCCGCCGCCTTTTTCGAGGCGTTCCGCCAGACCCACGCTTGAACAGCGAGAAATAGCAGCGCCCCCTGTCCACGGACAGAGGGCGCATTTTTGTGTTGCCAAGCGCACATGGATGTGCTAAAATAAACTGTAATTCTTTCCGCGCCGCCGCGTCGGCGCGATCCCAATACTATGATACAAGGGGCTGGAGAAATCATGTCAGGACATTCCAAATGGCACAACATACAAAAAACCAAGGGGGCGGCGGACGCCAAGCGCGCCCAGGCCTTCACCAAGATCGCCCGTGAGATGATCGTGGCCGTCAAAGAGGGCGGCAGCGGCGACCCGGCCAACAACTCCCGCCTGGCCACCGTCATCGCCAAGGCCAAGGCCGCCAATATGCCCAATGACAACATCAAGCGCACCATCGAAAAGGCCCTGGGCGCGGGCAGCACGGACAACTACGAGCGCGTCACCTACGAAGGCTACGGCCCCAGCGGCGTGGCCCTGATCGTGGAGGCCATGACCGACAACCGCAACCGCACGGCCAGCGAGGTCCGGCACTACTTCGACAAGTACGGCGGAAACCTGGGCGCGGCGGGCTGCGTGAGCTGGAGCTTTGACCGCAAGGGCGTCATCGTCATCGACAACGAGGACGAGGACTTAGACGAGGATACCGTGATGATGGACGCCCTGGACGCCGGCGCGGACGACTTCGAGGCCGAGGGCGAAGCCTTCACCGTCTACACCGCCACGGACGCCGTCGCCGCCGTCGCCTCCGCCCTTGAGGCCCGCGGCTACAAGCTGCTCAGCGCCCAGGAGGAGATGCTCCCCCAGCAGGGCTACATCAAGCTCACCGCCGAGGATGACATCAAAAATATGCAGAAGATGCTGGACATGTTCGAGGACAACGAGGATGTGCAAAACGTCTGGCACAACTGGGAAGACGCGGAATAACAGCAGACAGCAGACTGAACTCCAGGAAATGAGGGATTCACAGCGAATCACCAGGTTACCGCCAATGGTCAATACTATGATACAACGCATTGCTTCCGTAACGCCGCTTCCGGACTATTGCCTGTTTGTCCGTTTCGAGGACGGCTCCCGCGTCGTGTACGATGTGAAAGAGGATATGGATCTTCCCGGATATCGCGCTCTGCGGGAAATCTGCGGCTTGTTTCAACAGGTGCAGCTTGACGCGAGCAGAACCTGCGTGTTTTGGAACGATGAGATTGATCTTCCGAGTGACGCCATCTATCAATATGGGCGTGCTGTCCCAGGGGAATGACAGCGGACCGAGACTGTGCAGAACGTCAGGCACAAGCGGGAAAATTCAGAATTACAAAAGCTTTGTGCCGGGATTCGCCTGTTCGGGAGGAATCCCGGCGCTTTTTTGGCGTATCATAAGGCTATGACATAGGGAAGGGGTGAAACCATGCTGCCCTATACGGTGGAGGAAATCAAACGCCGCATTACGCCTGTTGCACGGCAATACGGCCTTGCGGCGGTCTACCTCTTTGGCTCTTACGCCAGGGGTGAGGCCACTGCGGAGAGCGATGTAGACCTGCTGGTCGATCTCTCAGGAACAGCGATTGACAGCTTGTTTCGGTTGGGCGGGCTGTACAGCGCCCTGGAAAGCGCGTTGGAAACCACGATAGACCTGGTTACGCTGGACTCGATGGAAGAGCCGACAAATCGCCGCAGCCAGATTCATTTTCGGGAGGCGGTCAAACGGGAAAGGATGATGATCTATGCTGCCGCGTGATATGCAGAGGCTGGAACACATTTTGGAGTACTGCGAAAGCATTGAGGACAGCGTTGCAAGGTTTGGAGACGATTTTCAATCCTTCCACTCTGATAAGGCGTACCATGATTTGATTTGTTTTTATCTTCTCCAAATTGGCGAGCTTTCGGGGCAACTCTCACCGGAGATTCGCGCAGCATCCGCCGATACGATGGATTGGAGCCAGATGAAGGGAATGCGGAACATTGTCGCGCATCACTATGGAAGCATCCGTCTGGAAATCGTATGGAATACGGTTCAGCGAGATATTCCCACGCTGAAAGCATACTGTTTAGAGCAACTGGATGAATGAAAAGATAGAAAAGAGGGAGAATCCAATGAAAAAACTGTTGTCTCTGTTCCTGGCGCTGGCGCTGCTGTTTTCTCTTGGGAGCGCCGTCTTTGCCGCCGACGACGCCGGGCGCGAGGCCGCCGACGCGCTGTATGCCCTGGGTCTGTTCCAGGGTACCGGGACCGACGCGGAGGGGCAGCCCGTCTTTGAGCTGGACCGCGCTCCGACCCGGTATGAGGCGCTGGTCATGCTGGTGCGCCTGCTGGGGAAGGAGGGCGAGGCCCGAACCGGGAGCTGGGAAAACGCCTTTTCCGACGTGGCGGAATGGGCGCGGCCCTATGTGGGCTATGCCTACGCCAACGGCCTGACCGCCGGTACGGGGGAGACCACTTTCAGCGGCGACAGGCAGATCACCGCCTCTCAGTACCTCACCTTTGTACTTCGCGCCCTGGGCTATGACAGCGCCACGGACTTCCGCTGGGACGCGGCCTGGGAATTTTCCGACGAAATCGGGCTGACGAGCGAGGGAGCGCGCTTCGCCGAGGCCCCGTTCCTGCGCGCCCATGTGGCCGCCGTCAGCTTCAGCGCCCTGCGCACGCCCCTGAAGGGGGACGACGAGACCCTGGCCGAGAAGCTGATCGCCGAAGGCGTCTTCACCCAGGCGCAGTATGACGCGGCGCTGTCCCCGGCCCAGACCCCGGCGGAGGACCCCTACGACCAGGAGACGGTCTACGCGAAGCTGATTGCCATGAAGGAGGAGCTGCCGGAGGGGCTGCGCTGGACCAACGAGGACGAGTACACGCTGCACTACGAGGAAGTGTGGGAGGGCGTGACCCGGCAGTTCAGCTTCACCGGCATGGGCTGCGTGGCCTTTGCCTTCCGGGTCAGCAGCGCCGCCTTCGGGGAGCTGCCGCTGCGGACGCTGGAGCGGGGCGATTTCGCCTATGAAGATCTGCGCGTGGGGGATATGCCGCGCATCAACGGCGACACCCATACCGTCATCATCTTGGAGATCCACGACGACCATGTGGTGATCGCCGAGGGGAACTACAATTCCTCCGTCCACTGGGGACGGACATTGACGCGCCAGCAGATCATGCAGGCCGACTACGTCTGGACCCGCTATCCCGCCTGAACCGGGCATGACAACGCCCCCGGAGGCCGAGCAAACGCGGCTTCCGGGGGCGCTTTTCGTTCGTGTGGAATCAATGCTTACTTGCTGACGATCTCCTTGGTGTCGCGGGCGATCATCAGTTCCTCGTTGGTGGCGATGACGAAGACCTTCACCGGGCTGTCGTCGGTGCTGATCAGATGCTCGTCGGCGCGCTGGGCGTTGCAGTCCGGGCAGATCTTCACGCCCAGGTACTCCAGACCCGCGCAGATGGCGGCACGGTTGCCCGCGCCGTTCTCGCCCACACCGGCGGTGAAGACGATGGCGTCCACGCCGCCCATGGCGGCCGCGTAAGCGCCGATGTCCTTCTTGACCTCATAGTGGAACTTGTCCAGGGCCAGCTGAGCGCGCTCGTTGCCCTCCTTGGCGGCGGCTTCCAAATCGCGGAAGTCGCTGGACACGCCGGAGATACCCAGAACGCCGCTCTTCTTGTTGAGGATGTTCATCATTTCCTTCATGTCATAGCCGTGCTGGCCCATCAGGTACTCCAGAATGGTGGCGTCGATGTCGCCGCAGCGGGTGCCCATGGGGACGCCGGCCAGAGGCCCAAGGCCCATGGTGGTGTCCACCACCTTGCCGTCCACGACGGCGGCCAGGGAGGAACCGTTGCCCAGGTGGCAGGAGATGATCTTGCTGTGCTCCGGGTTGCCCAGCAACTCGCGGCAGCGGGCGGAGACGTAGCGGTGGCTGGTGCCGTGGAAGCCGTAGCGGCGCACGTCGTCGTCCTCGTAGTACGCATAGGGGATGGCGTAGATGTAGGCCGCGGCGGGCATGGTCATGTGGAACGCGGTGTCGAACACGGCCACCTGGGGCTTGCCGGGCATGACCTTCTCGCAGGCCTCGATGCCCAGCAGGTTGGCCGGGTTGTGCAGGGGGGCCAGGGGAAAGCACTTCTTGATGGCTTCCTTGCGCTCGGCGTTGATCAGGCAGCTCTCGGTGAAGGCCCGGCCGCCGTGGACCACGCGATGACCCACCGCGTCGATCTCGTCCATGCTCTTCACCACGCCGTTGACCGGGTCGGCCAGGGCTTCCAGCACGGTCTGGATGGCCTCGCCGTGGCTGGGCATGGCCACGTCCACCGCGTCCTTTTTCGCCTTGCCCTCCACCTGGGGCTTGTAGGTGAACTTGCCGTCGATGCCGATGCGCTCGCACAGGCCCTTGGCCAGCAGCACCTCGCCGTCCATGTCGATGAGCTGATACTTCAGAGAGGAGCTGCCCGCGTTGATCACAAGAATCTTCATTTTCGTTTCCTTTCCTTCTTGTAAAATGATGTGCTTTTGTGTAAGATAAGAAGAACACGCTTACGAATATTTTAATACACGATTTCGGAAAGGCAAGCCTAATTTGCGATTTTTGGCGGGAAATGCCAGACTTTTTTTGCCCTCGGTCCGTGGATTTGTGCCTTTTTGCCTGTGCGCCCGACGCGGAGCGCGCCGAGATCCGCCGGGGAGGGGGAAAAGCCATGCCAAACAGCGCGCAAATGGGCCGGACGGGGCCGGTCTGCGGCGTCGTGGCGGAGTACAACCCCTTTCACCGGGGCCACGCCTGGCACCTGGCGGAGACCCGGCGCGCCCTGGGCGCGGAGAGCGTGCTCGTCTGCGCCATGAGCGGGGCCTTTGTCCAGCGGGGCAGCCCCGCAGTCTACGGCAAGCGCCCCCGGGCCGAGGCCGCTGTGCGCTGCGGGGCGGACCTGGTGCTGGAGTTGCCCCTGCCCTGGGCCCTGGCCCCGGCGGAGACCTTCGCTTCCGGCGCGGTGGGCTTGCTGCGGGTCGCCGGAGCCGGGGCGCTCAGCTTCGGCAGCGAGTGCGGCGACGTGGGCGCGCTGCGCCGGACCGCCGCGCTGCTCGCCGACCCGGCGCTGGATGCGCGAACGCGGGAGCTGCTGCGGGCGGGCGCATCCTACGCCGCTGCCCGCCAGCGGGCGGCGGAGGAATTGGCCGGGGAAGCCCTGCCCCTGCTCCGCAGCCCCAACGACATTCTGGCCCTGGAATACTGCAAGGCCGCCGGACAAGCGTTGGAACTGCTGGCGATCCCACGCCGGGGCAGCGGCCACGACACAGCCGAAGGGGGAGACTTCCCCTCCGCCTCCTGGCTGCGCGGGCGCATCGGGGCGGGGGAGGACGTGGACGCGCTGCTGCCCCCAGAGGCCGCCGCCGTCTTCGCCCGGGAGCGCACAATGGGGCGCGGGCCGGTGACGCCGGAGGCTTTGGACACGGCCCTGCTCAGCCGCCTGCGGCTATGCGGCGCGGCGGAGCTGACGCAGGTCCCCGGCGTGGGGGAGGGCCTGGAATACCGCCTGCTGCGCGCCCTGGAGGCCCCCAGCCTGGCCGAGGCCGTGGCCCGGGCCGCCACGAAGCGCTATCCCGACGCCAGGCTCCGCCGGGCGCTGCTCTCCGCCGCCCTGGGGCTACGGAAGGGCGACAGCGCCGGACCCGTGCCCTATCTGCGGGTCCTGGCGGCGAATGAACGGGGCCGGGCGCATCTGGCGGCGCTCCGCAAGACCTGCTCGCTGCCGCTCATCACCAAACCCGCCGCCGGGCGGAAGCTGCCAGAGAACGCGGGCCGCGTCTTCGCCCTTTGCGCCCGTGCCGAGGATGTCTATGTGCTGGGCTGCCCCGACCCCGCCGCCCGTGGAGGCGGACAGGACTGGCGCGCCGGCCCCGTGATGCTGTGAACCCAGAGAGACAGGAGGAAGTCTTTTGTGAAAAAAATCATCTCAATGCTGCTTGCCCTGACGCTGCTGCTGACGCTGGCGGCCTGCGGGTCCAAACAAGCGGAGGAACCGGTGCGCCATAAGGTGCGCATCGGGGTCCTGGAGCCGCTGACCGGGACCAAAGCCCCGGAGGGGCGGCGGGAGCTGCTGGGCGTGCGCTATGCCCAGTCCCTGACCCCCAGCCTGAGCCTGGCGAAAGAGGACTATGACATGGAGCTGGTAGTGGCCGACTGCGGCAGCACGGTCCAGTCCGCCCTGGAGGCCGCGGCCTACCTGGTGGAGCAGGGGGTCTGCGTGGTGATCGGGGCCTATGACTCCGAACTCAGCCTGGCGGTGGGGCCGCTCTTTGAGGAAAACGGCATCGCCCTGATCGGCGTAGGCTGCACCGGCGACGCGCTGACGGGCATGGGCAACTACGCCTTCCGCCTCTGCCTGACGGAGGAGCAGGAGGTCCGCGCCCTGGCCGATCTAATCTGGGAGCGCAGCGGCGGCGCGTCCCTCTACCTGATGAGCCAGGAGGACGGGGAGTGGAGCGAACAGGCGGCGCGGCTTCGCAGCGCCTATGAGGATCTGGGCGGCACGGTGGTCCAGGACGCCGTCCGCACGGACACGGAGGACCTGAGCGTCTATTTCCAGCGCTCCGAGACCTTCCGCTGCCACGCGGTCTATCTCGCCCTGAGTCCGGCCATGACCGCCCTGGCCGCCCACCAGGCCGACGCGATGGGCTTCACCCTGCCCGTCTACGCCAACCACCGCATCGACGACCCCCGCATCCCCGCCGCCATGAGCGGCAACGCTCTGCGGCTTTACGCCACGGTCTACTGCCGCATCCCGGACGGCGGGAAATACGCGGAAGGGCTGCGAGCCTATCTGGAAGCCGACATGGAAGCCCTGCAGCTCAACGGCGGCTTTCTGGAGGCCTGCACCCTCACCGCCCTGGCGGGGGACGCCTACGACCTGGTGATGGAGACCATGCGCAGCGCCCAGAGCGCGGACAAGGCCGACCTGCTGGCCCGCTTGCCCGCCGTGAGCTGGCGGGGCACCTCCGGCCTGATCCGCTTTGATGACAGCGGCGCGGCCAAGTGGGAGTCCATCTGGCTGCGCCGGGCCGACGGCGGCAGCGGCGTCTGGCGGATGGACGGCTCTTTTCCGCTGGAAAGCGCGCAATGACGGGAACTTTTTCCCCTTCCCCGCGTCTAAGGGCGTGAATGGAGCGATCCATATCTTTACTTACATTGGGAGGGGAACGAAATGAAGAAACTGACGGCCCTGCTGCTGGTGCTGGCGTTGGCTTTGGCGCTGGCCCCCATGGCCCTGGCCGATCCGGCCATTGTGGTCAGCAGCCAGTCCTTGACGGTGGACGGCGTGCCGGTCCGCTGTCTGGCCTACAACGTGGACGGCTACAACTATTTCCAGATCCGGGATCTGGCCATGCTCCTGCGGGAGACGGACAGCCGCTTTTCCGTGGACTATGACGCGGAGAAGGGGCAGGTTCTGATCGTCCGGGGACAGAGCTACACGCCGCTGGGCACCGAGCAGGTGACAGACGGCGCGGACGAGTCCGCGTCATCCCGGCAGAGTGCCTCCAGGCTGTCCGGCCTGGCCCAGCCCAGCCGCCAGACCATCGTGATCGACGGGACGGCGGCGGAGGGCCTGTCCGTCTGGAACATCGCCGGACACAACTATTTCAAGCTGGCGGAGCTGGGCCCCCGGCTGAACTTCAAAGTCAGCTATGACGAGGCCAGCCATACGGTGCGCATCGAGAGCGCCAAACTGCTGCCCCCGCGCCCGGAGGTGAAGCTGGCCGCCAGCTACGGCGAAGTGTTGAGCAGCCTGAAAGCCAGCAGAAACCGGGGCGGCATGGATCTGGACGAGGAAGAGGCCGAAACCGCGCAGGCCGCCACAGCGGAGGGCAGCAAAGCCGCCGAGACGCCCGCCGCCACCAACACCGCCTCCGCGGACGACGCGGACGTGTCCGGCACCAACGTCCAGGTGGAGGGCATCGACGAGGGCGACATCGTCAAGACGGACGGGCAGTACATCTACGTCCTGAACGGCGAATACCAGCTTACGATCATCCGCGCCGCCGGAACGGGCAGCGCCGTGGTCTCCCGCACCAAGGTGGGCCAGTCGGACTACCACGAGACCGGCAGCGGCAAACAGTACAGCTATGACAGCAAGACCAAGAACCCCCGGGAGATGTACGTCAGCGACGGACGCCTGGCCATTCTCTCCAACTACTCCGCCTACTCCGGCGCGCAGACCGATGACGGCTGGACCTGGGAGGATGAGCGGTATTGCTGCGTGGACCTCTATGATGTGAGCAATCCCGCCGCGCCGAAGCTGCTGAGCAGCCTGGGCCAGGACGGCAATCTGCTGTCCTCCCGTCTGCTGGACGGCAGACTCTATGTGGTCACCAACCAGTGGGTCTACAGCTATGACGAGGACGAGCCGGAGACCTACGTCCCCTGCCTCTACCGGGACGGCAAGGCGGAGACGCTGCCCGCCGGGCGCATCTACCTCTGCGGGGACAAGTCCAATGAGTACGTGGTGGTCAGCGTCTACGACATCCCTCAGGCCGCGCTGCTGGACAGCCAGTCTCTGCTGGGCGCAGGGGACCAGCTCTACATGAGCGGGGACAGCCTCTATGTGATGGGCAGCGTCTGGGAGAGCACGGAGACGGGCAAGTACACCGAGAGCGTCTACACCGTCACCAGCCACCGGGACAGCACCAACACCGCAATCTATCGCTTTGACCTGTCCGAGGGGCTGCGCTTCGTGGCCGGGGGCATGGTGCCCGGCTATCTGGACAGCCAGTTCTCCGCCGACGAATACCAGGGCAATCTCCGCATCGTCACCACGAAGAGCGAGAACGTCTACAAGGTCTATGAGGACGCCCGCTACAACTTCACCAACTACCAGTGGGAGGAGAGCAAACCCAGCAGCGGCCTGTACATCCTGGACGGGGACCTGAACCTGCTGGGCAGCGTCACCGACCTGGCGGAGGGGGAGCGGGTCTACTCCGCCCGCTTCGACGGCGACATCGCCTACTTCACCACCTTCCGCAACGTGGACCCGCTGTTCACCGTGGACGTGAGCGACCCGGTCCACCCCGCCGTGCTCAGCGCCCTGAAGATCAGCGGCTTCTCCGAGTACCTCCACGGCTGGGCCGAGGGCAAACTCTTTGGCTTTGGCCGGGAGGCGGACGAGGAGGACGGCCGGACCGAGGGGCTCAAGCTGGTGATGTTCAACACCGAGGACAAGACCGACGTGTACGCCGAGTCCGTCCTGGAGCTGGACGCGGACTACAGCGAAGCGCTCTACAACCACAAGGCCTTCTTCATCAGCCCGGCGAAAAACCTGATCGGTTTCCAGGCCGACGAGACCTACCGCATCTATGCCTATGACGCCGACGCGGGCTTCACAGAACTCTGCCGCTTCGACTTCGAGGACGGCGGCTGGCGGATGCGCGGGCTGTACATCGGCTCCTGGGTCTACATCGTCGGCGCGGAGCAGCTGGCGGTGCTGGATATGAACAGCTGGGGCAAGCCCGTGCTGGTGAACATCGGCTGAGACAAGGCACAAACAAGCATGAAAAAACGGAAGGGCGCGGCCCTTCCGTTTTTGTATGGAATTGGTTCAGATGAACAGGTTCACGTTGGAGTCCTCTGCGTCCCCCAGATAGGCCCCGACGCCGCCGATCTCCACGCCGTCGATCAGCTCCTCCTTGCGGATGCCCATCACGTCCATGCTCATGGAGCAGGCGATGAGCTTGACGCCGTTTTCCATGGCCTTCTTCATCAGGTCTTCCAGGGAGTCGATGTGTTTGTCCTTCATGATCTTCCGCATCATGGCCGTGCCCATGCCGCCCATGTTCAGCTTGGAGAGCTTCAGCCGCCGGGCGCCGCGGGGCAGCATGGCCCCGAACATCCGCTCCACCGCCGTCTTTTTGATGGGCTGCTTCCGGTCTTTCCGCAGGGCGTTGAGGCCCCAGAAGGTGAAGAACATGGTCACCGGGCGGCCCATGGCCAGGGCCCCGTTGGCGATGATGAAGCTGGCCAGTACCTTGTCCATGTCCCCGTCGAAGACGATGATGGTCTTGCCCTGGGGCGTATCCTGCACGGCCACGGGCTTTGCGCTGGCCGCCGCCGCGCCGCTCCCTTTGCGGAGCACGGCCACATAGGCCCCGTCTTTCCGCTCGCTGGAGACCAGGGTGTTGCCGGTGCGGCGGCACCAGGACACGATGTCCTTGGCAAAGCCGGGGTCGGAGGCGCTGACCTCCAGCTGATCGCCGTCGGAGAGGGCGCAGATGTTCTTGTAGACCTCCATGATGGGGCCGGGACACTGCATTCCGCAGCAGTCCAGCGTGATCTGTTTCATGTCCGAAGTGCTCCTTTCCGTGGGGTCCGGCTCCTGGGCCGGGGCGGGCGGGGCTTCCTCCAGTTCCCACTCGCTCTCGTGGGTGGAGCGGTAAAAGCGCGTCCCGCCGGGGTAGACCTTGACCTTTGCAAAACCGTTCTGGCTCAGAATGCGGGCGGCGTTGTAGGAGCGGACGCCCACGGCGCAGAAGACGATGTAGCGCGCTTCCCGGTCCAGCTCGCCCAGCCGCGCCCGGAGCTGGCCCAGGGGGATGTTCACCGCGCCGGGCAGGGCGTAGGCCACGGTCTCCTCCTCCTCCCGCACGTCCAGGACCACGGCCTCCGGGTCGGTCTCCGTTTCGTTCCAGTCGGCCAGGCGCACCAGACCGTTCAGGATGTTCTCCGCCACGAAGCCCGCCATGTTCACCGGGTCCTTGGCGGAGGAATAGGGGGGCGCGTAGGCCAGCTCCAGCTCTTTCAGCGCCACGGGCCCCGCGCCCAGGCGCAGGGCCACGGCGATGTCGTCGATGCGCTTGTCCACGCCCTCCCGGCCCACGATCTGCGCGCCGAAGATCTTCTTCCCGTCGCAGGAAAAGAGCAGTTTCAGCAGCATCGGCGCTGCGCCGGGGTAGTAGCCCGCGTGGTGGTTCTGGGTGACCACCAGGGTCTCATAGTCCTCCCCCTTCACCAGCCCGCGCCGGATCAGGGCCTTTTCGTTGGCCCCGGTGGAGGCCGCCGTCAGGTCGAAGACCTTGGCCACCGAAGTGCCCTGGGTGCCCCGGTAGACCTCGTCCCCTCCGGCGATGTTGTCCGCCGCGATGCGCCCCTGCTTGTTGGCCGGACCGGCCAGCGCCAGCATGGCCCGGTCGCCGAAGACGAAGTCCTCCACCTCGATCACGTCGCCCACCACATAGATGCTGGGGTCGGCGCTGCGGAGATGTTCGTCCACGACCACGCCGCCCCGGGCGTTCAGCGTCAGGCCGCAGTCCCGGGCCAGGGCGCTGTTGGGCCGCACGCCGATGGACAGCACCACCAGGTCCGCCCGCAGGGCCGCCCCGCTCTTGAGCCGGACGGTCACGCCCTGCCCGTCGTCGGCAAAGGCGTCCACCCCGTCGCCCAGGTGCAGGTCCACACCCTGCCCCCGCAGTTCCTCATGCAGCAGCTGGGCCATCTCGAAGTCCAGCGGGGCCATGACCTGGTCCAGCGCCTCCACAAGGGCCACATGCAGCCCGGCGTGGCGCAGATTTTCCGCGATCTCCAGGCCGATGAAGCCGCCGCCCACCACCACGGCGGAGGCCGCTGTCTCCGTCAGCTTTTTCAGCGCGTCCGTGTCCGGGACGGTCCAGAGGCTGCGGATGCGGGGGCTGTCAATGCCCGGAATGGGGGGGCGCAGGGGCGAAGAGCCGGTGGCGATCACCAGCGTGTCATAGGCTTCCGTGTAGGTCGTGCCGCGTTTCAGGTCTTTGACCGTCACGGTTTTGTTTGCCCGGTCGATGGAAAGGGCCTCGTGTTCCGTGCGGACGTCGATGCGGAAGCGCTCGCGCAGTTCCTCCGGCGTGGAGACCAGCAGCACCGAGCGGGAGCGGATGACGCCGCCCACATAGTAGGGCAGCCCGCAGTTGGCGTAGGAGACATACGCGCCGCGCTCCAGCAGCACGATCTCCGCCGTCTCGTCCAGCCGCCGCAGCCGGGCCGCGCAGCTGGCGCCCCCCGCCACGCCGCCGATGATGAGCGTTTTGTTCATGTGGTTCCTCCTTGGATTCCATGCTCCATGTATGTACAGCTTACCCGCCCAGTATAGCACAGCTGCGCGGCAGAGGGAACAGGGAAGCGGGGCATTTCCGGGCCGGACGTTCGTCGCAGACAAAGTTTTTTTCGCATTTTCCGCGCAATGCGGTTGACCGCGCATCCGCTTGCGGTTATGATGAGAAAAAAAGAAGGGGGAAGCCGAGACATGACAGGTGCAGCAATCAACAAGGTGGCCGTCGTCGGCATGGGGGCGCTGGGCGTGATGTTCGGTGACCGCATCGCCCGGAACATCGGCGGCGAAAATCTCTGCTTTCTGATGGACGGGGCCCGTCTGGCCCGGCACGGGGACGGACGCTGCCGCGTCAACGGCGCGGAAAGGCGCTTTCGCGTCTGCCGCCCGGAGGACGCCGGGCAGGTGGATCTGGTCATCGTGGCGACGAAATACAGCGGATTGGCCCAGGCCATGGACCTGATGGCCCCGGCGGTGGGGGAGGACACGGTGCTCATCTCCCTGCTGAACGGCATCATCACCGAGGACATCCTGGCGGCGCGCTATGGCCGATCCCGGGTGGTGGACTGCGTGGCCATCGGCATGGACGCCATGCGGGAGGGCAGCGAAGTCACCTATGAAAACATGGGGCGGCTCCAGATCGGGGCCAGGGTCCCGGAGCAGGGGGCGGCACTGGAGCGGCTGGCCGTGTTCCTGGCCCGCGCCGGGGTGCCCCACGAGCTGCCGCCGGACATCATTCGGGCCATGTGGAACAAGTTTATGATCAACGTGGGCATCAACCAGACCTGCATGGTCTACGGCGTGCCCTACGCCGTGGCCAAGGGCGGCGGGGAGGCCTATGAAAGCATGGTGGCCGCCATGCGGGAGGTCATCGCCCTGGCCCGGGCGGAGGGCGTACAACTGACGGAGGAGGACCTGCGCGCCGACCTGCGGCTCCTGGCCAGCCTGATTTCCGTGGGCTATCCCTCCATGCGCCAGGACGCCCTGGCCGGGCGGCGCTCGGAGCTGGCGCTGTTCGCCGGGACGGTGCTCCGCCTGGCGGAGCGGCACGGCCTCCCGGTCCCGGTGAACCGGCGCTATCACGACGCCGTGCTGGAGATGGAGAAAGACCTGCCGTAAAAAACAGAGATCGGGCGAAGGTGGAGAGACCACCTTCGCCCGATGCGCATCTTCCGTCTTTGTATCAGCCCGCTTTGGCCAGTCGTTTTGCCGCACGCCGGGCCTGTCCGGCGCGGATCAGGCGGACCAGCACCAGGAGCAGGACGCCCAACCCCAGCATCCCCAGGAAGATGGGGAGCTGGCTGCCCAGCAGGGCGGCGCTGGCCTTGCCGGGCACATAGCCCGCCTGCAAAAGGCCGCTCCAGAGGTCCGGCAGCAGCTTGGCAAAGCCCGCCGCCAGCGCGGTCAGGCCGCCCAGAATGCAGAGCAGAATCCCCAGGCTGCGCAGGGGCCGCAGGACGCCCCGGGCCAGCTTGCACAGCAGCAGGAAGACCAGCACCGCCAGCAGCAGCAGGACGATCACGGTGACCCAGGAGAAGCCGTATTGCAGCGCCGTGCTCAGGGTGGGATTCGCCTGGCGCAGTTCCGCCTGGGTGGGCAGGGTGGGCAGACCGCTGGAGACCAGCAGGTCGGCCAGCATGGGAGTCAGCTCCGTGGGCAGCTCCTTGTGGAACACGTCCTCAAACAGCCCCTGGTTCTCCACGATCATGGCCCGGTATTCCGCCTTGCCCAGGGCGTGCTCCCCGCTGCCCGCGAACCAGTCGCGGAGTACGGCGGCCAGGTCCCGGACAGCGGAGTCCTTCAGGCTGCTGCGGTCCAGAAAGTCCGCCACCGCCTCGGTGGTGAAGTCCAGTTTTTTGCTCAGGGCAAAGAGCTTGTCGCCCAGCCAGCCGGAAACGGTCTGCTGGGGGTCCGCCCCGCGGATCACGTCGCCGGCGGGGATCTGGGAGAGGCGCACGTCGGCCAGCAGGGTGTTCAGGCCCGCTTCCGTGCTGCTCTCCCGGACAATGTAAACGCCCAGCGGCGCGGCCAGCAGCAGAAAGAGCAGAATTCCGGCCAGCACATAGGCAAGCCCACGTCCGAAGCCCAGTTTGGGCAGAGAGCCGTCCCGCAGGGGCCGGGGCTTTTTCACCTTTGGCTCCGGCGGCGCTTCCTTGAACATATCCGGGATGGGGTCATAGGGGCCGGAATAGGGGAACGGGCCTTGGCTCGGCTGCTGCGGCGGCGGCACGGCGGCGGGCGTCTGCGGCGCTTCCGGCTGGGGCGCTCCGCCGGGCTGCTGCATCCGGCCGGGCACGGCGGGCGTCTGCGGCGCATCCGCCTGGGGCGGCGTCGGCGCGGCGGGGGCCTCCGGCTCCGGCGGCGGGGGCGCTGCGGCCTGGAGCAGGGTCTCCTCTTCCGGCTGCGCACGCAGCACGCTCTCGGCCTGGGCCGGCGTCGGCGCGGCTTCCCCCTCGGGGCTCAGGAGCTGGCCGCAGTCCCGGCAGAAAATGCTCCAGTCCTCATAGGTCTTGCCGCATTTGCTGCATCGTTTCATGACGAACCTCCTTTTTCAGATCATCGGGCACGGGGCGGCTTCCGGCGGGCCCGCTGGGTCTTTGGGTATTTGTTTCGACATCCGTCAACAGATTACTGACATTATAGCAAAAGTGTCTAAATTTATCAAGAGCGGAGTGGCGCGCATTTCTTGCTTTTTAGCGAGGGCTGTGTTAAGATATGGAAAACCAGACTGGGTGGAGGGATCGGCATGGACGAGCGCATTGCCCGGCTCCGGGATTGGATCGCCGGATCGGACAACATCGTATTCTTTGGCGGCGCGGGCGTCAGCACGGAGAGCGGCATCCCCGACTTCCGCAGCGTGGACGGACTATACAGCCAGCATTACAAATACCCCCCGGAACAGATCCTGAGCCACAGCTTCTTCCAGGCCAATCCGGAGGAGTACTTCCGCTTCCACCACGACAAGCTCTGCCTCCGTGGGGCGCAGCCCAACGCCGCCCACCGGAAGCTGGCGGAGTGGGAGGCCCAGGGCAAGCTCCGGGCCGTCATCACCCAGAACATCGACGGGCTCCACCAGGCCGCAGGCAGCCGGAACGTCATCGAACTGCACGGCAGTCTGCTGCGGGCCTACTGTTCCCGCTGTCGGAAACCCTGGCCCGCGGAGCGCATCCAGGAGGGGGAGGGCGTGCCCCGCTGCGACTGCGGCGGCGTCATCCGCCCCGACATCGTACTGTATGAGGAGGCGCTGGACGAAGATGCCATCAGCCGGGCGGTCCGCTACATCCGCCAGGCGGATGTCCTCATCATCGGCGGCACCAGCCTGGTGGTCTACCCGGCGGCGGGGCTGATCCGCTATTACCGGGGCCAGAAGCTGGTGCTGGTGAACCGGGACGCTACGAGTGCGGACGCCTGGGCGGACCTGGTGATACACGACAAGATCGGGGAGGTCTTTTCACAGTTATGAGCGAGCGGGCACGCATCGACGTTTTGGGCGTCGCATTCGACAACCTCAGCATGGACGAGGCCGTGGAACGGGCTTTGACGCTGATGCGCAAGCGCCGGGCGGCCTATGTGGTCACGCCGAACCCGGAGATCGTCCTGGCCTGTCGGGAGGACCCGGAGGCCGCGGCGGCGGTGGCGGGGGCGGCCCTGACCATCCCGGACGGCATCGGCGTCATCTATGGCGCGAAGCTGCTGAAAACGCCCCTGAAAGAGCGGGTGCCGGGCATCGACTTCTCCACCCGGCTCCTGGAGGCCCTGGACGGCAGCGGCGGCAGCGTGTTCCTGCTGGGCAGCAAGCCCGGCGTGGCCGAGCGCGCCTGGGAAAAACTGCGTGAACGCTTTCCGGGCCTCCGCCTGGCGGGGGTCCACGACGGCTACTTTTCCGACGACGGCCCGGTGCTGGAGCAAATCAACGCCGCCGCGCCGGAGCTGCTGCTGGTCTGCCTGGGCGCGCCGAAGCAGGAAAAGTGGATGCACGCCAACGCCCCCCGGCTGCAGGTCGGCCTGATGGTGGGCAACGGCGGCGCGCTGGACGTGCTGGCCGGGGACGCCGCCCGGGCCCCTCTGGGCTGGCAGAAAGCGGGCCTGGAGTGGCTCTACCGGCTGCTGAAAGAGCCAAGGCGCATCGGGCGCATGATGAAGCTGCCCCTGTTCCTGGTCCAAGTCCTCCGCGCTCGTCCAAAATGATGCAAACGGGGACTATACTGCCGTTTCCGGCGGCGTTTCCAAAAAAAAAAGGAGCCCCCGAAGGGGCTCCCATGAGCATCTCTCCCGTTGGACGGGCGGGCCGACTCAGCAGCCGCAGCCGCAGTCGTTGTTGCAGCCGTTGTTGCAGCCGCAGTTGTTGCCGCAGCCAAAGCCGAAGCCGCAGCCGCCGCAGCCGAACAGGACGATGAGGATGAGGATGATCCAGAGGTTGTTATTGTTGTTGCACATCATAATATAAATCCCTTTCTCCGCGCCGCAGCGTTGTTTTTGCCCTGCATCACCGGCGCGGAACTGAATCGAATGCAGGCGCATCTTGTGGGATTGAGTCGTTCCCGACTCCATCCGCATCATCCTATGCGTCTGCTCTCCCGGAGGTGAAACCCATGATCGACGAAACCAACGCTGTCCCGGACCCGGAGCGCGAAGACGATCCCCTGGTGGACAGCTATGACCTGAACGCCCGGCAGCAGGCGGACGAAGCCTTTTGGGCGGAGCTGCCCCCGGAGGACCCGGAGTTGGAGCTGGAGGAGCGGGATTACCAGCCCATCCGCCGCAGCCGCACGGGCAAGACCGGCCTTTTGGGCGGCGTCATGTACGCCGTGTTCGTCATCTGCGTCTCCATTATCCTGGCCTGCATGGCCTGGATGGCGGCGCGGGACGTGCTGGCCCTGAACAAAGACCCCATGACCGCCACGGTCGTCCTGCCGGACGAGATCTTCCATGAGGAGGAGCGGCTGATCAAAGACGCGGACGGCAAGGTGACGGGCAGCCGCACCGTCCGGGTGGCGGACATCGACTATGTGGCGGGGGCGCTGCACGACGCGGGCATCGTGGAATACAAGCTCCTGTTCAAGCTCTTTGCCAGCTTCTCCCACGCCGACGTGAAAATCGACCCGGGCGCATACAACCTGAGCACGGAACTGGACTACCGCGCCCTGGTGAAGAACATGCAGGTGGGCACGGCCAGTATGCTGGTGACCAAAATTACCTTCCCCGAGGGCTGGACCATGGACCAGATCTTCCGCAAGCTGGAGGCCGAGGAGATCTGTTCGGCGGAGGACCTCTACGCCGCTGCGGCCAACTTTAATTATAACTTCCGCTTCCTGGAGAATGCGGAGACCGGGGACGCCCACCGGCTGGAGGGCTTCATCTTCCCCAACACCTATGACTTCTACCACGGCGAACAGGCCGCCAGCGTCGTCAACAAGTTCCTCACCGCCCTCCACAGCCGTGTGACGGCGGACATGTGGGCCCAGATCGAGAACCGGGGCACCACCTTCCGCAATGTGGTCATCGTGGCCAGCATCATCGAGAAAGAGGCCGGCAGCGACGAGGAGCGGGGGAAAATCGCCTCCGTCATCTACAACCGCCTGGCGGCGGGCATGACGCTGGGCATGGACTCCACCATCCTGTACCTCTTCCCGGACTACGCCGGCGGCGTCCAGCTTCCCGACGACATCCTCAATTACGACAGCCCCTACAACACCCGGATGCACCACGGCCTGCCCCCCACGCCCATCTGCAACCCCGGTATGGCCAGCATCCAGGCTGCGCTGAACCCGGAGAACACCAATTACTATTACTACGCCCTGGACGCCGAGTCCGGCACCCATCGCTTCTTCCAGGACGCCAACGAGTTCAACGCCTTTGTGGCGACCCAGCAGTATGAATAAGCCGGAGCTGCTCTCGCCCGCCGGGGACCGGGAGCGCTTGGAGATGGCCCTGCACTACGGCGCGGACGCCGTCTATCTGGCCGGAAAGGCCTACGGTCTGCGGGCCGCCGCCGGAAACTTCGACCCGGAGGGCATGGCTGAGGCGATTCGCCTCAGCCATGCATCCGGGGCGAAAGTCTATGTAGCGGTGAACACCCTGCCCCACGAGGGGCAGCTGGCGGGACTGCCGGAGCACCTGGCGCGCTGCGCGGCGGCGGGAGCGGACGGCCTGATTCTGGCGGACCTGGGCGTGCTGGCACTGGCCAAACGCTACGCCCCCGCAGTCCCCGTCCACATCAGCACCCAGTTCGGCGTCGTAAATTCCGAAAGCGCCCGGATGCTGCATGCTCTGGGGGCGCAGCGCGTCGTGCTGGCGCGGGAGCTGCACCTGGACGAGATCGCCGCCATCCGGGCGAACTGTCCGCCGGAGCTGGAGCTGGAGGCCTTCGTCCACGGGGCCATGTGCGTCAGCTTTTCCGGGCGCTGTCTGCTCAGCAACTATCTGACCGGGCGGGACGGCAACGGCGGCGTCTGCGCCCAGCCCTGCCGCTGGAAATATCATCTGGTGGAGGAAAAACGCCCCGGCCAGTATTTCCAGCTGGACGAGGACGCGGAGGGGGCCTACATCCTCAACAGCCGCGACCTGTGCATGATCGAGCATCTGTCCGCCCTGCGGGACGCGGGGGTGGACAGCTTCAAGATCGAGGGCCGGATGAAAAGCGCCTACTACGCCGCCGCCGTCACCAACGCTTACCGCCACGCCCTGGACGACATGCTGGCGGGGAAGCCCTTTGACCCGGACTGGCGAAAAGAGTGCGACAAGCTCAGCCACCGGCCCTACTCCAGCGGCTTCTATTTCGGCCAGCCGGGGGAGCACTACCCGGAGGGCAGCTATTTCTATGACGCGGAGATCGTGGCCGTGGTGGAGTCCTGCGACCCATGCGGCGAGGCGGTCCTGACCGAGCGCAACCGCTTTTCCGTCGGGGACCGGGTGGAGCTGCTGAACCGGACCGACAAGCCCGTCCCCTTCACCGTCGCCGATCTGCGGGACGGGGAGGGGCAGCCCCTGGAGACGGCCCGGCACCCGATGATGCCCCTCCGCATGAAGCTGCCCGCCCCGGCGGAGCGCCTGAGCATCCTGCGGCGAATAAAAAAAGATTGACAAACTTGGAGAATGTGCATAGAATAGTGCTGTTACATGGGCGATGACGAAACGAGCTTCGTCCCGGCGGCGCAGCAGAGAGGAAACGGATGGTGCGAGTTTCCGGCCCCAGGACAAAGGCAGCCACTTCCGAGCCCTCATGCGAGGAGCATGACGGATGATCCCCGTTACAGGGTCCCGAATGAGACGCCTGCACAAGCGGGCCAAATCAGGGTGGTACCGCGGAGACCGCTTACAAGGCTTCGCCCCTGCGAAAAAAGCGCAGAGGCGGAGTTTTTTCTTTGCCGGGAAGCCCCTTGCAGACAGTCAACCATTACATTGAAGATATTGGAGGAAACGAAACCATGTCCCATCCGTCCTACAGCCTGAACGAGCTGCGCGAAAAGTTCCTGCGCTTTTTCGAGAGCAAGGAGCATCTGCGCCTGCCCAGCTTTTCCCTGATCCCCCAGAACGACAAGTCCGTCCTGCTCATCAACGCGGGCATGACCCCCATGAAGCCCTGGTTCAAGGGGGAGGAGGAGCCGCCCCGCCGCCGGGTCTGCACCTGCCAGAAGTGCATCCGCACCGGCGACATCGACAACGTGGGCCACACCGCCCGCCACGGCACCTACTTCGAGATGCTGGGCAACTTCTCCTTCGGCGACTACTTCAAAAAGGAGGCCATTCCCTGGGCCTGGGAGTTTCTGACCAGTCCGGAGTGGTGCGGCCTGGAGCCGGATCGCCTGTATCCCTCCGTCTTCGCGGGCAACGAGACCACCCCTGCGGACGAGGAGGCCGTGCGCATCTGGCGGGACGTGGTGGGCATCCCGGAAAACCGCATCTTCCGCTTCGGCAAGGAGGACAACTTCTGGGAGCACGGCTCCGGACCCTGCGGCCCCTGCTCCGAGATCTATTATGATCGCGGCCCGGAGTACGGCTGCGGCAAGCCTGGCTGCACCGTGGGCTGCGACTGCGACCGCTATATGGAGGTCTGGAACGTGGTCTTCTCCCAGTTCGACAACGACGGCCACAACAACTACACCGAGCTGAGCCAGAAGAACATCGACACCGGCATGGGCCTGGAGCGCCTGGCCGTGGTGAGCCAGAACGTGAACAGCCTCTTCGACGTGGACACGGTCATGCACATCACCAACAAGGTCAGCGAGATCACCGGTGCCCACTACGGCGAGAGCCGGGACAAGGACGTGTCCCTGCGCGTCATCACCGACCACATCCGCTCCGCCACCTTTATGATCTGCGACGGCGTGCTGCCCAGCAACGAGGGCCGGGGCTACGTCCTGCGCCGTCTGCTGCGCCGCGCCGCCCGCCACGGCAAGCTCCTGGGCGTCAGCGAGCCCTTCCTGCACGACATCGTGGACACCGTCGTGGCCGTCAACGAGGGCGAATACCGCGACCTGCGGGAGAAGCAGGGCTATATCACCCGGGTCATCCGCACGGAGGAGGAGAACTTCAACCGCACGCTGGACGCGGGCCTGCGCATCTTCCGGGATCTGCTGGACCAGCACAAGTCCAAGGGCGAGACCACCTTCTCCGGGGCCGACGCCTTCAAACTCTACGACACCTACGGCTTCCCCATCGACCTGACCCTGGAAATGGCAAAGGACGAGGGCCTGGGCGTGGACGAGGCGGGCTTCCGCCAGCTGATGCAGGAGCAGCGCGAGCGCGCCCGCGAGGCGCGCAAAGCCCTGGGCGACCTGGGCTGGGCCGACACCGATCTGGGCAAGGAGATCCCCGCCACCGAGTTCGTGGGCTATGAGCAGGATTCCTGCACCGCCAAGGTGCTGGCGATCCTGGCCGAGGGCGAGCTCCGGGACGAGATCGCCGCCGGGACCGAGGCCACGGTCATCCTGGACCGCAGCCCCTTCTATGCCGAGATGGGCGGCCAGACCGCCGACCAGGGAACGATCGACGGCTTCCGTGTCCTGGACGTGCAGAAGAACAAGGGCGGCAAGTATCTCCACAGCGGCGTGCTGGAGTCCGGCGTGCTCAGCGTGGGCCAGACCGTCACCGCCACGCTGGACGGCGAGCGCCGCGCCGCCGTGCGCCGCGCCCACTCCGCCACCCATCTGCTGGACAGCGCCCTGCGAAAGGTGCTGGGCGACCACGTCCACCAGGCTGGTTCTCTGGTGGAGGCTGACCGGCTGCGCTTTGACTTCTCCCACTTCGAGGCCGTCAGCCCGGCGGAGCTGAGCGAGATCGAGGCCCTGGTCAACGACTGGATCCTGAACGGTTACCCCGTGGTGACCGAGGTGCTGCCCATCGAGGAGGCCAAGCGCAAGGGGGCTATCGCCATGTTCGGCGAGAAGTACGGCGACACCGTGCGCGTGGTGGAGATGGGTGAGGTCTCCATGGAGTTCTGCGGCGGCACCCATCTGGACAACACCGCCAAGGCCGGCTCCTTCCGCATCGTCAGCGAGGGCAGCGTGGCCGCCGGCGTGCGCCGCATCGAGGCGGTGACGGGCCGGGAGGCGCTGCGCAGCATGTGCCATGAGCGGGAGAACCTGCACGGCTGCGCCCTCCAGCTCAAGACCACCCCGGAGCACCTGGCCGAGCGCATCGACGCCACCGTGGACGAGCTGCGAGAGGCTCGGAAGACCATCGAGCAGTACAAGGCCAAAGAGAGCGCCAACAGCGCCGGGGACCTGCTGAAAAACGCCGCCGAAGTGGGCAGCCTGCACGTCCTGACGGCCACGGTCAGCAGCGGCGACGCCGCCGGGCTGCGCCAGATGGGCGACGTGTTGCGGGACAAGGACCCCGCCGTGGTGGCGGTCCTGGCCCTGACGGGCGAGAAGGTGACGCTCCAGGCCGTCTGCGGGAAAGACGCCGTTGCCAAAGGCGTCCGCGCCGGGGACATCATCAAGGCCATTGCCCCCCTGGTGGGCGGCAAAGGCGGCGGCAAGCCCGACAGCGCCATGGGCGGCGGCAGCAAGGTGTCCGGCGTCCCGGAGGCGCTGGCCGCCGTGCGTCCCCTGGTGGAAAGCAAGCTGGGCTGAATCATAACGATCAGGAGGTCATAATAATATGGAAAACTGCCTGTTCTGCAAACTCGCGGCAGGGGAGATCCCCAGCGCGAAGGTCTATGAGGACGAGACGGTCTACGCCTTTCGGGACATCGCGCCCCAGGCCCCCGTCCACATCCTGGTCATCCCCAAGACGCATATCGCCTCCGTCCAGGAACTGGACGAGGGCAAGGTCGGCCTGGCCGCGGCCTGTCTGCTGGCCATCCCGAAAATCGCGGCGCAGGAGGGGCTGCTGCCCGGCGGCTACCGGGTGGTCAGCAACTGCGGCCCCGACGCGGGCCAGACCGTGGGGCATCTCCACTTCCACATCCTGGGGGGGACCCGGCTGAACGACCGCATGGCCTGAACGGCAAGCCGGAAGGGCGCGACCCTTCTGAAAAAAGAAAGGAGAGAGAACGATGAAGCGAATGAGCGGATGGATCGCTCTGCTGCTCTGCCTGGCGCTGTTCGCCGCCTGCGGCGGCCCGGCGCAGTCCGGCGAGCAGGGGAAGGGTATGCCCGAGGCGGAAGCGGAGGTCTCCGCCTCAGACCTGCCTCCCGAGCAGGCGAACGCGCCGGAGGACGACGAATTCTCCGACCCGGCCCTGGCCTATGAGACCTATCTCTACTATCTCCAGGACCAGAGGGAGCGCATCCTGGGCTACAACTGGCAGAAGGGCTTTGGCTATGACGAGGAATACGAGGAGTTCGGCTACCGGCCCGGCACCGTCAACGTGGCCTTTGCGGACGTGTGGGGCAGCCCCACCCCGGAACTGCTCTACCTCTGCGCGGAGGAACCCCTGGAGGGCTTTCCCCCCTACATGGCGGAGCTGCACGTCCTGGCCTATGACGCCGACGCGCTGATCGAGCTGTACAGCTTCAACGAACTGGACGCCCAGGCCGGGGGCGGCATGGTCTACCGGATCTTCACCGTGCCCAAGCAGAGCGGCCTCTGGCTGTACACCCACTGGTTCAGCGAGGTCAACGACGAGGAATACCGGCATCTGGTGGAGGACGGCAACGCGCTTACCGTGGCCGAGGACTTCACCCATACGCAGCACTACGACTACGAAACTGACCTCTGGAGCCTGACGTGTACCATCGACGGCGAAGAGGTCACGGAGGAGGAATACCAAGCGGCCCTGCCCGCCAAGGCCTTCCAGGCCAGGGGTCTGCTGCTGCGAAACCTGGACTACGACGAGTACGGCATGAACCTTCCCACCGTCTACCCCACCAACGGCGCGGGCATGACCGTGGACGAGGCCATCGACTATCTGAGGGCCCTGCTGGGACAGGATGTACGCGAAAACGCTGCGGACTTCTTCGGCCAGGTCCCCGACATGGTCTTCGCCAGCGGCGCGGGCGGTTGGAGCACGGACCTCCAGTTCCAGGCCGACGGCTCCGTGGAGCTGAGCTTCCACGACAGCGACATGGGCGACACCGGCGAGGGCTATGAACACGGCACGGTCTACGTCTGCTCCTGCGTGCTGCACCTGGGCGAGCTGGAGCGCCTGGACGACTACCGCTGGACCGCCCGCGTGGTGGAGCGGAACATGGACGGCCCGGAGGCGGGGGAGGAGTGGATCCGCGACGACGTGCGCTACATCCAGTCCGAGCCCTACGGCCTGGAGGAAGCGGATCGGGTGTATTTCTACCTGCCCGGCACGCCCACCACGGAACTGCCCAAGGAGTTCCTGCGCTGGATCGCCATGCCAAGGGCCTGGAACATGGACGAGATCCCGCAGCTTCTGCCCTGCTGGGGCCTGTACAGCGTCAACGACCAGACCGGTTTTTCCGGCGAATGACGCCATTTCCACCTGTTTCCAACTCCCGGACGCATCGTCCGGGAGTTGTCGTATCTTGCAATGCAGCGGGAAGCATGGTATACTTTTCCCATTCTGAACATACGGGGGGACAAGCATATGATCGTGACCTTGCGCGGCGTGACGCCGCAGCTCCACGAGAGCGTGTTCGTGGCGGAGACGGCCGCCGTCATCGGAAGGACCAAAATCGGCGCGGGCAGCTCCGTCTGGTACGGCGCGGTGATCCGGGGCGACAGCGGCGAGATCGTGGTGGGGGAGAACACCAGCGTCCAGGACAATGTCACACTGCACTGTGACGGAAACGCCATGTACATCGGGAACAACATCACCATCGGCCACAACGCCGTGGTACACTGTCATAAAGTGGGGGACGACACCCTGATCGGAATGGGGGCCGTCCTGCTCTCCGGCGCGGAGGTGGGCAGCAACTGCATCATCGCCGCCGGGGCCGTGGTGCGGGAAGGGGACCGCATCCCCGACAACAGCCTGGCGGTGGGCATCCCCGCCCGGGTGGTGAAGACCCTGGCCCCCGGGGCCGTCGCGGCCATGCAGATGCACACCCACTATGTGGAGCTGGCCCAGGAGTACAAAAACACATGAAGTCGGTGCTGGAGCGGGCGGCGGCCTATGCCTTCGCCGCGGTGAAATGGCTGCCCGTGGCCATGCTGGTGGGTCTGCTGGGCGGCGCCGTGGGCGCGGCCTTCCACCACGGCATCCGCCTGGCGATTTCGCTGCGGGAGGCCAACGACTGGCTCCTGTACCTCCTGCCGGTGGGCGCTATCCTGATCGCGCTGCTCTACCGCCTGTTCCGTCTGCCCCCGGACGCGGGGACGAATCTGGTGATCGAGGCCGTCCGCTCCGAGAAGCAGGTGCCGGTGCTGCTGGCCCCGGCTATGTTCCTCTCCACGCTGCTGACCCAGCTGGTGGGCGGCTCCGCCGGACGCGAGGGCGCGGCGCTGCAAATCGGCGGGGGTCTGGCGGGCGGTCTGGCCCGGCTGCTGCGGATCAGGGACGAGAACCACCATCTGCTGGTCCTCTGCGGCATGGCGTCCGTGTTCGCTGCCCTGTTCGGCACCCCCGTGGCGGCGGCGGTCTTCGTGCTGGAGGTGGCCTCCGTGGGCCACTTCCATTACAGCGCGCTGCTGCCCTGCGTCTGCGCCTCGGCCACGGCGGGCTGGCTGTCCCGGCAATTGGGGGGCGAGGTCATGCGCCTGAGCTTCCCGGCGCTGGGCGAGACCGGGGCGCTGCTGGGGCTGCAAACGGCGGCGCTGGCCGTGCTCTGCGCGCTGCTCAGCATCGGCTTCTGCGTGGCGGTCCACGGCTGCGACGAGCTGGCCGGGCGTTACCTGAAAAACAGCTACGTCCGCGCCCTGGCGCTGGGCGCGGCGGTGCTGGCGCTGACCCTGCTCTCCGGCACGCGGCTGTACAACGGCGCGTCCATGGCCCTGATCGAGCGGGCCGTGGCCGGGGAAGGCGTGGACTGGTACGCCTTTGCGCTGAAAACGCTGTTCACCGCCCTCACCCTGGCGGCGGGCTACAAGGGCGGCGAGATCGTCCCCACCTTCTTCGTGGGGGCGGCCTTCGGCGCGACGGTGGGACCCTTGCTGGGCATGAACCCCGGTTTCGCCGCCGCCGTCGGCATGGTGGGAATGTTCTGCGGCGTGGTGAACTGCCCCTTCGCCTCCCTGTTCCTGGCAGTGGAACTCTTCGGCGGCACGCAGCTCATCCCCTTCGCCCTGACCTGCGCCATCAGCTACGTCTTCTCCGGCTATTTCGGCCTGTACAGCAGACAGCATATCCTAAGAAGCAAGGTGGGCACAGAGCTGATCGACCGCTATGTGGGCGGAAATGAGTGAATTGCCCGATTTCGGATAAACAGTCTACCCGCACACCCCCGGCGAACCCGCAAGTATCCAACCGTAGGGGGCGTGCCGACCCGGCACGCCGCACAGCAACACCCACGACCCGGACATACTCCCGGCGAATCCGCATCCGTCCCCCCCCTGTAGGGGATGGCGTCCTCGACATCCCCCGCAGCACCCGCCAAAGGCATGATCCAATCCCCGGCGAATCCGAACCTGCCCGGTTGTAGGGCGTGCCGACCCGGCACGCCGCGCAGCAACACCCACGACCCGTACAAGCCCCCGGCGAATCCGCATCCGTCCTCCTGTAGGGAAAGGGCTTGCCCTTTCCGCGCAGCAGCACCCACGACATGGAACGACGTTGGGCGAATCCGCAACACGTTTGCGAATTCGCCCAACGTCGGCGTTTGTCGGAGCGTCTGCCGCCGGAAGGGGAGCGGCTGCGGATTCGCCCGACGTGATCCGAAAACCGATGTTCTGCTGCGCGGAACGCCGAGGACGGCGTTCCCTACAGGAGGGTGCCATATAATCAAAAAAGCCCCCGCCTCCCCCATTCCCCCCGCGCAAGGACCCCGAAGGAGGCGCAAAGCCCAAAAAACCGAAAAAACCCTGTTGCATATTTTGGAAAACAGCGGTATAATACAAAAAGGAAGCGCAATCAGCGGCAGGACATGGCAGGTTGCCGCCCGCCATGCCCCTGTGCAAAGTGAAGCCACCACTCAACACAGCAGAACCAAGCGCCTGCGCCGTACCCCCATTATACCCGCACGTCCTCCCGTTTGCAAGAGGCCCGTGTG
>JAFXXH010000016.1 GCA_017542425.1 Oscillospiraceae bacterium | reverse complement strand
TTTGGAAGCGCGGCCTGCAAAATGATTTTCCAGTCGGGCTACGCCCTCCTTCCAAATCATTTTGCAGGAATTTGTGACCCCCATGTGTAAACCATGTGTTTGCACAATCTGTAAACCATGTGGGTCTTGACACAAGCCCCCTCCCTACAAGATGTGGCAGCAAATCCATATGTAACCACATGATGTAGGGAAGGGGCTTGCCCCTTCCGCAGTTTTCATTGTGCCCCCGTTGCGACGGGAAGCGCCCGCCTTATTTCAGCGCCGCCTCAAACGCCGCCTTTGCCGTGGCGCGGTCGGCCTCGGAGAGGATGGAGTACATCACATAGTCCCCCAGCACCGTGATCTCCGCGTCCGTCAGCTTGGGCTGCTCGGTGGGGTTATACAGCTCGATCATCGGCCAGCGCTTTTCCGCGTACTGGCTGAGATAGTCCTCCACCAGGGCTTTCAGCTCCGCGACGCTCATGCTTCCGGCCTTGAACACGCCGATCTCGTCGATGGTGGCGCCGCCGGAGACCAGAATTTCATGCTCGCCCACCTGCTCCGCGTCCGTCCCGGTGAGGCCCAGGAAGGTGCCGTCCAGGCTGACCAGCAGGTCCTCCATCCCCACGGCCTTCTGCATGGCGGCGGCCAGGTCCTGCGCGGCCACGTCGCTGCGGACGGCGGCGCCGCCGCAGGCGGCCAGCAGGCCGAGACTCAGCACGGCGCAAAGGGTGAGGGCGATGATGCTTGTCATGGAATGCTTCATTGTTTCATACCTCTGTCTTTTCAAAATCGCCGGAACGCGCTCAGTCCGGCAGGGCGTGGGTGCGGATGTAGTGCATCACTTCGGTGAAGGCCTCGCCGGTCAGGTGGATGCCGTCGCCGTTCTGGCTGGACTCCGGGAGATAGCCGTCGTCGCCGATCAGGCACTCAAAGCTGTAGAGGAAGCGGCAGCCCGTCTCCGCCGCCACGCGCTCGACCCAGCCGTTGGCGGCGCGGATCTTGTCGTTGTTGATGTCGTCCTGATAGCGGTAGCTGGCGGCCACGGGATAGATGGAGTTCAGGATGATCTTCGTTTCCGGGCTGGCCTCCTGGATGCTCCGCACCAGGGCGCTGTACTCCCGGATGAAGAAGTCCTCGTCCATGAAGCTGACGCCGTTGACGCCCAGGGTGATGATGAGGATGTCCGGCTTTGCCCGGGCGGCGGCCTCGGGGATGGACAGCTCCTCGTCGGTCTCCGGGTAGACGACGGTGGCGATGGACTGGTAGGAGAGGGTCAGGGTGCCGCTCTTGGGCGTCCAGATCTGCTCCGGCGGGCAAAGCTCCTGATAGCCGATGGTGTAGTAATAACCGATACCGTAGGTGGTGCTGTCGCCCAGGAAAATCACCCGGTCCAGATACTCCCGCCCGGCGTCTGCGGTCTCCCCCAGGCGCACAGGCTCCGGCGTGGCCTCGGGCTGGGGTTCCTGCTCCGGCTGCGGCGCGTCGGCGTCTCCGTTGGCGGCGGGGGTCTCCTGCTGCGTCTGGGCGGGGGTCTGGGCCGTCTCCGGCTCCTGCCTGGCGCAGGCGGAAAAGATCAGCGCGATCAGCGCCAGGAACACCGTGACGATGATGGCCCCGGACCAGAGCGTGTAAACCAGTTCCTTGGATATCTTCATCGGACAACTCTCCTCTGTCTTTCTGCGGCGAATGCCGTCAAATATTGTAGCGCGGCTTGTATCATAGTTCCATAGCCCGCGCCCTTACTCTTCCTCCACCACCACGCGGTCCACGCCGTTTTTCTCGAACTCGTCCATATAGTCGTTCATGCGGTTGGTCAGCTCGGTCATGTCGTCCTGGCTGAGGTTTTCCTCCACCATGTCCCGCCGGGCCAGTTCCTCGGCCAGGATGTCGAAAAAGACCGCGTCCTCGTAGTCGGCGATGGCCTCGTGGATGCCGCCGTCCTCGTAGGCCTTGGAGGGGAAGTGGTGCCCCATGTAGCTGGTCACCAGGGCCCGCATCCCGTTTTTGGCGCACAGGGCGAAGAATTTTTCCTGCAAGTTGTCGTAGTCCTCAAAGCGGTCCTCCCCCCGGGCGGAGTTCAGGATCCAGTTGCCGATGTAGATCAGATCCAGCAGACGGCGGAATTCCTTGTTGCTGAGTTCAATGGTCATGGGTCATAGCCCCCTTCCTGTGTTTGGATCAAAGCAGATGCTCCATATCATTATACCAGACGTCGGCGGAAAATGCCACAGGCAGCCGCGCTTTTTTTGCGCTTTTTCCCGGAAAACTCTGGCCCCCTTCTGAAGGCCCGGCATTCGCTGCGGGAATTGCGGTCATTTGCAGGGCGCGCCGACCCCGGCGCGCCGGACCGGACGGCTGCGAATCCGGCGCGCCGCGTCGGCGAACCCCACCGTTTTTGCCGCTCAAACCCATGACAGGCCCTTCTTTTTCCCGCAAAAAAAGATTTCCCTTGCATTGCCCGCGCAATTGGCATAATATATACAAGTTACAGTGCGGGCGATTTGTCTCGCGCTTTGCAAGGATGGAGTAATCGAGCTATGGACAACAGACCCATCGGAGTGTTCGACTCCGGCCTGGGCGGACTGACTGCCATGCGCACGCTGGAGCGGCTTCTGCCCGAAGAAAACCTGATCTATTTCGGCGACAGCCGCAACGCCCCCTACGGCACCCGGACGGTGGAGGAGATCCGCGCCCTGGGCCTGGCCAACGCCGGCTTTCTGGCCGGGCAGGGGGTGAAGGCCATCCTGGTGGCCTGCGGTACCGTGTCCTCCAACGCCATGGAACTGCTGCGGGCCCGCTTTCCGCTGCTGTTCGTCAGCGTGCTGGAGGCCCCCTGCGCCGAGGCGGTGCAAAGCACACGCACGGGCCGGGTGGCCGTGGCGGCCACGGAGGCCACGATCAAAGCCGGGGCCTTTGACCGCTGCCTCCGGGAGCTGGATGCGTCCGGGCGTCTGACGGTCTTCTCCAAGGCCTGTCAGAGCCTGGTCCGGGCCGTGGAGGCGGGGCACACCCGCCCGGAGGACCCGGAGGCCGCCCGCGCCGTGGCGGCGGAGCTGGCCCCCATCCGGGACTTTGCCCCGGACACGCTGCTGCTGGCCTGCACCCACTTCCCGCTGATGGAGGACGCCATCCGCGCCTATCTGGGCGACGGCCCGCGCCTGATCTCCGTGGGGGACGCGGCGGCGGCGGCGCTCTCGGCGCAGCTGCGGACCCTGGGCCTGGAGCGGCGCGGCGGCCCCGGCTGGCGGCGCTACTGCACCAGCGGCGAGCCGGAGACCTTCTCCCGCCTGGCGGCGGGCTTTCTGGGACATACGATCACAGCCGAGCGGCAGGTGCCGCAGGACGGATAAAGGAGTACCATGGAAGAGAACAAAGATGTCATGATCACCATCAAAAGCAGCCAGCTCATCGACGGTACGGAGAACGACGGCAGCGAACTCATCACCCAGGGGAAGTATTACTACCGGGACGGGACGATCCTCTTTTCCTATACGGAGAGCGACCTGACCGGCCTGGACGGCACCCAGACCATGTTCCTGATCAAACCCGGCGAGGTGGTGCTGAGCCGCAAGGGGGCCGTGAACAGCCGCATGGTGTTCCGCCCCGGGGAGAACAACCGCTTCTCCTACCAGACCGAGTACGGCGTCCTCCACCTGGGCCTGGACACCCGGCGGCTGGACTGCGCCCTGGACGAGCACGGCGGCAGCATGGAGATCGAATACGACCTGGACTTTGAGCGGAGCTTGTACAGCCGTAATTCTTTTAAAATCAATGTGAAGGAAAAGGAACTGAAATCATGAATCTGATCGAAGAGGCCAAGCGGCAGATCGACGCGCTGCTGCAGCAGGCATACGAGTCCGCCGCCGCAGCGGGGCAGCTCCCCGGCGGCGCGGAACTGAACGGCATTGTGGAGATCCCCAAGGACAGCGCCAACGGCGACTACGCCGCCAACCACGCCATGACCGCCGCACGGGCGCTGCGCTGCGCCCCCCGGAAGATCGGCGAGGCGCTGCTGGCAAATCTGAATCTGGACGGCAGCTATTTTGACGCGGCGGAGCTGGCCGGACCCGGCTTCCTGAACTTCCGCCTGGGGCGGCGCTGGTACGCCGAAGTGCTGGAGACCGTCTGCGCCGAGGGGCGCGACTATGGCCGCAGCGACGCGCTGCGCGGCCAGAAGATCATGGTGGAGTTCGTCTCCGCCAACCCCACCGGACCCATGCACATGGGCAACGCCCGGGGCGGCGTCCTGGGCGACGCGCTGGCGGAGATTCTGTCCCGCGCCGGGGCGGAGGTCTGGCGGGAGTTCTACGTCAACGACGCGGGCAACCAGATCGAGAAATTCGCCAACAGCATCGACGTGCGCTACCGCCAGCAGATTTTGGGCGAGGACGCGGTGGCCTTCCCGGAGGACGGCTATCACGGGGAGGACATCATCGCCCTGGCCCGTGGCTTCCGCGCACAGTACGGCGACGGCTGGCTGGACAAGCCCGTGGACGAGCGCCACGCGGCCATGGCGGAATACGGCCTGTCCGTCAACCTGCCGAAGATGAAGGCGGACCTGGCCCGCTACGGCATCCGCTACGACGAATGGTTCCTGGAGTCCAGCCTGCACGAGAGCGGCTTTGTGGCCGACAGCGTGGCGCAGCTGGGCGCGCTGGGCTATACCTATGAAAAAGAGGGCGCGGTCTGGCTGGCCACCTCCCGCATCCTGGGGGAAGCCCTGCTCCGCCAGGGCAAGACCCCGGAGCAGATCGAGAAGCTGGGCCTGAAGGACGACGTGCTGCGCCGCGCCAACGGCTTCTATACCTATTTCGCCGCCGACATCGCCTATCACCGCAACAAGCTGGCCGTCCGGGGCTTTGACCGGGCCATCAACATCTGGGGCGCGGACCACCACGGCCACGTCGCCCGGCTCAAGGGGGCCATGGACGCCCTGGGCCTGGACGGGGAGCACCGGCTGGACATCGTGCTGATGCAGCTGGTGCGCCTGGTGCGGGACGGCCAGGTGGTGCGCATGAGCAAGCGCACGGGCAAGGCCATCTCCCTCAGCGACCTGCTGGACGAGATCCCCGTGGACGCCGCCCGCTGGTTCTTCAACGCCAAGCCGGAAAGCCAGATGGACTTCGACCTGGGGCTGGCCCTGCGCCAGGACAGCGAGAACCCCGTCTATTACGTCCAGTACGCTCACGCCCGCATCTGCTCCATGCTCCGCTCCCTGGTCGAGGAGGGCCTGGAAGTCCCGGCGGCGGGGGAGGCGGCCCTGGACAAGCTGACCCACCCCAGAGAGCTGGATCTCATCAAGCAGCTCTCCCAGCTCCCGGAGGAAATCCGCCTGGCCGCCAGGGACTACAACCCCGCCCGCATCGGCTCCTACGTCCTGGAACTGGCCGCCCGCTTCCACCGCTTCTATACCGAGTGCCGCGTCCGCGGCGCGGAGCCGGAGCTGGCAAAGGCGCGGCTGCTGCTGAGCGACTGCACGAGACGGGTGATTGAGAACAGTTTGGAGATTTTGGGGGTCAGTGCGCCGGAGAGAATGTGAAATCGTTCTCTGATCGTTCTTGGTATGGGACGGTTTGAGACAAAAGAACCGTCCCTCTGTCCTTGACTAACAATTTTTAGGGGGATCAGATATGGCACGAATTTTGTTATTCTTTTATTGCGGTAATGATGCGGATGTGATTGAATGTCCTCAATATATAGCAGACAATCTGAAAAGCTATCAGCGTAAATTTGATAAATGGATTTATAACCGCAAAAACCAGCATGGTTATTGGGTAAAGGATCCGGCTGATGGCGGCTGGGCAGTTTGTTTCGATGGAGAAGCCTTCCTTAACTGGCTAAATAACAATGTTTTAACAGATGGGGATGAAAAAGCTTTTTTTGTCTCAAGAAATCATATACCGACCCAAGAAGAAAAAAATACCCCCAGATTCACTTTTAATGAGAATCCCCAAAGGTTATTACGAAGATAGGGGGACGGTTAATGCGAAGAAAAGGACAAATGTCCTCAGAGTATGGACATCCCTCCTTTTCTTCGTTCATTTCGTGTGCGGCTTTGCGGCATGGATGTTCTAAGACAAGGGGACGGTTCTTTTGTCTTGGCATCAGGGTTCAGGCGTTATGTTATTTAAACAAACAAGCTGTTGGTCGAAGGATGATACCATGTGAGGACGGGGCGAAAGAGAGTAATAGTGGATGATAAGACAAAAGAACCGTCCCCTTGTCTCAAAAGGTTGCATTGCGCATCATCAACGGCGATGGTGCGAACTGAATCCAGAAGGAAGGGAAAGATTAATTGATAACTTTTTGTTTGCTATTTCAGAAATGATGGAGTATAATGCTGTTGCTTGAAACAAGAGGACTAACACAAGTGCTTTGAGGTGAGGCCGAATGGAAATCAGCTACAAAAAACTCTGGAAGCTGCTGATTGACCGCGATCTTAAGAAAAAAGATCTTGAAGAACGTGCAGGAATCAGCCATTATACAATGAAGAAGTTGCTTGTTGGCGAGAATGTTACAACGGAGGCGCTTGGAAGAATCAGCCATGCCCTCGGCTGCAAAATCGACGAAATTATGGAAATCACCTCTGAAGAAGAGTTTTCAACACAAAAAAAGCCAACAGCAATTAGCTTGTTTTCTGGTGCGGGTGGCATGGACGTTGGTTTCGAATCCGCTGGGTTTGACATAGTCTTTGCCAACGAATTTGATCATGATGCAGCCGAAGCATGGCGTATCAATCGACCCGATACTGCTCATGTTATGATCGAAGGCGATATACGCGACCATATTGACGACCTGTCACGTTATAAAGATGTCGATGTGGTTTTTGGCGGGCCGCCATGCCAGGGTTTCTCTGTTGCGGGAAAAATGGACCCTAACGACGAACGGTCACAGATGGTTTGGATGTTTATGAATGCTGTAGATAAAGTACGTCCCAAAGTTTTCGTCATGGAAAACGTTGCTGCACTTGGTAATCTAGACAAATGGAAGAATGTTCGAGAAGGGATAGTTAAGCGCGGAAATGAACTCGGCTATGACGTTACCTATAAAGTCCATCACACATCTGATTATGGAGTCCCAGAAAACCGTGACCGAATAATCTTTGTTGGAGTACTTAGAGGACTATGCTACTTGGAAAAGTTCTATAAGGAATTGGTTTTCTTTGAAGCACCGCCTATTTCAGCACGTGAAGTGATTCTGAGTGCAGGTAAATTCGGAAGCAAATCCAATCCACAGACCTGTACGGCTAGTGTGTCTCTGGCAAGTCATCCTGTCATGCGGCGCTCCCCTTACGCAGGGATGCTGGTAAACGGAGCAGGGCGGCCTATTAATCTCAATGGAATTGCACCGACACTGCCTGCCTCGATGGGCGGGAATAAGACGCCTATCGTGGACGAAGTTTCACTTCACGATGCAACCATACCTAACTGGTTTGAAACATATCATGCAGGATTAGTCTCTGGCATTATTACGCCACAGGAGACAAGTGTTCCTGCAACAATAAGGCGATTGACCATAAAAGAGTGCGCTGCCATTCAAACATTCCCGACTGGTTATAAGTTTAGCGGTAAAAAGACAAAACAATACAAACAGATCGGAAATGCCGTACCGTGTCGTTTTGCCGAGGCGGTTGCAACGTCAGTAAAGAAAGCATGTTTAGGGGGAGATTGACTTATGGCCATTGATATTGATAAAACTGCTGCCACAAAACTGCTCAATGCGTCTTATCTAGCTTGTCAACGTGCTCCGGTGACCTCGTGCTCAATTGAAGACACAATTGATTTTGTGATGACAGGAAAAAACTGCTTAACATATCGCTACATAATGTTTACGGCGTTGCTAGCGAAAGCGGTAAATCCAACGATTGACATCTTATCTCTCCAAGCTGGAGATGTATCAGAGGGAGCTTATGATGCTCGTTCTCTTGCATCGAAAGTTGTGTTTAGATTCCAAGCATCACTACTTGGAAATATACTCGACGGGTCTAATAGTGATCCGCTTGTAAATAAACCCGGCAGATTTATGCATCTAAGTCCAGATAACGCTGCCGCTGGGGGAGATCCAAAAAAAGCACTTCAACTTCTCTGCGATGATTTGCCGAGAGTAGACACGAGCGAAAATGCCCGCGAATGTGTTGATTATATTGTTTCTATGCTTCTGGCAGAAAAAACAGCCCGAGACGCAAACCGCCAGCATTTTGAAAGGGCAACTGCCAATATGAGCATTTTTGCAGTACATCAGTTTATGAGCGATTTGCTCGATCAAGGTTTTGGCGGAGCTGCGCTTGTCTTGGTGACCACCGCACTCTATCATCTTCAGTATTGCACGGAAGATTATCGCATAGTCGCACATCCGTCGAATCAATCTGGAACATCGAAACGTCAATTTAGCGATCTCGACCTCTTTTATGATGACCGCCCTTTTATGGGAACTGAACTCAAAGATAAGCCTTTTTCTGCTTTTGACGTTAATCATGCAGCGGAAACAGCGTTCAGCGCAGGGGCAACTAGTCTGCTGTTTGTAGCAGGGCGGCAATCGTCATTCGCATCTCAACCGCCAACTTATTTTGCAAATACACGAGAGAAATATGCCAAGCAAGGCCTGTATGTTGGGGTCACTTCAATTGATGCGCTCATGGATACAGTTTTAGCTGGTCACATGACGGACAATATAGAACATCTACTTGATGTGATAAGAGATACCGCAGAAGAGATCGGTGCTCTCGAAGCACAAATGTGGATTTATGAGCACCTGGCAGAGGTGACCACAGAATAAAGGACCTCGGAAGACAGGGGGACGGTTAATGCGAAGAAAAGGACAAATGTTCTCGTGGAATGGACAGTCCTGCTTTTCTTCGTGCATTTCGTGTGCGGCTTTGCGGCATGGATGTTCTTGTGTCTCATTCCACCCTCCACACCCCCCCACCAAATCCCCCGGTTTCCGCCATCTTTCGCAAGCCGCCCTCCCATCACAGGAGGGCGGCTTTTCCATTCGCTCCCGTGTCAGTGGAAAACAGTGTTATTTTGCAAATAAAGACGAATCACGTCTTGCTTTTCCTCCCCACCCTTGCTATAATCATTGTTTGAAAATCAGATCAGGAGGAAGAGTCCTATGTCCATACGACTCCTGCCCGGTGTGCATGCGCCGCACCGGAAGCACACTGCGGACATGGCGCCGGTGCGGATGCCGGTGCCGGGCGTGGTGAAGATCCCCATGTCGATGAACATCGGCCGTCCGGCGACGCCGACGGTGAAGCTGATGGCCAAGGTTCAGGTGGGGCAGAAGATCGCGGAGGCGGGCGGCTTTCTGGGCGCGCCCATCCACGCCAGCGTGTCCGGCACCGTGAAGAAGATCGAGGAGACCACCCTGTTCCACGGCGGCAGCTGCAAGGTGCTGGTCATCGAGACCGACGGGGAGCAGACCCGCTGGGATGGGCTGACGCCGCCGGAGGTCACCGACTTCGACAGCTTTCTCGCCGCCGTGCGGGAGAGCGGCGTGGTGGGCCTGGGCGGGGCCACCTTCCCCACCGCCGTCAAGCTGAAAGTGGACCCGGAAAAGGTGGAGTACATCTGCATCAACGGCGCGGAGTGCGAGCCCTACATCACCGCCGACACCCGCACGATGCTGGACGAGGGCGAACGGCTCAGCGAGGGCATTGACCTGCTGCGCCGCTTCTATCCCAAGGCCCGGATTCTGGTGGGCATCGAGGACAACAAGCCCAAGAGCATCCGCCACCTGCGGGAGCTGAACGCGGGCAAGGAGCGCGTGGAGGTCCGCGCCCTCCCGGCCCTGTACCCCCAGGGCGGCGAGAAGGTGCTGATCCACAACCTGACGGGCCGCGTGGTCCCGGCGGGCAAGCTGCCCATCGACGTGGGCTGCATCGTCCTGAACACCACCACGCTCAAGACCATCGCCGAGTACATCCAAACCGGTATGCCCCTGGTGGAGCGCGTCGTCACCGTGGACGGCAGCGCCGTGAAGCACCCGATGAACGTCATCGCCCCCATCGGGGCCAGCATCCGGGACGTGGTGGAATTCACCGGCGGCTTTGCCGAGGAACCCCGGAAGATCATCATGGGCGGCCCGATGATGGGCATCAGCGTCCCCAGCGCGGACGAGTGCGTGGCCAAGGGCACCGGTTCCATCCTCTGCTTCGGGGCCAGGGACGCGGTGCTGCCGGAGCCGACCGCCTGCATCAAGTGCGGCCGCTGCGTCAACCACTGTCCGCTGCACCTGAGCCCGGCGGACATCGAGACGGCCTTCCGCCTGAACAAGCCCGAGGACCTGGCGGCCCTGCGGGTGGATCTCTGCATGGAGTGCGGTTGCTGCGCCTACATCTGCCCGGCCCGCCGCCCGCTGGTCCAGGTGAACAAGCTGGCGAAGGGCGAGCTGCGCAAGTACACCGACCGGATCAAGGCCGAGGCTGCGGCCAAGGCGAAGAAGGAAGCCGAGAAGAAGGGAGAAGCGCAACATGGATAATCTGATCGTATCCGTCTCCCCCCACATCCGGGCCAAGGACACCACCGCCTCCCTCATGCGGGACGTGCTGATCGCCCTGCTGCCCGCCGTGGCGGCCAGCGTGCTGTTCTTCGGTGCGCGTGCGCTGCTGGTGGAGGTCTTCTGCGTGGCGGCCTGCGTGGGGCTGGAGTGGCTGTTCCAGTGGGGCATGAAGCGCCCCGTCACCGTGGCCGACTGCTCCGCCGCCGTCACCGGCTTGATCCTGGCCCTGAACCTGCCGGTGGGCATCCCCCTGTGGATGGCGCTGGTGGGCTGCGCCGTGGCGATCCTCGTCGTGAAGCAGCTCTTCGGCGGCATCGGCCACAACTTTGCCAACCCCGCCATCACCGCCCGTATCGTCATGTTCCTGGCCTTTTCCTCCGCCATGGCCGCCTGGGTGTCCCCGAACCTGGTGGACGCGGTCAGCTCCGCCACGCCGCTGGCCGGGCTGAAAAACGGCGCGCTGGTGGGCTACACCCCCTTGCAGCTCTTCCTGGGCGCGGTGCCCGGCTGCCTGGGCGAGACCAGCGCCCTGGCGCTGCTGCTGGGCGGCGTCTATCTGCTGGCCCGCCGGGTCATCACCTGGCACACGCCGGTGAGCTTCATCTGCACGGTCTTTGTGCTGGCCCTGCTGCTGCGCGGCCCGGCCTTCGCCCTGGCGGAGATTCTGGCCGGGGGCCTGTTCCTGGGCGCGATCTTCATGGCGACGGACTACGCCACCACGCCCAGCACCGCCTGGGGCCGCGTGGTCTTCGGCGTGGGCTGCGGCCTGATCACCTGCCTGATCCGCTTCTTCGGCAACTACCCGGAGGGCGTCAGCTTCTCCATCCTGCTGATGAACATCCTGACCCCCTACATCAGCAAGTGGACCCGCAGCAAACCCCTGGGAGGTGAGACGAAATGAGCAAGACAGGCACTGTGAAAACCGATTTCGTCCTGCCCATCGCCGTGCTGACCGCGATCTGTCTGGTCTGCGCCGCGCTGCTGGGCTACTTCAATTCCCTGACGGCCCCCATCATCGCGGACACCGTGGCCGCCGAGGAGGCGAAGGCCCGGCAGGCCGTTCTGCCGGAGGCCGACAGCTTCACCGAGCTGGACGTGGACCTGCCCGACGTATTGGAAGACGGGACGAAGAATTTCGTCACCCAGGTCTATGCCGCCGACAACGGCGCGGGCTACGTCTTCATGGTGACGGGCAACGGCTACGGCGGCAAGGGCACCATGAAGCTGGTGGTGGGCCTGAGCCCGGAGGGCGCGGTGCTCAGCACCGTGACCCAGGACCACAAGGAGACCGCCGGCATGGGCTCCAAGACCGCCGACGAACCCTACCGCAGCCAGTGGGTGGGCGTCACGGCGGAGACCATCGACACGGTGGACGCCGTCAGCGGCGCGACCATCTCCAGTACACATTATCTCAATTCCATGCGTTCGGTCTTCGCAGCCTACGCGCTGCTGAACCGGTGAAAGGAGGGGCGGAACTATGGGTAAGCTGCAAACGCTGACCAACGGCATCATCAAGGAGAACCCGGTGCTGGTGCTGGTGCTGGGCACCTGTCCCACGCTGGCCGTCTCCACCCAGGCCAGCAACGCCTTCGGCATGGGCGTGGCCGCCACGGCGGTGCTGCTGGGCAGCAACATCGTCATTTCGCTGCTGCGCAACGTCATCAGTGAAAAGGTGCGCATCCCCTGCTACATCGTCACCATCGCCACCTTCGTCACGCTGGTGCAGATGGTCCTGAACGCCTACGCCTACGACATCTACAAGGCCCTGGGTATTTACCTGCCCCTGATCGTGGTCAACTGCATCATCCTGGGCCGGGCGGAGGCCTTCGCCAACAAGCATTCCGTCCTGGACTCCACGCTGGACGCCATCGGCATGGGCATCGGCTTCACGCTGACCCTGTTCGTCATGGCCTCCATCCGGGAGATCTTCGGCAACGGCACCTGGTACGGCATCGAGATCCCCGTCCTCAAGGACAACCACATCTCCATCCTCACCATGGCCCCCGGCGGCTTCTTCGTCTTCGGCTGCCTGATCGCTGCGGTGAACAAGTGGGCCAGGCACAAGCCGGTGAAGAGGGACTTCGACGGCGGCTGCGAGACCTGCCCCATGGCGGCGTCCTGCGGCGGCGACAAGGCCCAGTGTGAGAAAGAGGGGGTGCAGGTATGAGCGTCAAGGCCATTTTCGCCATCATTCTGACCGCCGTCTTCATCAACAACTATGTGCTCCAGCAGTTTTTGGGCATCTGCCCCTTCCTGGGCGTCAGCAAGAAGTTTGACTCCGCCCTGGGTATGAGTATCGCGGTCATCTTCGTCATGCTGCTGGCCACCGTCGTGACCTATCCCATCCAGCACTTCGTTCTGGATCAAAACGGCCTGGGCTATATGCAGACCATCGTCTTCATCCTGGTCATCGCGGCCCTGGTGCAGCTGGTGGAGATTGTGTTGAAAAAGCACATCCCCGGCCTCCACGCCTCCCTGGGCGTCTATCTGCCCCTGATCACCACCAACTGCGCGGTGCTGGGCGTCTGCATCGCCAATGTGGACAACTACATCGACGCGGCCACTTTCGGCGCGGGCTATGTCCAGGCCCTTGCCAACGCCTTCGGCTCCGGCGTGGGCTTCCTGATGGCCATGCTGCTGTTCTCCGGCATCCGCGCCCGCATCGAGGACAACGACGCGCCCCCGGCTTTCAAGGGTATGCCCATCACCCTGATCTCCGCCGCGATTCTGTCCGTGGCCTTCTTCGGCTTCGCCGGGGTCATTGAAAACATCTTTGGTTAAGGAGGGAGCGCGTACATGAGTCCCATCATCACCGCCGTCGTGGTCGTCGCCGGCATCGGCGTCGTCTGCGCCGTGCTGCTCTCCGTCGCCAGCAAGCTCATGGCCGTCCAGGTGGACGAGCGCATCCCGAAAGTGCGCGAGTGCCTGCCCGGCGCCAACTGCGGCGGCTGCGGCTATCCCGGCTGCGACGGTTACGCCGCCGCCATCGTCGAGGACGAGAGCACCCCCATCAACCTCTGCGCCCCCGGCGGCCCCGCCACGGCGGAGGCCATCGGCCAGGTCCTGGGCCGGGAGGTCGGGGCCATTGTGAAGCAGAGCGCCTTTGTCCACTGCCGGGGCGACTGCGGCGTCACGGGCCGCAAAGACGACTTCCAGGGCGAAAAGACCTGCGCCGCCGCCAAGCTGCTCTTCTCCGGCGACAAAAAATGCGCCTACGGCTGCCTGGGCTACGGCGACTGTGAGCGGGCCTGCCCGGAGGACGCCATTCATGTGGTGGACACCCTGGCCCGTGTGGACCCCGACCGCTGCATCGCCTGCGGCATCTGCGTCCGCACCTGCCCCCAGCACATCATCTCCATCCGGGCGGAGAGCACCCCCGTGGTGGTCAAGTGTTCCAACCACTACAAAGGCAAAAACGTCGTCACGGAAAAATGCACGGCCGGCTGCTTCGGCTGCTCCGTCTGCTCCATCAAGTGCCCGGAAAAGGCCATCACCATGGTGGACGACCTGCCCGTCATCGACCCGGAAAAGTGCGTCGGCTGCCAGACCTGCGTGAAGGTCTGCCCGGCCAAGTGCATCCTGCCGCGCAAGCCGCTGGCATAACACGAATCACAAAAAGCGCCTGTCCGAACGAACCCGGACAGGCGCTTTTCAGCGATATTTTGGAATTATGCTCTGTGGTCGATGTACCCCTTCGCGCAGAGCAGCTCCGCCAGCTCCACGCCGCCGCCGGCGGCGCCCAGCAGGGTGTTGTGGCTCAGGCCGACGAACTTGTAGTCGTACTGGCTGTCCTCCCGCAGACGGCCCAGGGACACGGCCATGCCGCCCTCCAGGTCCCGGTCCAGACGGGTCTGGGGCCGGTTGTCCTCGGTGAAGTAGTTCAGGAACTGCTTCGGCGCGGTGGGCAGGGCCAGGTCGTGGGTCTCCCCGGCGTAGCGGTTCCAGCGCTCCAGAATCTGCTCTTTCGTGGGCTTGTTGGCAAAGCGGACGAAGACGCAGGCCAGGTGCCCGTTGCTCACCGGGACGCGGATGCACTGGGCGGTGAAGCGGGGGGCCTCCGCCGTCTGAATGACGCCGTTTTCGACCTTGCCCCAGACCTTCAGCGGCTCGCGCTCGCTCTTTTCCTCCTCGCCGCCGATGTAGGGGATCACATTGTCCACCATCTCCGGCCAGGTCTCAAAGGTCTTGCCCGCGCCGGAAATGGCCTGATAGGTGCAGACCAGCACGTCCTGGATGCCGAAGTCCCGCAGGGGGGTGAGGGCTGGGACGTAGCTCATGATGGAGCAGTTGCTCTTGACGGCGATGAAGCCGCGCTTTGTGCCCAGGCGGCGGCGCTGGTCGTCGATGACGGCGATGTGCTCCGGGTTGACCTCGGGGATGACCATGGGCACGTCCGGGGTCCAGCGGTTGGCGGAGTTGTTGGAGACCACGGGGCACTCCAGCCGGGCGTAGGCCTCCTCCAGGGCCAGGATCTCATCTTTCGGCATATCCACCGCGCAGAAGACAAAGTCCACAGCCTGGGCAATGGCGGACTTGTCCGCGTCTGCATCCCGGATGACCATGTCGCGGTACTTTTCGGGGAAGGGGCGGTCGATGGCCCAGCGCTTCCCGGCGGCCTCGCCGTAGGTCTTGCCCGCGCTGCGGCTGCTGGCGGCGATGGCCGTCAGCTCGAACCAGGGATGATTCTCGATCAGGGAGATGAAGCGCTGGCCCACCATGCCGGTGCAGCCAATGACGCCAACTTTGTACTTTTCCATAAAGCATCCTTTCCGAAGGCTGTTCCGGGGGGACGAAATGCCGCCTTTTGCTGACATTGCTCTTGCGCCCGGGCCAGTTTTCCGATATAATATATAAGATTCCATGCGCGCCAAAGGTTTTTCTACGAATTATAGCACGCCTGTAAGGGAGCGTCAACTGGGGAATGTTATGAAACGAACTGCACTCTTTTTCCTGTCTGTCGTGATTTTGCTCTGCGCGGTCATGCCGATCAGCGCCGAAGCCATGCGGCAATACTACGTCAACGGGGACCTGACCGTACCCCTGGCCAGCTCCTACGCCATCGACGGGGACGGCAACGTCTCCCAGCTGGGTCAGGGCTATCTCTACGCCCTGACCGGCGACGGGCTGCAGCAGGTGGACGCACGGGACTACAAGGGCGGCGGCGGCCTGGTCTCCACCGGGGGCAGCGTCCGCATCCTCTCCACCCGTGTGCGGGTGGGCCTCAACTTCAACTTCGGCTGGGACAACACCGTCCGAACCGTGACGCTCCAGAACGTCCAGGGCCAGGGCTTCTCCTTCGGCTATTTCAGCGGGGGCCGGGTCTTCGTCCCCTATCGGGACAGCAACGGCGCGCTCATCACCACCGACAAGACGACGGTTACGCTGAAACCCCTGGGAGCCACGGGGATCGGCGTCTATGTGGACGGCAGCAACAAGCCCCTGTTCTCCGCCGCCTTCAGCGGGGCCAACGACTACCTGGCCGTCCACCCGCTGCCCGCCTGGTCGGGCCAGGTGACCCGCACCCGCTTCAACGGGCGGGTCTACTGCGGCGACATCGGCGTGGCCGACCTGGGCAACGAGAAGCTGACGGTCATCAACGTCCTGGACATCGAGCGCTACACCGTGGGCGTGGTGGCCGCCGAAATGAGCTCCGCCTTCCCCCTGGAGGCACTGAAAGCCCAGGCCGTCTGCGTCAGGAGCTACGCCATGTATCATATGCTCTACAGCACCTCCTATTACGGCCAGGGTTTCGACCTGAGCAACGACACCAACAGCCAGGCCTATTTGGGTGACACGGAGAACAGCGCCGTGAACGCGGCCGTGAACGCCACGGCCAACCAGTACCTCAGCTACAACGGCAGCGTGGCCAACGCCATGTATGCCGCCGCCGACGGGGGCATGACCCTGAACAGCGAGAACGTGACGGGCAGCTATGTGCCCTACCTCCGGGGCGTCTACGACCCCTACGAGGGCGCGGTCTGGAACAAGGGGGCCTACGGCCACCGGCTGGGCCTCAGCCAGTGGGGGGCCTGGGCCATGGCCGAGCAATACCATAAGAGCTACACGGACATTCTGGGCTTTTACTACACCGGCGTGGGCCTGAGCTACGGCTCCCTGGGATGATGGAACGGTGCAAATGAAGACTTCCGATTTTTATTATGAACTCCCCCCCGAACTGATTGCGCAGACCCCTCTCCAGCGCCGGGACGCCTCCCGGCTGCTGGTGCTGGACCGCGGCGACGGCCATACGGAGCATCGCTTTTTCCGGGACCTGCCGGACTATCTGCGTCCGGGGGACTGCCTGGTGATGAACGACTCCCGGGTCCTCCCCGCCCGCCTGATCGGGCGGCGGCTGCCCGGCGGGGGCGAGAGTGAGGTGCTGCTGCTGCGGGACCTGGGGGACGACCGCTGGGAGTGCCTGGTCCGTCCGGGGAAGAAGCTGCGCCCCGGGGCCGTGGTGGACTTCGGCGACGGGGCAATGCGGGCCACCGTGGAGGCGGAACTGCCCGACGGCAAGCGCCTGGTGCGCTTTCAGTACGCGGGTATTTTCCTGGAGGTGCTGGAGCGCCTGGGGGAGATGCCCCTGCCCCCCTACATCAAAGAAAAGCTGGCCGACCGGGAGCGCTATCAGACCGTCTATTCCCGGGCGCTGGGCTCCGCAGCGGCCCCCACCGCCGGGCTGCATTTCACAAAGGAACTGTTGCAGGAGATCGCGGACAAGGGCGTGAAGCTCTGCTACCTCACCCTCCACGTGGGGCTCGGCACCTTCCGCCCGGTGAAGGAGGAAAACGTGCTGGACCACACGATGCACGCCGAATTCTGCATGGTCCCGGAGGAGACCGCCCGCGTCGTCAACGAGACCCGGCAATCCGGCGGGCGCGTCGTGGCCGTGGGCACCACCAGCTGCCGGACGCTGGAGAGCTTCGCCAATGCCGACGGCAGCTTGGAGGCGAAAAGCGGCTGGACCGACATCTTCATCTATCCGGGGTACCGCTTCAAATGCGTGGACGCGCTGGTGACGAACTTCCACCTGCCGGAGAGCACCCTGATCATGCTGGTCTCCGCCCTGGCGGGCCGGGAGCACATCCTGAGCGCCTACCGGGAGGCCGTGGAGCGGAGGTATCGGTTTTTCTCCTTCGGAGACGCGATGCTGATCAAGTGATTCGTATATTGGAGAAAAACGGGATAATCATGATAAGCTGAATGGAGCGCCTGAACATGAGCAGAATCGAAACACTGATTGAAAAGCTATGCAAGCAGCCCACACCATCCGGTTTCCGCTTTTCGGAATTGAGAAGGATTATGGCGCATTTTGGTTACCTGGAGTCAAACAAGGGAGCGACTTCCGGGTCGCGGGTGAAGTTTTATCACCCGGAGACAAAGGCAATCCTGTTGCTGCACAAACCGCATCCGGGCGATACCATGATAAAGGGAGCGGTTGAAGCTGCGGTAAAGTTTTTGAAGGAGCATGGTCATATATGAATCACGACAATCTGCTGCACTATAAAGGATACAGCGCAAAACCGGAATACTCGGTGGAGGATAAGCTGTTTTACGGGACGATTCTGGGCATTGACGATTTGGTGGATTTCAGTTCTGAAGACGCCCGGAAAATCGAAGACGCCTTTCACGCTGCTGTTGATGACTACCTCGCCTTTTGCGCTGAAATCGGAAAAGAACCGCAGAAGGAATACAGCGGTATGTTTCACGTTCGGATTTCTCCCGATCTGCACAAAAAGCTCACAGCTGTCGCAAAGGCCAGGGGTGTCACCCTGAATACGGCGGTGGAACAGGCAATCGCCGAATATGTGTGACAGATACAAATGAAGCTGCTGGAGGCCAACTGGAAGCTGCTGTCCCACGGCGAGCAGTTCTTCCGCATTGACCCCTTGCGCTGAGGAGGCGGCCTGTCATGCTGCAACCGAGACTTGTTTCTGTGGAGCCGGTTTTTCCGTTGAAGCTGCGGCTGGCATACGAGACCGGCGAGGTGCGGATGTTCGACGTGGCCCCCTATGCCACCGGCCCCTGGTATGGCCAACTGCGGGACGCGCACTATTTTCAGGCGGTACGCCTGTTGCCGGACGGTACGGGAATCGAATGGCGCGACGGACAGGATATCGCGCCGCATGAGCTGTATGAAAACAGCGTAGCCCAGGCACGGGTGTAAGGTGTCCGGGAGAACAGACAGATGAAAGAGAACAAAACCAACGTCATGCTGCTGCTGGACCGGAAGGGAAGGCAAACCTTCTGTGCAACGCTGCTTTCGTTGCACAATGCAGGTCTGTTCCGCTACGAAACGGTCACAGGAGAAGCAAAACCGGGAAAGGGAGCTGGATGCTATGAGGCAGATTTCGCTTGCAGAACTGAAAGCCAACACGGGAAAATACGTCTCCATGGTTGGCACACAGGATATTTTCATCACACAAAACGGACGGCTGCTTGCAAGGCTGACCACCGCAAAGCCCGATAAGGTGGAGGCGGCGAAGGCGCTGTTCGGTCTGCTCAATGACAGCGTTGATCTCGACGCCGAGCGGGAGGAGCGCCTGTCGTGAAAATCGCGTTTGACACAAATGTACTGATCGACGCCATCGCTGAGCGGCGGGAGTACCGGGACGCGCAAGCGCTGATCCTGGCTGTCGCACAGGAGCGGATCGAGGGCGTCATATCCGCCAACAGCATCACGGACATCTACTATATCCTCCGTAAGCGGATCGGCGACGGAAAGGCCAGAGAAGCGATCTGGAACCTGATGGCCGTATTTGAGGTGGCGGAGGTCAACGCCGAGATTTGCTCCACCGCGTTGGGCACGGCGATGAAGGACTTTGAAGATGCCGTTTTGGCGGTCTGCGCGAAACAGGCCGGAGCCGAAAAGGTCGTCACCGGAGACGAAGGTTTCCTCCAGGAGACGGAATCGCCCATTGCGGTTGCGACGGTGCGAGCCGTACTGGAGACTTTGGTATGACCGAACCATGAAAGAACAAAAAACCAACGTCATGCGCCTGCTGGAACAGAAGAAGATCCCCTACACGCCCCACGCCTATCCCCACGGGGACGGGCCGGTGGACGGGGCGACGGTGGCGGCGCTGCTGGGGCAGGACCCGGCGCGGGTGTTCAAGACCCTTGTGACGGTGGGCGCAAGTTGCCGCTACTATGTCTTTGACATCCCGGTGCTGCGGGAGCTGGACCTGAAAAAGGCGGCGAAAGCGGTGGGGGAGAAGTCCGTCGCCATGCTGCGCCTCAGCGAGCTGACGCCCCTGACCGGCTACGTCCGGGGCGGGTGCAGCCCCATCGGCATGAAAAAGCAGTTCCCCACGGTCCTGGACCGGAGCGCCCTGGCCTATGACAGCATCTGCGTCAGCGCCGGGAAGATCGGCGCGCAGGTGGAGCTTGCTCCCGGCGCGCTGCTGGCGCTGGTGGGGGGCACGGCGGCAGACCTTACGATACAGGAGTAACAGACAACATGCAGGACAGCATTTTCATCAAAGGTGCAAGACAGAACAATCTGAAAAACATCGACGTGGTCATCCCCCGGGACAAGCTGGTGGTGATGACGGGTCTCAGCGGCAGCGGCAAGTCCTCTTTGGCCTTCGACACGATCTATGCGGAGGGCCAGCGCCGCTATGTGGAGAGCCTTTCTTCCTACGCCCGGCAATTCCTGGGCCAGATGGACAAGCCGGACGTGGACAGCATCGACGGCCTGTCCCCGGCCATCTCCATCGACCAGAAGACCACCAGCCGCAACCCCCGCTCCACCGTTGGCACCGTGACGGAGATCTACGACTATCTCCGTCTGCTCTGGGCGCGGGTGGGGGTGCCCCACTGCCCCAACTGCGGCAAGGAGATCCGCCAGCAGACCGTGGACCAGATCGTGGACCAGGTGCTGGCCCTGCCCGCCGGGGCGAAGCTCCAGATTCTGGCCCCCGTGGTCCGGGGGAAGAAGGGCGAACACCAGAAGATTCTGGAGGACGCCAGAAAAGCGGGCTATGTCCGCGCCAGAGTGGACGGCACGGTCTACGAGCTCTCCGAGGACATCAGCCTGGAGAAGCGCAAAAAGCACAGCATCGAGGTGATTGTGGACCGCCTGGTGGTCAAGCCGGACCTGAACCGCCGCCTGACCGACGCGGTGGAGACTGCCGCGAAGCTGGGCGGGGGTCTGGTGAACGTCATCGTGAAGGACGAGGCCGGGGAGCGGGAGCTGCACTTTTCCCAGAACTACGCCTGCGACGACTGCGGCATCTCCATCGAGGAACTGACGCCCCGCCTTTTCTCCTTCAACAACCCCTTCGGGGCCTGTCCCACTTGCAGCGGCCTGGGCATCCAGCGCCGCATGGACCCGGAGCTGGTGATCCCGGACCGCAGTCGCTCCCTGGCCCAGGGCGCGGTGAACGCCATGGGCTGGAACAACACCAAGGACGAGAGCATCGCCGTCATGTACTACAGGGCCCTGGGGGAGCGCTACGGCTTCACGCTGGACACGCCCATCGCCGACTTCTCCCCGGAGGCCCTGGACGCCCTGCTCTACGGCACGAGAGGCGAAAAGCTGCAAATCCATTACGCCCGCCGGAACGGACAGGGGCTCATGTCCCAGCCCTTTGAGGGCATTGTCCGCAACCTGGAGCGGCGCTACAGCGAGACCCAGAGCCAGTGGTCCCGGGACGAGCTGGAACAGTGCATGAGCGAGGCCCCCTGTCCCCAGTGCCAGGGCCGCCGCCTGAAAAAAGAGGCCCTGGCCGTCACGGTGGGGGGCATGGACATCATGTCCTACACCGACCTCTCCGTGGAAGAGGCCATCGTCCACCTGGACCGGCTGGAGCTGACGGGCCAGAAGCGCATGATCGCGGAGCAGATTTTGAAAGAAATCCGCTCCCGGCTGGACTTCCTCCGCAGCGTGGGGCTACAATACCTGACCCTCTCCCGGGCCTCCGGCAGCCTCTCCGGCGGCGAATCCCAGCGCATCCGCCTGGCCACCCAGATCGGCAGCAGTCTGATGGGCGTACTCTACATTTTGGACGAGCCCTCCATCGGCCTGCACCAGCGGGACAACGCCCGGCTCATCGAGACGCTGAAACGCCTCCGGGACCTGGGCAACAGCCTGATCGTGGTGGAGCACGACACGGACACCATGTACGCCGCCGACCACATCATCGACATCGGCCCCGGCGCGGGGGTCCACGGCGGGGAGCTGGTGGGGCAGGGGAGTGTGGCGGACATCTGCGCCGCCCCCCGCAGCATCACCGGCGACTACCTCAGCGGCCGGAAGCGCATCCCCGTCCCGGCGCATCGCCGTCCCCTCACGGACAAGTTCCTCCGCATCCGGGGGGCACGGGAGAACAACCTGAAAGGCATCGACGTGGACATCCCCCTGGGGGTCTTCACCTGCGTCACCGGCGTTTCCGGCAGCGGGAAGTCCAGTCTGATCAACGAGATCTTTTATAAAACGCTGGCCAGCCGCCTGAACCGGGCCAGGACCCGGCCCGGCCAGAGCGACGGCGTGGAGGGCCTGGACCAGGTGGACAAGATCATCGCCATCGACCAGAGCCCCATCGGGCGCACCCCCCGCTCCAACCCCGCCACCTACACCGGGGTATTCAGCCTGATCCGGGACCTGTTCTCCGAGACCCAGGAGGCCAGGGTCCGGGGCTACGGGCCGGGGCGCTTCTCCTTCAACGTGCGGGGCGGCCGCTGCGAGGCCTGCTCCGGCGACGGGCTGCTGAAGATTGAGATGCACTTCCTCCCGGACGTGTACGTCCCCTGCGAGGTCTGCAAGGGGGCGCGCTACAACCGGGAGACGCTGGAGGTGCGCTACAAGGGCAAGAACATCGCCGAGGTTCTGGACATGACGGTGGAGGACGCCCTGCGCTTCTTTGAGCACCTGCCCCGCATCCGGGAGAAGATCCAGACCCTCTACGACGTGGGCCTGGGCTATATCACGCTGGGGCAGAGCTCCACCAGCCTATCCGGGGGCGAGGCCCAGCGGGTGAAGCTGGCCACGGAGCTGAGCCGCCGCAGCACCGGGCGCACGGTCTATGTGCTGGACGAGCCCACCACCGGGCTGCACATGGCGGACGTACACCGGCTGATCGAGGTGCTGGACAAGCTCACCGAGGCCGGCAACACCGTAGTGGTGATCGAGCACAACCTGGACGTGATCAAATGCGCCGATCACATCATCGACCTGGGCCCCGAGGGGGGCGACAAGGGCGGCCACCTGGTCTTCGCCGGCACGCCGGAGGCCTGCGCCCACTGCCCGGAGAGCGCCACCGGGGAATTTCTGGCCAAGGTCTTATGACGCGCTTCCCCTCTTTCCCATAGCATGGGGATGGAGGGGGGAGGGCCATGCTTTTGCGGGCTGCCGCCGCCGCGCTGCTGACGGAGAGCCTGGGTCTGCTGCTGTGGCAGTGCTGGACCCGGCTGCTGGGGCCGTCGGCGCGGCGATTATCGGAAGAGGATATGAGGACGCACATGGAGACAAAAGCGCAGACGGAACTCTCCGGCACGGTCGGCGAGATCATCTTCACCAACGAGGAAAACGGCTATACGGTGCTCCAGCTGGAGACGGAGGACGGCAAGTCCGTCACCGTCACCGGCTGTCTGCCCTTTGCTGCGCCGGGGGAGCGGCTGACGCTCTCTGGAACTTATGTCAACCACTCCAGCTATGGCCCCCAGTTCCAGGCGGAGTACGCGGAGCGGAAACTGCCCACCGGGGCGGAGGCGGTCTATGAATACCTGGCCAGCCGCGCCGTCCGGGGCGTGGGACCGGCCACCGCTTCGGTCATCGTCTCCGCCTTCGGGGCCAAGGCACTGGAGGTCATGGAGCACGAGCCGGAGCGCCTGGCGGAGCTGCGGGGCATCAGCCTGAAAAAAGCAAAGGAGATCAGCGAGGCCCTGCACTGGCAGCTGGGGCTGCGGCACCTGATGGAGTTCCTCAGCGCCCACGGCATCCAGCCCAAGTTCGCCATGCGGCTGTACCGCTCCTACGGCGACAAGGCTCTGGCGGAGCTGCGGGAGAATCCCTATCTGCTCTGCGCCCGCCACATCGGGGCACAGTTTGCGGAGGCGGACCGCCTGGCCCTGGAGCTGGGTCTGGACGGGGACAGCGAAGAGCGCATCACCGCCGCCGTCAGCTTCGAGCTGCTGCACAACTCCGGCAACGGCCATGTGTTCATCCCCCGGGAGAAGCTGATTCTGGCCACGGCCCAACTGCTGGACATCCCGCCCACGCCGGTGGAGGAGGGGCTGGACCTGCTCATCGACGCCGGGGAGGTGGTCTGCGAGCCGGTGGCGGGCTGTCAGGCCTGTTATCTGGAATCGCTCTACCGGGCGGAGACCCGGGCGGCGGAGCGGCTGCGGGCCATGGCCCGGGTCAAAGCCGAGCGCAAGGCGGACCTGGAGGGCCTGCTGGAGGCCATCGAACGGGAGCAGCAGATCCACTACGCCCCCATGCAGCGCCGGACCCTGGAACTGGCGGCGCGGCACCAGCTTCTGCTGATTACCGGCGGCCCCGGCACCGGCAAGACCACCACCGTCCGGGCCATCATCGCCCTGTTTGAGCAGCTGGGCCTGCGGGTGCTGCTGGCCGCTCCCACTGGGCGGGCCGCCAAGCGCCTCAGCGAACTGACCGGCCGGGAGGCCCAGACCATCCACCGGCTGCTGGAGGCGGGCTACGAGGAGGACAGCTTTGATCTGAGCTTCAAGCGCAACGCGGAAAACCTGCTGAAATGCGACGCGCTGATTCTGGACGAATGCTCCATGATCGACATTGAGCTGATGAGCGCTTTGCTGGACGCCCTGCCGGGGTCCTGCCGTCTGGTGCTGGTGGGGGACGCGGACCAACTGCCCAGCGTGGGGCCGGGGAACGTGTTCCTGGACATCCTGCGCTCCAACACGGCGGCGGTGGTGCGCCTGACGGAGATCTTCCGCCAGACCGCCGACAGCCGCATCGTCCGCTATGCCCACCAGATCAACGCCGGGGAACACCCGGACATCCGGGCTAACAAGGGGGACTTCTTTTTCCTGCGCCGAGCGCGCCAGGCCGACGCGGTGGCCCTGACGGTGCAGCTCTGCGCCCAGCGTCTGCCCAAAAACATGGGCATCCGCCCGGAGGAGATCCAGGTCCTGACCCCCACCCGCCGGGGCACGGCGGGCGTGGCCAGCCTCAACGAGGCGCTGCAACAGGCGCTGAACCCCCCTGCGGCGGGCAAGGCCGAGAAAAAAACCGGCAGCCGGGTCTTCCGGGTGGGGGATCGGGTGATGCAAATCAGAAATAACTATGATATAGTATGGACAAATGAACAAAGCCGCCTCTCCGGCACCGGGGTCTTCAACGGCGACATCGGCTACATCCGCGCCATCGACCCCAACACGGAGACCCTGACCGTGGACTATGACGGGCGCAGCGTGGTCTATGGCTTCGACCTGCTTTCGGAGCTGGAACACGCCTGGGCCATGACCGTCCACAAATCCCAGGGCAGCGAATACCGGGCCGTCATCCTCTGTCTCTGCGGCGGCCCGCCCCCGCTGATGTACCGGGGCGTGCTCTACACCGCCGTCACCCGCGCCCGGGAACTGCTGATTCTGGTGGGGGACGAGCGGCTGGTGGACCGGATGATCGACAACCACAGACAGTCCAAACGATACAGCGGCCTGCGCGCCAGACTGGCCGAAGGCACATGAGAAAGGGAGCGACATGGGGCGACTGATTTCCGGGCTTCTGGACCTGCTGTTTCCGCCGAAGTGCGCGTTCTGCCGTCGGCTGGTGAAAAGCAACAACAACCTGCTCTGTCCCGCCTGTCGGGCCAATCTGCCCTACACGGAGGACGGGGGCGCACAGCACGGCGACTTCTTCCGCCTCTGCGTCTCCGCCCTGTACTACGAGGATCGGGTGCGCGAGGCCCTGCTGCGCTATAAGTTCCAGGGCAGCAGCGGCTACGCGGGCACCTTCGGCCGTCTGCTGGCCGACTGCATCCGGGCCAATCTGCGGGGCCAGTACGACCTGATCTCCTGGGTGCCCCTGAGCCGGGAGCGGCTGCGGGAGCGGGGCTACGACCAGGCCATGCTGCTGGCCCAGGCCGCCGCGCTGGAGCTGCAGGACGTGGCGGTCAGCACTCTGGACAAGGTGCGCAATGCGGAAAAGCAGTCCGGCGTGGGTTCGGCGGAAAAGCGCCGGGCCAACATCTCCGGGGCCTACCGGGTGGCGGACGCGGAGCTGATCCAGGGGCGGCGCATCCTGCTGATCGACGACATCGTGACCACCGGGGCCACCCTCTCCGAGTGTGCCCGGACCCTGCTGGAGGGCGGCGCATCCCAGGTGGTCTGCGCCACCGTGGCCCGGGGCCGTGATTAAAGCTTGCGGAAAGCGGTTATGATACTGACGAGGTGAACCAATATGCTCTTTTTTGAACGCGACATCGCCATCGACCTGGGGACCACCAGCACCCTGATCTACGTCCGGGGCAAGGGCGTCGCCGTGCGCGAACCCACCGTCGTGGCGGTGAACAAGGTCAGCGGCAAGCTGCTGAAAGTCGGCGAGGAGGCCCAGAAGATGCTGGGCCGCACCCCGGCGGACATCGTGGCCATCCACCCCATCGTGGGCGGCGTGGTCTCCGACTACGACATGACCACCAGGATGCTCCAGGAACTCATCAGCCGGGTCACCAGTTTCAGCTTCTTCAAACCCAGGGTCATCGTCTGCGTCCCCAGCAAGATCACGGGCGTGGAGGAGCGCGCCACCATCGACGCGGTGATCGAGGCCGGAGCCAGAAAGGTCTATCTGGTGGAAAAGGCGGTCTGCACCTCCACCGGCGCGGGCATCGACATCTCCAAGCCCGACGGCCACATGGTGGTGGACATCGGCGGCGGTACCACCGAAGTGGCAGTCGTGTCCCTGGGCGGCGTGGCGGAGTGCGAGTCCATCACCACGGCGGGCGATGAATTTGACGAGGCGATCGTGAAATACATACGCCGCAGGCACAATGTATTGATCGGAAAACGCACCGCCGAAGAACTCAAGCGCTCCATCGGCTGCGTCTACCTCCGCAGCGAAGTGGAGACCAGAGAGGTCAAGGGCCGCGACCTGCTCACCGGCCTGCCCAAAGCCGTCACCGTCAACTCCAACGACATGATCGAGGCCATGACCGAGCCGGTGGAAAAGCTGCTGGAGACCATCCACATGGTCCTGGAGCGCACGCCCCCCGAACTGGTGGCGGACCTGTCCGTGAACGGCATCGTCATGTCCGGCGGCGGCAGCCTCCTCTGGGGCCTGGACAAACTCATCACCAGCCGCACAGGCATCGAAGCCGTGGTGGTGGACGACACCCTGGCCTGCACCGCCTACGGTGCGGGCAAGCTCCTCCGGGAGCTGAACGACATGCAGGAGGGCATGATCAACCTGGCCCGGCGGCGGGAGATGAAGTGAGGCCTTCGGGCACATACCAGGCCCAAAGCAAAGCGGAAGGGGCAAGCCCACTCCCTACAATATATGGTGGAAAAGAAAAGAGAAACCACACCATGTAGGGAAGGGGCTTGCCCCTTCCGCAGCTTTCGCAACAGCCCGGATCACATGGAACTGCGCCAAACACGGAAAAAACACTGGGGCCGCCTCATCCGAGGCGGCCCCGTGTGCGTGGGTCAAACTGTTTTTTCGGTAAAATAGCCGGGCGTACCTGGCCGGTCAATGCGGGCGTAGGCCTTGTCTGTGTGAGCGGAGTCATAGGCGGTGCCGTTTCCGCCGACCAGGGAGGTACATTCGGAAAACATACCCCAACTGTGTGTGACCGCATCCGTGGAAAAACAGTCAGAGGCATAGATGGTGTGAAGCGCGGAGCAGCCGTAGAACACATAGCGCATATCCGTCACGGCGGAGGTGTCAAAGCCGCTCAGGTCCAGCGCGGTCAGGCCCCTGCAGCCGTAGAACATATCGCCCATATCCGTCACGGCGGAGGTGTCAAAGCCGCTCAGGTCCAGCGCGGTCAGGCCGCTGCAGCCTCGGAACATCCAGCCCATATCCGTCACGGCGGAGGTGTCCAACCGGTTTATGTTTTTGATCTCATTCAGATTCGCGCATCCCGTAAACCAGCCTTTTGTAGACAGGGGGCGAACCGGATCGGCGAAATCGACCCGGAGAATCTCATCCCGATGCGCATACCAGGGGCTTGCGCTGACATAGCCTTCTCCACTCACATACTTCACATCGTACCCCTCCAGCGCCACCGGGAACACCGTGGCCGCGCCGCGCTCCGGATCGGCCTGATTGCTGCACTGGAACACCAGCGTTCCGTCCGCGTACAGCGCGGCATACACCCCGGACGCCGTCGCGATCGTGCCCTCCGCCAGCGGGGTCTGCCGGTCCGGCGCGGTCAGGAAAAAGCGGGCATAGATCCCGTCTGCGTCCTGCGGGGCAAGCAATGCGGCGGACACGCTGGTTTCGAGCGCGCCGGCCGCCACGTCCTGCGTCTTCAGGCCCAGAAACCGCCCGTTTTCATCGTACAGCGCCGTGTACAGCGTGCAGGGGCGGTCCGCCGTCACCTGGACGCCGGTCTGGACGGTCCCGTCGTCGCCGAGGCGCAGATACGCCTCCCCCAGCGCGCAGCC
>JAFXXH010000015.1 GCA_017542425.1 Oscillospiraceae bacterium | reverse complement strand
GCAGAATCTTCCCACATGAAACCATTCGGGCGAATCCGCAGACGCATTGACCGGCGTTTTGCGAATTCGCCCGAATTTGCGGAAAAACGTGGGTGTTTCTGCGCGGCGCGCCGGGGTCGGCGCGCCCTACGGGGTGAATGCGGATTCGCCCGACGTGGTGCGTGGTTTTTGGCGGCTGCTGCGCGGAACGCCGGGGACGGCGTTCCCTACCGGGGGTGCGCGGATTCGCCGAAGGCGAAATCAAACCTTTGCCGTGTGCTGCGGGGGCCCGGCCATGGGCTGACGCCGGCCCCTACATGAGCTGATGCTTTCTTTTCGTCCTGTCTTCTTCACCGTCCCCATTGACTCAGGCACCCTTTCCCCCGACAAAGTGGGAGCAGATTTTGCCGAATCGCCCGCCTTTTCCTCCGATGTGGGGGAAGGCCGCGCCCGGTTTTTTCCTTCGGTTTGACGCCTTTTCCCCACTTTTCCCTTTTTTTCGTGGAAAATCCAGACTTTCCCGCCGAAAAACCCGGAATTTTTTCAAATATGATGCAAAAATCAGGGATAATGGCCCCACAAAGGAGTGTCCATTATGAAAACACGACTGATTTCCCTGATTTTGGCTGCGCTGCTGCTGGCGGCGATCCCGGCCAGCGCCGTGAACGGCCAGAGCATGAGCTACTCCGACGGGCTGGTGGACTATATCAAGCGGGGCGAGGGCTACCGGGCCATGCCCTACGCCAGCGGGGGCAACTGGCTGATCGGCTACGGCTGCCTCATCAACAGTCCGGCGGACTACCCCAACGGCATTTCCGAGGCCGGGGCCGAGGCGCTGCTGCGCGGCAAGATGGACCTGTTCGCCCGGGCCATCCACAATCTGCTGGACCGCTACGGCGTCCAGGTCACCCAGGGGCAGTTCGACGCCCTCTGCGGCCTGAGCTACAGCGTGGGCACCGCCTGGACCAATCCCGGCAACCGGCTCAGCTCCATGCTGATCCGGGGCCTGGACAACTACAGCGAGCAGGAGATCGCCACGGCCTTTGCCGTCTGGTGCCATGTGGGCAGCAGCCCCAACACGGCCCTGCTGCGGCGGCGGAGCATCGAACTGGACATGTTCTTCAACGACAGCTATGCCGACCGCGCCGACCAATTCCGCTGGCTGATCCTGGACCCCAAGGGCGGGGAGAACGAGTACAGCGACGTGGCCATGTACCGGGCCGGCGCGCCCTACGGCGTCCTGCCCCAGCCCACCCGCAGCGGCTACACCTTCGCCGGCTGGCAGACCGCCGACGGCAGGGTCCTGAAGCGTGCGGACACGGTCACTGAGAACCTGTACGTCAGCGCCACCTGGTTAGAGGGGAACGTAGTCCTGGAGCCGGACCCCGAGCCCGTCCCGGAGACGCCCCCGGAGGAAGAGCCGCTGGTCAGCCCCTTCCCGGACGTGGCCGCCGACGCCTGGTACGCCAAAGACGTCATCGGGCTGACGCAGAAGGGCATTGTCAGCGGCTTTGACGACGGGCGCTTTTATCCCGACCGGAACGTGACCTGGGGCCAGGCGCTGAAACTGGTGCTGCTGGCCGCCGGATACCCGGAGCAGAAGCCCCCCACGCCGTCCAAGTCCGAAGACGGGGACGAGGAACCGGTCCAGCCCCACTGGGCCGAGGGCTACCGCTATTACGGCTCGATTTTGGGCTATCCGGTCACGGACGCCCAATCCCTGGACAAGCCCGTGACCCGCTATGAGATCGCGGCCCTGGTTCGGGCGGCCCTGGAGCTGCCGGAGTCCACGGAGCCCAGCCCCTACGCCGACGCCAGCGGCCCCGCCGTCCGGGCTCTCTACGCCGCCGGGATCATGCAGGGCAGCTGGGAGGGAGACCAGCGGGTGTTCAAGGGCAACGACAACATCCGCCGCTCCGAGCTCTGCGCGGTGGTGGCGCGGACGGAGCGCTATGCCAGCGAACACTTTGTCTTCGTGGCGGGCACCCGCAAGGCCGTCCACTTCGACTGGGCCATGAGCGAATGGGAACCCACCGCCTTCGTCACGGACGAGCGGGAGCGCATGGCCTACGACGACGCCAGCCGCTCCACCCGTCTGGGCATTGACGTGAGTTCCCACCAGGGGGAGATCGACTGGCAGGCCGTGGCCGCCGACGGGGTGGAATTCGCCATCCTCCGGGTGGGCTTCCGGGGCTACGGCAGCGAGGGCACCCTGAACGACGACGAGCGCTTTGTGGAAAACCTGGCCGGGGCGAAAGCCGCCGGACTGGACGTGGGCGTCTACTTCTTCTCTCAGGCCCTCAGCGTGGAGGAAGCCCTGGAGGAGGCGGACTTCGTGCTGGAGCGCATCCAGGGCCTGCCCCTGACCATGCCGGTGGTCTTCGACTGGGAGCAGATGACCTACGCGGGCAGCCGCACCGCCAGACCGGACTTCTCCGTTCTGACGGACTGCGCCCTGGCCTTCTGCGAGAAGATCCGGGCCGCGGGCTTCGAGCCCATGGTGTACCTGAACAAGACCCTGGGCTATCTGTACTACGACCTGGGCCGGATGCAGCACCTGGAGCTCTGGCTGGCCTGGTATCATCCCCAGCCCGACTTCGTCTACGCCTACCGGATGTGGCAGTACGGCGACAGCGGCAAGGTGAAGGGCATCAATGAAAAGGTGGATATGAATATCTGGCTGAGCTGAACATATGCAAAGCATATCTGGGGCTTCCTCACGGTCTGTGAGAAAGCCCCAGATTTTCATATTTCGGGCGTTCCGGCGCGTTCCTTTCATAGTAATATACTGTACAGTGTTGGGAAATCCGCTCGCTGCATCGCATCATCTGTTCCGCGGTCAGCGGAACGCCGCGTTCATACAGCCGCTCCATGTGGCGCCGAATCTGCACGATGCGCCGCCGGTGGCAAGCGCTGCGGACTGCGCGCATGGCATTTTTGATGCGCTTCATGTTTCGTTTCCTCCTTGCTGCGTTTTCTTGCGTTTGATTCCGTTCTTTAGAACGTATCATAGCGCAAAGAACCCGTCGAAACAAAGGGAAACCTGTCGAAGATACAAAAAACAGGCCGCGCAGACGCGCAGCGCGTCGAAAACGATTTTTATTCCGCTTATTCCACCAGCGCCCGGACCGCACGGTAGATTTTCCGCTGCATCTCCGGGCTTTGTTTGCTGATGAGCCGGGACAGCTCGGTGGAGGCGCTCTCACAGCTTTTGTCCACCACGTCCTGCAAAAGCGCGTCGGCGGAGATCTCCAGCGCGTTGGCAATGGCCACGAAGGAGTTCAGATTGGGCGTTTTCAGCCCTCGCTCGATGACGCCGATGTGCGTCAGACTGAGTTCCGCCCTGGCCGCCAGTTCTTCCTGGGTCATGCCCCTGGCCTTCCGCGCAGCGCAGATGCGTGCGGCAACCTTCTTTTGATCCATCGGAAGCCCTCCTATCGAACGAATCGGCGTTCTGTCGATAGTATATGGGCTTTCCTCCACAGCTTACAGAATTTAAAGAACTATAAAGCATTCTAAAGAACGGAAATAAGGGAATGATTTGGTCGGACGCAGCACGTCTCCGACTCTCTTGCACGACGATCCAATCGTAACGTGGGGGTACAGTTTATTTTTCAATTTTCATTCTTCCGTTTTCAGTCTTCATTTCTTTACGCCCGGTGTCCGCCCACCTGTCCGTTCCGCTCCACGGCGGTGGCCCCTTTCTCGAAGTTCAGCCCCTTCAAAATCGCGTTCTTTCCGTAGCGGTCCCGGATCTGCAGCAGGGCCCGGGCGCGGCGCTGTTCCCGCTCCAGTTCCGCCTGCTCCTTCCGGCGGGCGGCCCAGTCGCCAAAAAGGTCCAGCTGCTCCGGGGCCTCCTGCTCCTGGGCCGCCGGGCGGAGCTGGCCCAGGACGACGGTGAAGCGCCGGACGCTCAGCGCCGGGTCCACGGCCCGGTCGTAGATGGCCCGGACCGCCGCCAGGATGCGGGCCGGGGAGGCGTTGGCCTGCGGGAACCGCTCCAGGCCGTGGGCGGGCTTGGGGGCGGCGCGGCCATAGTAGTCCGTGACGATGGGGCCGTGATAGCGCGCAGCCCGGGCCGGGTCGCTGAGGTTTTCCACGTCGTAGTTCACGGTCAGCCCCACCAGGTCCGTCACCAGCCCCTGCCGCACCAGCTCCAGCGCCAGTTGATCGGCCATCTCCTGCACCACCACCCGCCCCTCCGCGAAGGCGTAGGGCCTTGGCAGCACCTGGCCCTGACTCAGACTTTTGCTGCTGGGGCGGTAGGCCTTGCAGTCGGCGATCTCGGTGGGTTCCCAGCCCCAGGCGTGGTCGATGAGCAGCTCGGCGTTGACGCCGAACAGGCGGTAGAGCAGCCCCTCGCTGTAAAACGCGCCGGGCTTCCCCAGGGAGCAGCGGGCCACGTCCCCCATGGTGTACAGGCCGTTGCGCTCCAGCTTCCGGGCGATGCCGCGGCCCACCCGCCAGAAGTCCGTCAGCGGGCGGTGGCACCAGAGTTGTTCCCGGTAGCTGCGCTCGTCCAGCTCCGCGATGCGCACCCCGTCCCGGTCCGGGGGCATACGCTTGGCCACGATGTCCATGGCGATCTTGGCCAGATATAAATTTGTGCCAATGCCCGCCGTGGCGGTGATGCGCGTCTCTCGCAGCACCGTGCGGATCAGTTCCATGGCGAACTGGTGGGCGCTCTGCCCCCGGTGGCGCAGGTAGGGCGTGGCGTCGAGAAAGACCTCGTCGATGGAATAGACCAGCAGGTCGTCCGGCGACACATGGCGCAGGTAGATCTCCACGATGCTCCGGGAGTAGTCCATATAATAGCGCATCCGGGGCGGGGCGATGAGGAAGTCCAGCTCCAGCGCCGGGTTTGCCGCCAGCTCGGAGGCGAAGACGGACTTCCCCGTGAAGCGCCCGCCGGGGGCTTTGGCGCGGCGGGCGCGGTTGAGCTCCCGCACGCGCTGCTTCACCTCAAACAGGCGGCCTCTGCCCGGAACCCCCAGGGCCTTGAGGGGCGGGGACACCGCCAGACAGATGGTCTTGTCCGTGCGGCTCTCGTCGGCCACCACCAGGTTCACGTCCAGGGGGTCGCAGCCCCGCTCCGCCGCCTCCACGGAGGCGTAGAAGGATTTCAGGTCGATGGCGATGTACTGCCGCTGCGCGCTCATTGCAGCTTGGCCTCCACGAACCAGCGCCCGTTCTGCTCGTCGAAGAGATTCGTCTCCGTCCGGCCGATGCGCACCCGGTAGCGGACCCCGCGCCCGCCCACCATGGAGGCGCAGCGGCTCACCTGCACGATCCGGTCGATCTCGTAGCATTTCCCGTCGGCCAGGCCGATGCGCGTGGGGCGGCAGCTCCCGTCCGGGGCGTGCTCGGCCTGGACCGTCACATATACTTTTCTGCGTTCCATGTGCTCAGCCCTCTTTGATGATGAAGCGGACGACGCCCTGCACCGTCAGCTCGTCCACATAGATGTCCTCCAGGCGCGGGTTCTCCGGGTGCAGGTAGTAGCGCGCCCGCGCCGCGTCATAGCGCAGGGTCTTCAGCGTGCTCTCCCCCGCGCCGTCCAGGGCCACCACCTTGTCCCCCACGGCGGGCTTCCGGTCCGCGTCCACCACCACCATGTCCCCGTCGTCGATGCCCGCGCCAATCATGGAGTCCCCCCGGGCCCGGATGACGTAGAGCCGGCCCGCGCCGAAGAGGGCCGAGGGGAGCTGGACGTACTGGTCCACGGCGGCCTCCACCGTCTCCGGGGGGCCGCAGGGGATGGAGCCGAAAAACACGCTGGCGGTGGTCATGCCGTGGTCGGCCAGGGCGGTCTTTTTCGTGGCGATGCTGCGCCCGTCATAGTCCAGCATCCCCGCCCGACCCATCTCCACCAGGTATTTGTACACGGTGGCCTTGGCCGCCCCCACCGCCGCCCCCAGCTCCGCCGTGCTGGGCGAGCGCCCGTGCTCCAGATAAAAGTCCTCCGCCGTCTGCCGAATGCGCGCCATCAGCGCCGCGTCCTTGTGCCGCATGGGTGTGGCCCTCCTTTTGCTGTGGGTTCTATTGGAAACGGTTCGTTTCTGATAGAAGTATAGCACGGAGCAGGAAAGAAAACAACTGGAAAATACAGACGAAAAAACGTGGGCATTGCTGTGCGGCGCGCCGCACAGCAACATCAAAGACAAGCACCACGTCCGGCGAACCCTGTAGGGGCCGGCGTCCCCGACGGCCCGCAGCAGCAGCCAAAGCCAAGCACCACGTCCGGCGAATCCGCACACGCCCGGTAGGGAACGCCGTCCCCGGCGTTCCGCGCAGCAGCACAAAACCGAAGTTACCCGTCAGGCGAATTCGCATACCCCCTGTAGGGCGCGCCGACCCCGGCGCGCCGCGCAGCAACACCCGTTTTTCAACAAACCCCCGGCGAAATCTCAAGCGCCTCATTGTAGGGAAAGGGCTTGCCCTTTCCGCGCAGTACACGGTTCGACACGGGAAAGCCCGGGCGAATGCGCTATCCGCTTGCGAATTCGCCTAAGGTTGGCGGGTGTCGGGACATTCCCTGCCGGAAGGGGCAAGCTGTCAAGACCCACATGGTTTACAGATTGTGCAAACACATGGTTTACACATGGGGGTCACAAATTCCTGCAAAATGATTTGGAAGGAGGGCGTAG
>JAFXXH010000014.1 GCA_017542425.1 Oscillospiraceae bacterium | reverse complement strand
GAATTCGCCCAAGCTTGGTACGCGTTGCGGCGGGCTATATTTTAACGACAAACGGTTCCCTGTAGGGGGGCAGCGTCCCGACGCCCCCGCAGCAGCACCCCGTTTTTTGCCAAACGTTCGGCGAATTCGCAGCCGTTCCCCGTAGGGAAGGGGCTTGCCCCTTCCGGCAGCAGATGTTCCGACAAGCACCGCCCTCCGGCGAATCCGCAAACGTGTTGCGGATTCGCCGGAGGGCGTTCTATGTCGTGGGTGCCGCTGCGCGGCGTGCCGGGTCGGCACGCCCTACAATCGGGCGCGTGCGAATTCGCCGGGGGTGGAATAAAACCCTTGACGTGTGCTGCGCGGAACGCCGAGGACGGCGTTCCCTACCGGACATGTGCGAATTCGCCGTGGGTGGAATCAAACCTTTGCCGGATGCTGCGGGGATGTCGAGGACGCCATCCCCTACGGGCGGGTAACTTTTTACACCTGCTGTTCCGCCTCCGCCCGCTGCGCCAGATACGCGCTGCGGCCCAGGGCGTAGAGGTCCTGTCCCATGGCGTCGATCACCACGGTCAGGGGCATGTCCACCACCTCCAGCCTTCGGACGGCTTCGGCTCCCAGATCGGGGTAGCAGACCAGCTCCGCCGAGCGGATGCATTCCGACAGCAGGGCCCCGGCCCCGCCGATGGCTCCGAAGTAGACGGCCCCGGCCTGGCGCATGGCTTCAATCACCTCCGGGCTGCGGCGGCCTTTGCCGATCATGCCCCGGAGACCCAGCCGCAGCAGGGCGGGGGTCTCCGCGTCCATGCGGTAGCTGGTGGTGGGGCCGGCCGAGCCGATGACCCGCCCCGGCGGGGCCGGGGTGGGGCCCACGTAGAACAGCACCGCGTCCTCCACCGGGAAGGGCAGCGGCTCCCCCCGGCGCAGCGCCTCCAGAAAGCGCCGATGCGCCGCGTCCCGGGCGGTGTAGACGGTGCCGGAGAGCAGCACCGCGTCCCCGCAGCGCAGCGCGGCCGCCGACTCCCGGCTCAGCGGCGCGGTCACACGTTTCACATCCATCACAGCACCTCCGTCTGATGCCTGGCCACATGGCAGTTGACGTTCACCGCGCAGGGCAGCCCGGCGATGTGGGTGGGCATGGTCTCGATCAATACGGCCAGGGCCGTGGCCCGGCCGCCGAAGCCCTGGGGCCCGATGCCCAGGGCGTTCACCGCCTCCAGCAGCTCCGCCTCCAGCGCGGCGTAGCGCGGGTCGGGGTGGTGGCTGTCCAGGGGCCGCAGGAGGGCGCGCTTGGCCAGCAGGGCGCACTTGTCGAAAGTGCCCCCCAGGCCCACGCCCAGCACCATGGGCGGACAGGGGTTCGGCCCGGCGGCCTCCGCCGTCTCCAGCACGAAGCGCTTTACGCCCTCCACCCCGTCGGAGGGACGCAGCATGGCGATGCGGCTCATGTTCTCGCTGCCGAAGCCCTTGGGGGCCACGGTGATTTTGACCTTGTCCCCGGGTGTCAGCTCGGTGTAGAGCATGGCGGGGCAGTTGTCCCCGGTGTTCACCCGGTCCAGGGGGTCCCGCACCACGCTCCGGCGCAGGTAGCCCTGGGCATAGCCCCGGCGCACGCCCTCGTCCACCGCCGTGCGCAGCTCGCCCCGGATGTGGACCTCCTGCCCAATTTCCAGGAACACGCAGGCCAGCCCCGTGTCCTGACAGACGGGCAGGCCCTTGTCCAGCGCGTCATTCTCCAGAATGCGGTCCAGCACCTGACAGGCCGTGGGCCAGTCCTCCGCCCGCCGCGCCGCGGCCACCGCCGCCGTCACGTCCGGGGGCAGGCGCAGATTCGCCGCCACGCACAGCCGCGCCACGGCCTCGGTGATGCGTTCAGCCTCCAGTTCTCGCATGGGCGTTCCCTCCTTTGTCTCAATCTGGGGCCATTATACCCGCCGGGGGAGGGCCTGTCAACGCGGCTGCCGGGATTCCAGACGCTTCCAGCAATATGCAGTTTACACCGTATGATTCCCATGATATAGTATCCTCAGAACCCGGTTTGGTGAGACAGTGCAGTCATCCAATCCACACCAGATGAAAAAGGAGGTCCTATCATGAAGATCCGACGATGGTTCAGTCTGCTTTTGGCGCTGCTCCTGTTTGTGAGCGCCGTCCCGCTCCCCGCAGGGGCGCTGGCCCGTCCGGCCAAGCCTCTGGACGCGCAGGGCTTCCCCTGGCCCGCCGAAGAAGCGGCGGAGCCGGAGGGCGAGGCGGAACTCCAGGGGCTGATCAACCCCGATCCCATGTGGTTCCAGTGCGTCAACCTCTCCGGCGCGGGCGCGTCGCAGATGGACGCCTGGGCCAGCGGCGAGTATGTGTCCCTCTTCGACCACGAGGGCGGACAGATGGACGCCGAAAACCTGAAAGCCCGGGTGATGGTCCGGGCCATGCACTTCAACGCCTGGGATGAGGACTCCCCCATCGAGTATTTCTTCTACAAGAACACCGGCCCCTCCGTCCATGAGCTGACGCTCTACGGCGGATACGACCTGGCCCCGGAGGAGATCGAGATCACGGGCGTCACGCTCCAGACCCCGCTGGAAAAGCACGTCTTCGGCGACGAGGGTGGCGAGCTGTACTGGTACACTGCCCAGGTGCTGGTCCCGGCGCAGGACAGCCGGATGAACATCCGGGTCCGGGGCACAGACTACGCGGACATCCCCCTGACCCATGTGGATGGCACGGCCTGCAAGCCCCTGTTTTCCACCTTCGAGGTCTACGACTATGTGGAGAACGGCGTGGACCCGGAGCGGGTGGACTCTGTCACCGTGCGCTTTTCCGGCTTCTCCCTGCCGGACGACGCCCAGGCCTACAACCTGACCTGGAACAAATGGGACGAGGAGACGGGCCTGACGCGCTACTTCTTCGTGCCCGGCGCCAGCCTGAGCGCCGCCGACGCGCTGGGCTACCGCTGCCTGACCTTCCCCTTCCGGAAGGTCTACTGGGTGGAGCAGGACGAGAACGTCCTGCACACCGAGACCTGCCCCAACGGCGTCCTGGGGGCGGAGGACCTGATGTGGTGCGACCTGAGCATCGGCAAGGTGAATCTGAACAATCCCGGCTTCCTGGGCTCGGACTACGGCGAAGTCTTCTTCGGCAAGCACCCGGTCTTCTTCTTCAGCCGCGGCAACCATCTGAGCCTGGAGGGCAACCGCTATGTCTTCCCCGCCCAATATGACTTTTTCGGCGGGGATTTCGTCAGTATGCCGGTGCCCTATTACTGCCTCTACAAGGAGCTGCCCCCTGGCCCGGAGGTGAAGCCCAGCTATGACGACGCCAACTACATCGCGCTCTACGAAAGCTCCGTGACCCACGACGGCAAGATGACCGTGACCGTCCACCCCGGCAGCTACACCGGCGGCCAGGTGCGCGTCACCGTCTACGGCAATCCCGTGGCGGACTGGACGGCGGCCACGGAGGGGAAGACGCTGCGCTTCACCCTCTGCAACTGGGACGGCGAGCCCGTGGGCGCGGAGGACTACGGCGACTACAGCTTCCGCGTCAGCTTCCGCAAGGAGGGCCTCCGCAACTATGGCCTGAACGGGTATGCGGAGTATTTCAGCGGCGTCCCCGCCGCCATGGAGTCGGGCCGGGTGCTGGACGCCGCCACGGGCCAGGAGGCCGACCGGGACGGCAGCGGCGCTTACATCCTCCGGGGCGCGGAGGACAAGCGCTACGTCATCGAGGCCGACCGGCCCTTCGGCTATCAGACGGACCTCTACTATCCCGACCGGCAGAACATCGTCTGCGACTTCTATGACGAGACCGGCGTGCTCCTGTCCCGGAGCATGGAGACGTACAGCGTGGACGACCAGTGCTGGCGGCTGACCCTGCCCCGCAGCGCGATGCTGGAGGCCGTGGGAGTCCGCGTCTACAACGACGGCACGGCCCCCGGCATGACCGCCCCCGGCGGCGCGCTGGACCTGAAGCTGGCCAACGCCCAGCCCCTGGTGCTCCGCACGCTCCAGGCTCCCACCGTGGACAACGCGCTGCGCCAGGAGACCGGGGACGACGAGACCCCCGTCCGCTACCACGCGGTCCGGGTGGGCGCGCTGCTGACCGCCGCCTTCGAGGCCTCCGACAGCGCCAGCTGGCAGCGGGAAGCGACGCTGACTTATGAAGACCTGGACGGGACGACCCAAAGCCTCAGCCTCTCCGAGGAGCGCCTGGGCAAGCGGAGTTACCGCGTCTCCTGCCGGATTCCGGAGGACGCGGTGGCCCTGGACGCGCTGCGCTACACCCTGCGGGACAGCGAGACCGGGGAAGGCGACGAGCTGGTGTTTGACCTGAGCGACTACCGCGTCGCCGCCGACACCCACATCAGCGGCTTCACCACGGCCCTGGTGGGCACCACTTTCCGCTTCTGCACCGACAACAGCCCCCGCCCGACCGTCGAGAAGACCGTGACCATCACGGAGGACATGGTGAAAAACGGGCTGGACATCCCGGAGTGGCCGAAGGAATACTATCAGGATTCCACCCTCTACGCCTGGGAGCTCAGCGGGCGCTCCGGCCACATCGTCGGAGGCCATGCCGCGCCCCACAACGTGGCGAGCTATATCCTGAAACGGGGCCAGACTCTGGACCTGAGCGCCGCGCTCCGGGACCTGAAGCTGGGCAGTCTGACCGTCGAGACCGGGGGTTTCGCCTCCGACCTGAACGGCGAGACGGTGAACCCCCCGGCCCAGGTGAGCCTGAGCCTGCAGACCCCGGACCTGGAGACCCACAGCGCCGTGGGCGTCAGCGGGACGGCCATGCAGGACATCCCCCTCAACACCAACGTCACCGTGTCGCTTTCCTATGAAGACGAGCTGGGCGAGATCAGCGCCTGCACTCCCGACGGCGCGGGCGGCAGCCCCTTCCAGCTCCAGGGCGACACGACGCTGCACTATACCTATCACCCCTTCAGCTACCGCACGATCTCCGGCGTGCTGTGGGGCAAGCGGGAAGTGCAATCCGGGCCCCTGGCCGGTCACCAGTACGCGGTGGTCCCCTGGGACACGGCGGTCATCGTGACCCAGGAGATCAGCCGGGGCGGCAAGACCGAGACCGTCACCCAGACCTGGAACCCCAGGCCCAACCCCTCCGGCAAGGTGCGGGACATCGGCCACTACAGCTTCCGCTGCTATGACAACATCCCGGTGCAGGTGGAGATCCGCTCCATGAACTGGAAGACCGTCACGCGGACGGTCACCGCCCCCGGCGACCAGGTGCTGGAGGACGTGGAGCTGGAGCAGGGCGGCGAGCAGATCATCGTCGTCAGCGCCCAGGCCACCACCCCCCGCAGCATCCGGGAGGACGGCAGCCTCGTGGACGCGGCCTCCGACTCCCAAACCACCTCCGTGGACGCCGGCTTCCTGAACGTCTACGCCATCAGCGACGGCAACAAGCAGTACGGCGCAGACTCCGGGGCCTTCGAGACCTATTACGCCGACGGCAGAATCGTCGTCAAGGTCCGTGACGGCATCGCCGCCGACGGCAAGACCATCTGGACCTACGCCGACGGCAGAACGGAGGTGGGCGGCGTCACCCTGGGTCTGCACTGGCGGAACGCAGCCCAGTCCGTCAAATGGAACGCCAGCGGCAGCATGACCACCAGCTACACCCTCAGCTATCAGGGCGGCGAGCTGCGGGGCACGGTGGTGGACGCCACAGACCCGGACATGACCGGCTTCCTGATCATCCAGTCCCGCTACGGCAACGCCCTGTTCACCAGCGGCAAGGGCGAGCTGCACCTGGGCTATGCCGAGTCCGAGACCGGTCTGAGCCACAAGGTCCTGGCCCTGATGGTCCGGGACGAGTACGCCGGGGAAATGGCCGAGATCTTGCAGCAGCAGTTCGACCAGGTATTGGCTCAGGCCGACACCTGGGAGAACAGCCGCAGCCGGGCCATTGTCTTCCGGGACGTGACGCTCTACAACGCCAGCTATATGTATCTGGACCCGCTGCGCCCCGTCACCCCGGTGAAGGGCGAGCTGCTGAGTCCCTGGGAGTTCGACTACTACTACACCGCCGCCGTCAACACCCTGGAAGAGGACAATGACATCGTGCAGATGGTGGGCCGTCTGACCAAGCGCTTCCCGGAGACCCCGGACGCCGACTGGCTGAAGGTGGTGAAGCTTTACACCCTGAAGGACGGGGTCAAGCTTTCCGTCCCCTTCACCGTCAACGGGGAGGACGCGGGCCTGGGCGCCGACTACCACTGGGATGTCAACCACTACACCCACCCCAAGAATTACCGGCCCACGGAGCTCACCATCGTGGCCGACCTGCCCATGGACCGCTACCAGAACGCCGTCCGCTTTGAGCTGGAGGTATTCCACAACAACGGGACGAATCCGAATCAGGGCAGCCCGGGCAACACCGTCAGCCAGAGCTTCCGGCTGAACGACACCGTGCCCATGTTCCAGCTCTCCGTCCCCACCACCATCAGCCTGATGGACGAGATGGCGGCCCTGAGCCTGAACACCGCGCCCCCGGAGAAGCAGGCCCTCTGGACGCTGAAAGTGGGCGTGCGGGCCTTCGTCTCCGAGGATGAATCGGAAAACGAGGTCACCATCTGGGACAACGGCGTGGCGGTGGACACGTTTTCCATCCCGGCCTACGCCAACCAGAGTTCCCAGGTCATCAGCCGCCAGCTGCGCCTGACGGACAACCTGAACCCCGGGGTCCATGTGCTCTGGGCCACCCGGACCTACCGGGGCCAGACCATGTGTACCCAGCCCCAGGCCTTCAACCTGATCCAGGATTCCATCGACCAGGTCTACATCAGCGATCTCAGCTGGGTCCACTACAACCACCGATACTCCTGGGACCCCAACGAACCGGAGCGGCACTACTTCCGCAACCTGTCCGACATGGCCGGCGAGACCTTCTGGGTCTGGCCGGGGAAGCGTTCCGACATGAGCCTGACTTTGCACAACGCCTACGGCAGCGAGGTGAAGGGCGTCAGCATCCGCCTCCACCGCGCCGCCCGGCCCGCGCCGCCGATCAGCGGCGTCTGGAACTACGGCGTCCCGGAGAGCTTTTTCAGCGGCATCCCCGCCTATGACGACGTGATCCAGTTCAAGCACGTGGGGGACAACACGGCGGCCCATTGCAGCTACTGGGCGCTGGAGAACGTGAACCTGGGTATGTTTGAGTGGTTCTCCTTCGAGGTGGACATGGGCTACAATTACTGGCCCGCCAGCGGGGACGACAACTATCTCCGGCACGAGGAGCAGAAGCGCCAGCAGGAGCTGCTGGTCAGCTACCGGGCCAACGGCCTGGGCCCGGTGCCGGACGACACGGAGATGGTGGAGGCCCTGGCCACCCTGACGAAGGATCAGCTGCAGGAGACCCTGAATGAGAAGAGCGTCTATCTGCCCGACGCGCTGATGGGCCTGGACTTCAAGGTCACCAAGAACACCGGCAGCGACTACGAAGTGCGGCTGAAAACCGCCACGGCGGAGGTGAAGGACTACCGCCTGACGGTCCACGAGGGCGACGAAATCGCGGTGGACGACGTGTGGGATCTGATGGAGTATGAGCGGGCCAACGGCTCGCAGAACCCGGACGAGCCCGGCTGGGCCGTCTTCTGGGCCGAGCTGGACGGGATGCAGGGCTCCACGCTGATCCGCATGGCCGTGAACAACGAGAAGGACAAGAACGGCAACTACGCCCTGACCATGCACAAGACCGCCTACATCACCGCCAGCGTGGCCGAGGCCATTGAGCAGGGGACGACCCTCCCCAGCGCCGGGGAACAGGCCTTGCTGATGGGCAACTACGACGCGGGCGATCCCCCCGACCACTGGACGAAAAAGACCTACGACGTGACCACCTACATCTACAGCCCCACGGACATCACCCAGGATCTCTATGTGAACGCGGTGAAGGGCACCTACACCGAAGCCAAGGCGGCGGAGGCGGCGGGCAGGGACGCCAAGTTCATCCCCAAGCAGGTGGGCGACGTGATGAACGTGCTGGGCGTCATCGACGCGGGCATTTCCATCCGCAAGGGCCCCTCCGGCAAGGACACCGACGGCCTGTACTATCTGCTGAACAACGTGAAGGACCAGAAGTTCCGCGCCGCCATCGAGCAGCAGCTCCGGGACTATGACCAGCTGCGGATGGACATCTACGCCCAGGACACCGCCATGAGCGCTGTCGGCGCGGGGGCCAACTTCGTGCCCGACCCCACGCCCCTGACCAAGATCGTCTGCTTCCTGGGCAGCCTGGGCAACGGCGTCATCTCCGGCTGGGCCAAGGACTACAACCGCCAGGTCTACAACACCACTTTCCTGGACATCCAGCGCCAGATCAAGCTGGAGCAGTACAAGGCCCTCCGCAAGCAGGCCGACGAGGACTTCAAAAACATGATCCGCCGCCGCTTCGGCAAGGACGTGGCCGACAACGAGCGCCGTCTGCGGGAGGAGAAGAAGTACTGGTATCTCAGCATCGACGAGTTCGGGGACTACAAGTGGAAGCTCCGCCAGAACTGCCCGGAGTTCAACACCTATCAGGACCCCTCCGGCTACGTCTATGAGGCCGTGCCCGACCAGCGCCTGGAGGGCGTCACCGCCACGCTGTACTACAGCCCCACCCGGGACGGCAGCTACAGCGTCTGGGCCGACCCCAACAAGCATGTGGAGCAGCGCCAGGACAACCCGGTCTCCACCACGGAGGAAGGCCGCTATCAGTGGATGGTGCCCTCCGGCTGGTGGAAGGTCTGCTATGAGAAGGACGGCTACCGGACCGTCTGGTCCAAGCCCATGAACGTGCCGCCCATCCACACCGCCGTGGATGTGGGCCTGCTGTCCACCGAGGCCCCGAAAGCCAGGGTCAGCATCCGCTCCGACGGCAGCGTCCAGGTGCTGTTCACAAAGTACATGCAGCTGGAGTCCCTGATTCGCCTCTTCGGCGACGGGAGCGGCTATGACGCGGAAGCGTTCGACGGCTCCGCCTTCGCCGTGCGCTTCTATGACGCGAGCGGCGACCCGGTGCGCGGCACGGTGCGCTTCCCCGACCTGACGCCCAACCGCTTCTATGTGGACGGGGTCTACACCCAGGACGTGATCGCCTCGGACTACTTCGTACGCACGGCGGTCTTTACGCCGGAGGAAGGGGCCGAAGCGGTGAAGACCTACGACTTCGGCGAAGGCATCGTCAGCTATTCCGGCGTGGCCCTGAACACCGCGAAACAGGCCAAGCTCTATCTGATCACCCTGGACCCCAAGGGCGGCAGCCTGAGCCGGGAGTCCACCGTCACGGACGAGAGCGGCCGCCCCTGCGCCCTGCCCAGCCCCGCCCGGGAGGGCTACAGCTTCCAGGGCTGGTACACCTCCGACGGGAAGGAGCTGACGCTGGAGAGCGTGGTCAAAAAAGACTGCACCGCCACGGCCAGATGGACCCTGACGGAGCCCTACGCCATCACCGTCAGCCAGGTGCCCGCCGACGAGAGCGCCACGTCCGTCAGCTTCACCTTTGAAAACCGCAGCAAAGAGACCGCCGCCCTCTGCGTCGTCGCGGCCTACAGCCTGGACGGCAGGATGCTGGATATGCAGACGCAGAAGCTCAGCGGCGCGAGCCGGACCGTCACGTACAGCTACAGCAGCCAGCCCGACGCCGTCCGGGTGAAGGCCTTCCTCTGCCAGGAGAAGAACTGGACGCCCCTGTGCGAACCGGCGTATTGCCGGATCCCCAGGGGGGAAGAAAGCTGAGGCCTGAACGCAAATCAGAGAGAAGCAAAACAAGAGCCCGGGGAGACCGAAAACAGTCTCCCCGGGTACCGGAAAGGAGTGGAGTGTCAATGGGGACGGTTCTAAATGACAACTTTTTCGCGTCAAACGCAACGAAGTTGTCAGTGAGAACCGTCCCCACTGACAATTTTTAGGGCGGGTTTTCCCTGGCCTTTACAATTCCCCCGCGCTCTGCTACACGAAACGTGGAATCTCATCGGAAAGGAGCGAAAGACCATGCTTCTGGACGGACAGACCCGCCTGGCCCGGCTGCTGGAGGCCTACCCCTGGCTGCTGGACGAGGCCAAGCAGATCGACCGGCGCTTCTCGTTGCTGGAGACGGTCCCCGGCAAGCTGCTGTTAAAGCGCGCGACAGTATCCGACCTGAGCCGCCGGGCCGGGCTATCCGAGGCGGAGGTGCTGGAAAAGCTGCGGTTGATGATCGCGGCCCACGGCGGGTGAAAATGATACCACAAACAAGAGACCGAGGCGACTGTTTTCGCCGTCTCGGTCTCTCGTTTTTTCTGGGCTGTTTTGCGACAGCCCCTTCTGCAACCCGGCACGGCGCTCCTGTCGCTCCGCAGCGTTGCACGATCCTCCGTACCGGGAAAGCCTCTGCATGATAGCAGATTCGGAGGGAATCTTTTACCCCCTACAGTTCATAATTGTCCTTGACATGGGGCACACTTCAGAATGGGAGCTTTTTTGCGGTTCGGCCTTATGACGTGACGCTGCCGCTCAACGCTTCGCACACCGCGCACCAAGTTCCGTTCAGGAAGAACGCTCTGACCGTGTGCGCCCGGTTTGGATCGCAAGGAATAACAACTGTCTCAGCTCCCGTGGTGGAGCGCATGGTCTGGAACCCCAGGAACTGACCGTTTTCGTCGTAGACCACACAAAAGCCCAAAGAATAGCTCAGTTGATTGGACGGTTCGATCCTGACCGATACGCCGTCCGGGACGACGGCTGCGGTCACGCTTCCGCTCGCTACAGTCACGGAGCCATCCTGCGTGACAAACAAGACATCCTCCATGTCGGCATTGTAGATGTCCCCGCATGTCACAGAAATCGGATAGTCCCCGGCTGCCGCATCGGCGCTGACGGCAAAGGTCAGAGTTACGATCCGGCCGCTGCCGCTGAAATTTGTTGTGGACAGATCATTTGCCCACGTCAGTCGATAGGGGGAGCGATACTTGTCCGAGTGGAGCTGAGCTCCCAGTTTGTCAGCGTCCGTAACCTGTTGAAGCGTCAGCACGCTTTCGTCGAACGAAACATCCAGCACCATAGTCGTGATGCCGGGATTGCCGCTCAAGGCCAGATTGACGCTTACCGTCTGCCCCGGCGCTCCGGTCGCGCTGCAGACCTTCACAGTGGGAAGCAGGTCGGCAGCGGATCCGGGCGGCATGAGCGCAGGCGAGAGCATAAGCGCGACGCAGAGGAGCGCTGCAAGAATTCGATTGATTCGCCTCATTTTTCCACCTCTCATGAACAATACGGCAAAGACTCATAGCCTTCCCAGTTTGCAAGATGTCTGGCAAGCACAGTGCGATCCTTGGAGTTTACCACCCCGTCTGCGTTGACATCCGCCGCTCTGAGATCCAGGCTGTTTTCATCAAAGCCGACCCAGTGCGCCAGATAACGCGCCAATACAGTGCGGTCCTTCCCGTCAACCTTTCCGTCGGAATTAACATCGCCGAGGAGTACGCTCCGCACAGTGACGGAGCCTGCCGAAGACGCAAACACGACGTCAACCATTCCTACGTTGTACGCCTCAATCCCTGCGTTGGAGATCCTGATCGGATAGGTATCCTCCCGCGCTGTCTCCTTGACGCGGAATACCAGCGTGGCGATCACCCCCTGATCCAGAGAATCCTCGGTGCTCAGGTCATTTCCCCATGTCATGCGGTAGGGGCTGGAAAGCTTGTTCGCGAACAGAGAGCCACCCAGCTTTCCTTCATCGCTGACGGACTCAAGCGTCAAAACGGACTCGTCATAGGTGACATCGAAGGACAGGCTGATGATGCCCGGATTGTTGTAGATCGTGATCGGTACGAGCACCTTGCCCCCGGGAACGCCGAAGGCTGTTCCAAAGCCGACTGCGGGAGCGTCCTTGGGAATGGCGCTCACCTCAATCGCTCCAGAGGCATAAATCAGGCCGATGGACTGGAAATTGCTGTCGTAGTTCACATTCACGCCGTCAACGTTCTGACCGTTCACGCCCTTGTAGTAGCTGACAGAAATCGGATAAACGCCGCCCGCCGCCGACTGGCTTACGGCGAAGGTCAGGGTAACAAGATTGCCGAGATATGGGTTCCCGCTGGCGCTTGTCCATGTGAGCGCGTAGGGATTTTCTCCCAGGGTTTCGGAGGCGACGAAGTCCGATCCCGTCACATGATTGGTCACTTTTGTCAGGGAGAGCGCTGCCGCGTCGTAACCAACCTCCAGGCTCAGATTCATGAATTCGTCGCAATTTGAGAGCAGCAGGGTCACATCCACCAGCGCGCCGGGAGTGGCCTGGGCGATCGAACAGGATACATTGGAGACCTTCGGATGCGGGGTCAGCACCGTGACCTGGAAGCTCGTGGTCTTGCCCCCGTATGTGACCGTGATGGTCTGTTCCCCCACTGTATTCAGCACGGTGGGCGAGCAGGTGAAGCCGCTGGTGACGTTGCTTGTGCTGCCGTCGCTGTAGGTCGCGGTCAGGACCAGACCCTCCGTGTTCAGCATCGCGCCCAGCTCGTACTGAGTCACATTGGGCAACGTCTTGACCGCAATCCCGGTGAGCTTTGGCTGCTCCACCGTTACCAGGCAGATGGTGGAAACGCCGTTGTGGGCCTTTGCCGTAACGGTCGCGTTGCCGTAGCCGACGGCGGTGACTGTGCCGTTGGAAACGGTGGCGACGGCGGCGTTGCTGCTGCTCCAAATCACGGAGGGATCCGTCGCATTGCTGGGGGATACGGTGGCGATCAGGGTTTCGCTCTGGCCCAGAGCGCTGAAACGGAGGGCGCCCTTGTTGACGCTGATGTCCTGCACATCCACCGGAACCGTGGTTCCCGTATAATAGGCCTGATCATTGCCGAAGTGATCAATGGCGTGGATATGTGTGATATACTTTCCGCTTTCGTTATTATGCGCGGAGGTGTAGACCTGATAGGTGAAGGTATCCCCGTTCCGCGTTCCCACGACGGCATCGTTGGTCCGCCAGGACGGAACCAGGTCGTCCTGCCCATTGGCTTCGGTCCAGGTTGGGAAGAGCACCGCTTGGATGCCGCTGGCGTCCGTGGCGGTACAGGAGATGGTAAACCCGGAGGAACTGAGGTTTGAGATTTTCACATTGCTGATGCTGGGCTTGGTGTTATCCGGCTGCGGCACGGTGGCCTCGCTGCCATACACAGAAAAGTTGCCGAAGATATCATAAGCGTAAATATGGGTGTGATAGACGCCCCGCTCGTTTTTGTGGTCGGAGATATTGACCCGGTAGGTATAGGTGTTTCCGTTTTTTGTGCCGGTATCCCAGCGAACGTCGTCCTGTCCGTTGGCCTCCGTCCAGGTGGGAAAGTACACCTCTCTGAGCCCGCTGGCATCCGTGGCGGTGCAGGAGATCGTGTAGCCGGAGGGACTGAGATCATAAACGGATACATTGGTGATGGCAGGCTTCGTGGTCTCCGGCACATCGACCCAACCCAGCTTATAGCCGCCGCCGTCCAGCGGATATTCCAGCTGCATCCGTCCGTTCTCTATAGACACGACGATGCAGACGTCGTTGGGTGAGACATAGGAGGTCCCGCCGTTGCTGACCGTCTCGGAGCCGGTGGAGCGCCGGTAGGTGGTGCGTTGCCGGTCCGCAGTCCAGGTGTAAGGCGTGATCCCCCCGACGACGAATGTGGAGATGGGCGCATAGGCGGTAAAGCTCCCGCTGGAGGAGGGATAGTTGACCTTGCACCAACCCTCGTCGTAGAAGGCTTCAATGGTACACAGATCGGTGTCCCCGTCGATGTAGTGCGCGCCGTTGCCGCTGGTAGGATAGGGCGAGCCGTTTACGCCGTCGTAAACAGTCACCCGGCCGCCGCTGATGGTAAACGCCTTGCATGGCGGTTTATATACGGTGTGTGTGGGCGGGTTAGGGATGAGGATAAAGGCTGATTGGGGGACCCAGCCCATCTTATGGCCGCCCTGGACCGGATAGATCACCTGATATTTTCCGTTGGCCTCCCCGACCTTTAGGCAGCTGTCGTTGAAGAACACGCTGCCGATGGTGTCCGAGCCCGTGGCGCGGCGATAGACGTCGCTCCGACTGGTGGCGGTCACGGTGGCCGGGGATGCGTTGGAGATGAAGTTCGACGTCTGCACATACGCCGTAAAGTATCCGGAGGCTTCCCTGCAGGACGGATACTTCACCTGGCACCAGCCGTCGGTGTAGATGGCGAGAATGCTGCATAGATCCGTCTCCGCGGTGATGTAGCGGTCGGAGAGCTGATTGCCATACTCGTCGTAGACCGCGATGTTTCCGGAGGCTGCCAGCGCGTAGGTGCTGAAGGGGAGATATGCGTGATAGCGCGTATCGGCAGAATGGTTGACCGGAGTGGGAGCGGGCGGGATCGTTCCGGGGTCGATGCTATAGTTTTTGGGCATTTCTATGTAATCGATTCCCCGCTGACCGTAGCTGTCGGCAACATAGCTTTCCCAGGTATAGGTAAAGGTCCCGATCCGGCACCCTTCATAGTTGGAATACTCGTTGTTGTTGCGTCCGTTGCATTGGATGATGGAAAAGCCAGTGCTTGTGATCTGCGTGACGATCATGGAATGCTGACTGCCCTTTGTGCGAATATGCGCGCCGGGCTTTACATTGCCGCTGAGCATGATCGTCTTCAGCTTTTCCGCTGTCAGAGAACCATAGGCCACTTCCGCTCCGGACACATGATAGAACTCAGAGGGATTGTTACCGCTGTCCTTCTGAAACAGCATGTGCTGGACATATCGCGCATAGCCAAAGCACTGGCTCGCGCCGTAAATATCATACCCGTAGCATTTGAGCGTATTGGATTGATGCACCCGGCAGGGACCGTGATCTACTGTGAAATAATCCCCCGGACCGTAGTCCAGCGATACCGAAGTGTTCCCGAACTGCACGGATACGTTTGCCGCCTCTGCTTCCACCGATAAGATCGGAAACAGCATCAGGCAAAGGCAAAGCACCGTGACCAAACTGACCAGTCGTGTTATTCGCTTCATACAATCAGCCTCCTCAATGTAATTCTATATCCCAGCCCGCCAGATACCGCAGCAGATGCACGGCGTCCCGGCTGTCGATACCTTGGTTTGCGTCCACGTCCATCGCCTCCGGCATCGCCTCCGGCAGCGTCCAGCCCGCCAGGTATCGTAACAGATAGACCGCGTCCCGGCTATCGACTGTCCCGTCCCCGTTGGCGTCTCCGCGGAGGCAGCCCGCCCCCGAAACAGTCACCGACCCGCTCCGGAGCAGGATGGAGACCGTGTTCAGGTCAACGCCATAGAAATCATCCGCGACGCCGGAGAGCGTGATCGGATACGTTCCCGCCGCAGCGTCCGGGGAGATTCGGAAGCGCAGGGTCAGCAGGGTGCCGTTTACGCGTATGTTTCCGGTCCTTTTGCCATTCTCCCAGAGCACGGTATAGGGACACGCGCTCCTGTCCTCGCAAAACTGATTGCTACCGAGGAGCCCTCCGTCCTTTGCCTCCGTCAGGGTCAGGACGTGCTGGTCATAGCCGATCCGCAGCCTGGCGGCGACAAGCTCCGGTTCCCCGCTTATGACGATCGGAACGGTCACGATGTCGCCTGGGCGTCCCGCAACGCTGCTGACGGAACAGGCGGGAAACGGTGCGGGATAGCTCCTGTTCTGTCCGGGCAGCGAGGCCTCGATCCAGCCCAGCTTATAGCCGCCGGAATCCAGGGGATAGATGATCTGGCAAAGCCCCTCCGTTTCCGCGATGACCGTGAAGATGTCCGTGGACCAGACGGAGCCGATCCGGACACTGCGCTCCCGGTCCCGATAGATCGGCGTATTGGCGGGAACCGTACACTGATAGGGCGTGACCGCGTCCGCCGTGTCAAAGAAGCTCTCTACTTTGCAGAAGCCGGTCTTGGTATACCCGTTGGTCAAGGGATACAACACCTTGCACCAGCCATTCTCATAGACCTGCCGGATCGTACAGCAGTCGTTGGCTCCGTCGATATAGCCGTAGGAGAGCTCGCTCCCGCCGACCTCCCGCTGCACAATCACGCGGCCTCGGTCTTTGGCGTATGCCTGGATATTCGGATAGCGCGCGTACGCTTCGTCCACTGAGTATGCAGTCGCGCCGCTCCCGTAGTTCCCCGCCAGGATTTCCTCCACGGTGGCACAAAGCGCGTCGGCGTCCACGCTGGAGGAATTCCGGAACTCGACCAGAAGCGCCTCCGCGCCCTGAAGCTGCGCCCAATAGCTGAAATAGCCGTGCGCGTTCTCGGTCAGCACGTTCTTGTGATTCAGGCCGTCATGCAGGGAGAAAGCCTCCGCAAGCGCGCTGCTGCCGATCGTGCAGTTCTCCCAGCCGTGGAAATCGATGACCACGGCAGGATGGCAACGCAGGACAAGGTCGCGCATCGCCCTGCTCTCCACCGCCGAAAACGGCGCGGGGGAATAGTTCCTGGGGCAGGTATACGCGATGTGCGAAGCGTCAAAGTCCCGGTTCAAATCGATCTCCTCGGCGTTGCATCTTCCAAAGCCGTTGTTGGTCGTCCCTGCCTCCAGTCCATCGGGGTTGCACTCCGGTATCACCAGGAGGCGACAACCATGCAGGTCGGATTGAAACGAGAAAGTCTCGATCAGTTCATGCGCGAGGGCGACGAGTACAGCGCCGTCCCTCTCATATTCATCCTCGAACCCATGTATCTCAAAATTCAGGAGCACCGTCCTGTCCCAGGTTTCCGGCGAAAGGCACCAGCAGGTCAGCGCCCTGCCCAGCGTACTGGTACCATATTGAAAGGAGACAGCGGAGACTCCGTTCTCGTTCACAGATGCGGACAGCACTGTGTAGTGTGCAAGATCGCCGTCCAACGCGGCGGAAGTGGCATTTCCCTTCCGGTCCCCCGCCAACCAATGCCGGAGCGCATCAACATCCGAAGCGTTCAGGATCCCGTCGCCATTGACATCGGCGTTTTCAGGATGTATTTCGACGCCCTGCCACGCATTGGAAACATAGCGAGTCAAGGTCGTGGCGTCCCTGAGATCTACGGCCCCGCTTCCGTTGACATCTCCCCGGACACCCGGCGCCGACGCGCTGACCAGGCTGCATAGCAGACCAAGGCACAGCGCCGCCGCCACCGCGAAACGCAGTCCAAAATCCATCAGACGCCGGAACACTCCGTTTTTCTTCTTCATCTGTAAGCCTCCCCCGAAACAAACAAAACCTCGTCTGCGGCCCACAGGCCCAGGCGGCGTGGAGAGTTACCACACAAACTTTCAACCAAGAAAAAATCATGACTTCTCATGATTATTGTATACAAAATTACGGTTGAAAGCAAGGAAATTTTTGAATCAGTTTTGACGGCCCTTTTCCCTGGCCTTTACAATTCCCCCGCGCTCTGCTACAATAAACGAAAAGTGTCAATGGGGACGGTTCTAATTGACAACTTTTTTGCGTCAAACGCAACGAAGTTGTCAGTGAGAACCGTCCCCACTGACAATTTGTCTATCAAAAAGGTGTCAACGAGACGCATCCCGTTGGCACCTTTTGTTTTCCGTGGAGTTATCAGGGCAGCTGCAGCACCCGCACCCGCCCGGTCTCCCGGCGCAGGTCCTCCAGCACGGCCAGCAGCCGGTCCAGGTCCGGGCCCAATTGGCGGGCCAGCCCCTTGGAACCCAGCAGCACGATGGCAGTCCGCTCCGTGGACGCGCACAGCAGGTCGTGCAGCGCGTCCAGGTTGGCCCCGTACCAGGCGGGGAAGTCCAGTTGCCGGGCCAGGGCGGCGTGGAGGGCGGGCAGGTCGTGGATCTCTTTTGGGCTGAGAAAGGCCGTTTTCATGGTCGCGCCTCCTTTCCGTCGAGTTTGGTGAAGCTGCGGTAGTGGTCGCCGGTGTACCAGATCCCGCCCCGGTCGTCGAACACCAGGCGCTCGCCGCCCCGGTAGCCGCCGGAATAGTTCACGTCGCACTCCCGGTAGTTGCCCCCCTTGGGCAGCAGACCCTCATAGTTCCCGAAGCGGTCCCCGCCGATGCTCTTGCCGGGGGCCACGTCCCAGAGATTGCCTGTGGAACTGTCCCAGCCCAGGTCCTGGGCCTGGCGTTTCGTGATGAAGTTGCCGGGCAGGTGGCCGAAGGCGCGCAGATAGGCCGCCACGTCCTCCGGGGCGGTGTAGCTCCCGTCCTCCGTCACGCCCGCGTCGGACGCTTCCGTGGGCGTCTGCTCCGCCGCTGTCTCCGGCTCCGGGGTTTCAGGGTTCGCTTCCGGCTCCGGCGTGTCGGGCACCAGGCTCAGCTCGTCGTAAAAGGCGGGGGTGCTCTCGCTCTGGCTCACTTCCAGCGCGCAGCCGCTGAGCAGCAGCGCCAGCAGCGCCAGCAGCAGCGCCGCTGCCCGGAATGGATGGCTCGTTCGTCTCATGGCGCAGACTGGCTCACTGGTCCAGCGGACTGGTCCAGTAGTGCTGCTGATAGATGTCGGTGAAGCGGTAGAGCACCCGCAGGCCGCCGTCGCCCAGGTCCACGTTGCTCAGCTCCATGTCCTCGGTGACCTCCATCTGCTCGCCCAGATAGTAGCTGTCCAGATAGGTCCCGTCGTAGCCGTAGAAGTCGCAGACGAAGTCCAGGGTGTCGCCCACGGCCAGCGCAGTCAGGTTCTTGGCCACGGTCTCCGTCTCGCCTCCGTCGTAGACGGTGCGGGCGCCCACGATGGAGCCGTAGGGGTTGGCGTCGTCAAAGACCACGATCAGGTCCACCAGCTCCCCGTTCAGGAAGGCGGGGATGCGCCCGGTGGTGACGCCGCCGGACGTGTACTCGTGGTAATAGGCCACGGGCTGTCCGTTCACGGCCAGCCAGGTGCGGTCCGTGGGGGCCAGCAGATAGCCGTTTTCGTCGAACTCGTAGAGGTTGTCGATGCCCAGGTCCACGAAGCCCTCGCCGTCGTCATAGAAGCAGTTCAGGTCCAGGCCGGTGAGCAGCTTCCACTGGTCCTCCGGCATGGAGATGACCGCCTGGCCGTCGCCCCGGTCCTGCCAGACCAGGTAGGAGGTGTCAAAGTAGTGGTCGGAGAGGTACTGCACGGTCTCGTCCATGCTCAGGGCCCGGTCGGAGAAGAAGTCCATGCCGCCGCCGCCCAGGAAGGAGCCCAGAAGCCCGCCGATCAGGTCCATGCTGCCGCCGCCGGAAGCGCCGGTCATGCCGCCCAGCAGGGAGCCCAGGGGGTTGGCGTTCAGGCCGCCGGTGCTGGTGACCTGGCCGCTCATCTCCACGGAGGCGAACTCACGGATGCACTGGGCGTAGCTGTCGTCCATGCCGATGGCGTTGTAGGTGCTGACCGCCGCGCTGACGTTGCTGGTCTTGCGGTAGGGGAAGAAGATGGACAGGCCGTAGGAGTTGCTCATGTCGGCGCTGGCCCGGTTGTACTTCACCGCCCCCAGCAGGGCCTGACTCAGGGCACGGCCCTCGCTGGTGTTCAGGTTGTTGGCGAAGTGGACCAGGTCGATCTGGTCAATGGCGTTGCTCCGGGCGTACTCCCGGGTCTTGCTGCGGGCGCTGGAGATTTCCGCGTAGCGCTGGTCGGAGATCATGCTGGACAGGGACTTGGAGAAGTTTTTGAGGCTCTCCGGCGCGGTGGCGTTCAGCTCCGCCAGGTCCACCACGGACAGCGTGGCGCTCTGGCCCCGGCACTCCCGGCCGCAGGTCTCCACAAAGCCGTCCACGATCTTCTTGCCCACCTGCACGGTGGACATGGAGGGGTTGGCGGCCAGGTCGTTCAGCCAGTCGGTGTAGTACCAGCCGATGCCCGGCTCGGTCTCCTCGCTGGCGATCATGTAGTCGGCGTGCTGGTTCAGCATCAGGCCGGTCTCCACCGTGGCCATCAGGCAGGCGTCGAAGCCGATGAAGTCGAACTTCACGCCGCCTTCCTCCAGCGCCTGGTCGATGCCCGCCAGGCCCATGGAGCCGTAGCTCTGGTACTGCTCGTCATAGCCGTAGCCGCTGACGCTGCCCCCGCCGTGGTCCCAGAAGATCAGCTCGTTGCGGTTGGCCGGGTAGTGCTGGGCGCACCAGCGGATGAAGGCCCCCAGGGTGTTGGGCGCGGTCATGGGCGCTTTGCCCATGTCCTCCTCCACGCAGCGCAGGCCCCCGGAGACGACTTCATAGATCTGGTGCTTGCTGCTGGACACCACGGAGTTGTTCCAGCGGGTGCAGCCGCCGGTGTAGACCACCACCCGGACCTTGCTGCCCAGACTGGCCTGGGTCATCTCCAGCAGGTCCTTGGTGGCCATGGAACCCCGGCTTTCCAGGTCCGTGCCGCACATATAGACCATGATGGTGACGGTGTCCTGGCCGGACCCCAGGATGTTGGTGTATTTGCTCCGCGCCCCGGCGGCCACGGCGGTGCTGGGCGTGGCCTGGGCCGCCGCGGTCTGGGTCCAGCTGGTCTGGGAAGTCTGGGAAGCGGAGGCCGCGTCGCTCAGGCCGCTCAGCACGTCCGTACCGACGCCGCCGCCCAGCAGCCCGCTGAGGCCGCCCAGGCTGTCCAGCAGCCCGCTGCCGCCCGTGCCGCTGCTCGTCCCGGTGCTGCCGCCGCCCCCGAAGAGGCCGCTCAGTCCGCCGCCGCCTCCGAAGAGCAGGACCGCCGCCAGGATCACGATCAGGATCAGGCTGCCTTTCCCGCCTCCGGCGCGGGTGCCGCCGCTCCCGGCGCGCTGCTGCGTCCCGCCCGTGGGCCGGGGCTGCTGGGGGCTGTTGTGCCCGGTGACGTTGCTCTCGCCGCGCCCCACCTGGCCCGTGCCCAGGCCCTCGCCCCGGCGATGGACGCCCTTGGAGTTGTTCGTGACGCGCCTTTCTCTGCCCTGGGGGCGATTGAATCCATTGTCTGCCATTTCCCTCCGCCGCCTTTCTTCCATTGAAATCCACATCATAAGAGGAATGCGACAATATTATAGAACGGAACCGGAAAAAGTGCAAGATAAATGTCGGGCGGCCAAGGGCGGCGGAAATCTGTCCCGCCGCGCTTGACAGGACGGGCGACACAGATTAAAATATGGTAGCATCGTTTTTTTACAAGATGCATGGCGTTTTCGGAAGGAGTGAGGAACGGCACATGCGCAAGCTTTTGAAACACATCCACGGCTATGGCCTGGCGGCGGTGCTGGGGCCGCTGCTGATCTTGCTGGAGACGGTCTTCCAGCTGATCCTGCCCCGGCTGATGAGCGAGATCATCGACGTGGGCATTCAGCACAAGGCCGCCCCCGACCGGACGGTGGCCGGGCTTTTGGGCTTTTTCGGGGTCCGGGACCTGATGGCCCATGACGGCTTTCGTTACATCCTCTCCATCGGCGTGCTGATGCTGGCCCTGGCGCTGCTGAGCATCCTGGTGGGCGTGCTGAGCTTCCGCTTCAGCGCAAAGGCCAGCCAGGGCCTGGGCTACAACCTGCGCCGGGCCATGTTTGAGGCCACGCAGGACTTCTCCTTCGCGGACATCGACCGCTTCTCCTCCGCCTCCCTCATCACCCGCCTGACCAACGACGTGAACAACATCCAGCAGACCGTAAACATGGGCCTGCGGATGCTGGTGCGGGCTCCGGTGATGCTGGTGGTGGCGCTGATCATCTGCTTTGGCATCAACGCCCGGCTGACCCTGATTTTGCTGCTGGTGGTGCCCGTCATGGCCCTGGGCGTGGGCCTGGTGATGCGTGCGGCCCACAAGCTCTTTGAGACCTACCAGAAGAAGATCGACGGCCTGAACGCCTCTGTGCAGGAGAACCTGATCGGCATCCGCGTGGTGAAGGCCTTCGTGCGGGAGGGCTACGAGCGGACCAAGTTCGCCCGCAGCAACGACGCGCTGCGGGACGCGGGCATCCAAGCCGTCACCACCGTGGTGCTGATGCAGCCCATCATGATGCTGTCGTTCAACGTGGCGCTGGTGCTGGTGCTGTACCTGGGCGGGCGCCTTGTGGTCGGCGGGACCCTGCTGACCGGCGAGCTGTACTCCTTCATCTCCTACATCACCAACATTCTGATGGGCGTGATGATGCTGGCCTTCACCCTGCTCCAGCTCACCCGCGCCCGGGCCAGCGCCGACCGCATCCACGAAGTGCTGGAGGCCGTGCCCGACATCCGGGACCGGGAGGGGGCGGCCGCCATTGAACTGCCCGAGGCCCGAGGCCGGGTGGAGTTTCGGAACGTGAGCTTCAAATACGTGGCCTCCGGCAGCGGGGACGATGTACTTCGGGGCATCGACCTGACGATCGAGCCGGGCCAGTTCGTGGCCGTGGTGGGCGGCACCGGCGTGGGCAAAAGCTCCCTGGTGAACCTGATCCCCCGCTTCTACGACGTGACCGGCGGCCAGGTGCTGGTGGACGGCCTGGACGTGCGCGATTACCCGGTCCACGCCCTGCGGGAGCGCATCGGCATGGTGCTGCAAAAGAACGTGCTGTTCACCGGCACGGTGCGGGAAAACCTGCTCTGGGGCAAGCCCAACGCCACAGAGGAGGAGCTGGTCCAGGCAGCGCGGGACGCCCAGGCCTACGACTTCATCATGGCCCGGCCCGAGGGCTTTGACACGGCCCTGGGCCAGGGGGGCGTCAACGTCAGCGGCGGCCAGAAGCAGCGGCTGTGCATCGCCCGGGCCATGCTGCGGCATCCGGCCATTTTGATTCTGGACGACTCCACCAGCGCGGTGGACAGCGCCACGGAGGCCGCCATTCGCCGCAGCTTTGCGGAGAACCTCCGGGGCACCACCGTCATCATCATCGCCCAGCGCGTCAGCTCCGTCCGCTGGGCCGACAAGATCGTGGTGCTGGAAGACGACCACATCGCCGGGCTCGGCACCCACGAGGAATTGCTGCAAAGCTGCAAGGTCTATCAGGAGATCGTGAACTCCCAGCAGGAAGGGGTGATGGGCGAGCCATGAGCAACGCACGCAAACAGAAGTTTCAGGCCGCGCAGGCCCCCTCCGGCGGCGGCCCCCACGGGCGCGGCGGCTTCCAGAAGCCGAAACACACAAAGGAGACCGTCCTCCGGCTGACGGGCTATCTGCTCCGGCGCAAGGGGATGCTGGTCCTGGTGGGGCTGTGTCTGCTGCTGAGCACCGTCGCCTCCGTGGGCGGCACCTATCTGCTGCGGCCCCTCATCAACGGCCTGGAGGCCGAGGCCCCGGCGGCGGAGCGCATCGCCGGGCTGCTGCGCGGCTGCCTCCTGCTCTTCGGGGTCTATGTGCTGGGCAGCGCCGCCACCTATCTCCAGGCCAACCTGATGGCGCGCCTGGCCCAGAACGCGGCCAACCGGCTGCGGGGGGACCTGTTCTGCGCCCTGGAGACCCTGCCCCTGTCCTACTTCGACCGGCACACCCACGGGGAGCTGATGAGCCGCTTCACCAACGACGCGGACAACGTCTCCATGGCTATGGAGCAGAGCTTCGTCAACCTGCTGAGCAACGCCCTGCAATTTATCGGCATTGTGGCGGTGATGCTCATCACCAGCCCCATCCTCTTTCTGGTCACCGCCGTGATGCTGGTGCTGAGTATGCTGAGCTTTAAAGTCCTGGGCGGACGCAGCCGGAAGCACTTCCGGCGGCAGCAGGCGGCCCTGGGCCAGGTCAACGGGGAGATCCAGGAGGTCATCGAGGGCCTGAAGGTGGTCAAAGCCTTCACCCACGAGGAACGCATCAAAGCCGAGTTCGACGAGCTGAACCGGGACTACCGGGACGCCTCCACCGACGCGGCCTTCTACTCCGGGGCCATCTTTCCGGTCAGCGCCAACTTAAACTCCATCTCCTACGCGGTGACGGCGGTGGTGGGCGGTCTGCTGGCCCTGTATCGGGGCTTCGACCTGGGCGGCCTGGGGGCCTATCTGCTCTACGCCCGCCAGGTGGGCCGCCCGCTGGAGGGCATCAGCCAGCAGCTCACCGCCCTGCTCAGCGCCCTGGCGGGAGCCGAGCGCATCTTTGAGGTCATGGACACGAAGCCGGAGGTGGACGAGGGCAAGGTCCGCCTGGCCCAGAAGCTGGGGGAGGACCACAGCTGGATCTGGCTCCGGCCCGACGGCGGCGTGGTCCCCCTGCGGGGCGACGTGCGCCTGGAGCACGTGGACTTCTCCTATGTGGAGGGCAAACCCGTCCTGCGGGACGTGAGCGTCTACGCCAAGCCCGGCCAGAAGATCGCCTTCGTCGGTTCCACCGGCGCGGGCAAGACCACGGTGACCAACCTCATCAACCGCTTCTACGAGATCAACGGCGGGACCATCACCTACGACGGCATCGACGTGCGGGACATCGAGAAAGACTCCCTGCGCCAGAGCCTGGGCGCGGTGTTGCAGGACACCCACCTGTTCACCGGTACGGTGATGGACAACATCCGCTACGGCCGCCTGGACGCCACGGACGCGGAGTGCATCGCCGCGGCCAAAAGCGCCAACGCCCACTCCTTCATCCGCCGCCTCCCGGAGGGCTATGCCACTATGGTGACAGGCGACGGCGCGAACCTGAGCCAGGGCCAGCGCCAGCTCCTGGCCATCGCCCGCGCCGCCGTGGCCGACCCCCCGGTGATGGTGATGGACGAGGCCACCAGCTCCATCGACACCCGCACGGAGCAGTACATCCAGCGGGGCATGGACGCCCTGATGGAGGGGAGAACGGTCTTCGTCATCGCCCACCGCCTCAGCACCGTGCGCAACGCCGACTGCATCGTGGTCATCGAGCACGGGGAGATCATCGAGAAGGGGACCCACGAGGAACTGCTGGCCCGGAAGGGACGGTATTACCTGCTGTATACGGGGCAGAACGTGCTGGAGTGAGCGGGGGGAGAAAGAAGCCGCCGCAGAAGGAAAAGCCGAGGATGACCGTCACCCCCGGCGAACCCGCAGCATTTCAATGTAGGGCGCGCCGACCCGGCGCGCCGCGCAGCAGCACCAAAGACAAGCACCACGTCCGGCGAATTCGCAGCATCTCAATGTAGGGCGCGCCGACCCGGCGCGCCGCGCAGCAGCACCAAAGACAAGCACCACGTCCGGCGAACCCGCAGCATCTCAATGTAGGGGGCGGCGTCCCCGACGCCCCGGCAGCAGCACCAAAGACAAGCGCTACGTCCGGCGAATTCGCAGTATCTCAGTGTAGGGAACGTCGTCCTCGACGTTCCGGCAGCAACAGCCGGATTCCCATAAACTTAGGGCGAATCCGCAGCCATCCCATTGTAGGGAAAGGGCTTGCCCTTTCCGCGCAGCACATGGCCCGACATGGGAGAGCCCGGGCGAATCCGCTACACGTTTGCGGATTCGCCCGGGGTCGGCGGACATCCGGGCAGTCCCTGCCGGAAGGGGCAAGCTGTTTAGTGTAGTAACATAGTTTACAGATTGTGCAAGGACATGGTTTACACGTAGATGGTACAATTATGGCAAAAACGGGAGTGAACCGCGATGCCATGGGAAGACAG
>JAFXXH010000013.1 GCA_017542425.1 Oscillospiraceae bacterium | reverse complement strand
TGTTTTTGTTGTTGTGGTGACTACATTATATCACAGTTCGAGGCTATATGCTATTCTTTTCGTCCTTTTTCGCCTTGATATCGCGCTTAAATCGGAGCTTTATTAGACTTTTTTGTCAGAATCTCATGTGGGAAGTTTTAGTAAGTAATTACTTTTCTACCAGCTCAAAGGAAGAAGTACCTACTGATAGACGGAGTGCGGCGGGAACAATTTCCCTCCCTTTGAGCCGGTAATACATAGGCGGGCGATCCCGCCCGCCTAAATCAAACAGAAAGGAGAAAACCGAAATGAAAGAAATCAAGAAAGAGATCGTGCGACACATCGGCGTGATCTCGGAATCCACCAGGGGCTGGCAGCTGGAGCTGAACATGGTCCGCTGGGACGACGGCGAGCCGAAGCTGGACCTCCACGTCTGGTCCCCCGACCACGAGAAGTGCAGCACACGCGGGACCTTCACCCGTGAGGAAGCCAAGGCGCTGCTGCGGCTTCTGAAGAAGGAGGTGTAAGCATGAAGGACGACGTTTACACCCAGAACGATCTGCGGCGGTACAACATCCTCACCATGGACTACGTGCTGAACCTGGAGCCGGGAGACTTTCTTGCCGTGTTGGATCTGAAGGCGGAGGCCCGCCGCTGTCTGCGGGCCTTCTTCACCTTCGACGACGGGCGGCGGATCATGTCCACCGTCCACTGGTGGCAGCGTTATCTGGGGCTCTACGAGATCCCCTGCAAGTCCAGATTGAAGCTTCACTACGACGCCAACTGCCACGGCGAGGTGTATCTCACGGCAGTGGAGAGACTGTGATGGCACTGTCTTACCCAAGCAACGAATCCGCTGCAGCAGATTCCTCATTCAGGGGATGGCCCCTGACACCCCAAGAGAAAGGAAAAACAACATGAGAAAACGAAAGAACCGGGTTGTGGTTTATTTCAACGACCGCGAGTTGGAGAAGCTCAACCGAATGGTGGAGCGGACGGTCCTCAGCAGAGAGCAGTTCATCCGCGACATGCTGGCGGGCTTTTCGATCCGGGAGGCGCCGCCCGCCCCGCTGTGGGAGACGGTCCGCCTGCTGCGGAGCGCAGCAGGCATTATGAGCAGCATGATCAACAGAACCATTTTCCGGGAAGAGTCTGACCGGGAGCTGTTACTGCAGACCGTAGACGAGATCCGTTCCTGCACAACAGCTATTACAGAACAATGTATGCCAAAATTTAAGGAGGAAAAAAGAAAATGAAATTTGATACCATCAACCTGGGTCTGACCGGCTACGACGACCTGTTTATGAGCAGCGAGGAGCGGGCGGATAGGAAAAAGCCAAAGGTGGAGGAGATCGCCATCTCGGAGCTGCGCCCCTTCAAGGATCACCCCTTCCGGGTCAAGGAGGACGAGGAAATGGAGCAGCTGAAAAAGAGCATCCACGAGTCCGGGGTGCTGGTGCCGGCGCTGGCGCGGCCCACGGAGGACGGCTACGAGCTGATCTCCGGTCACCGGTGCATGGCGGCCTGCGCCGCGCTGGGGTTGGAGACCATGCCGGTCATCGTCCGCAAGCTGACCGATGAGGAGGCCGTGATCGCCATGGTGGACAGCAACCTGCAGCGGGAGCACCTGCTGCCCAGCGAAAAGGCCTTTGCCTACAAGATGAAATATGAGGCGCTCAAGCACCAAGGAACTTCGCGCCAAGTTGGCACGAAGTTGAGGACAGACGAGGAAATTGCAGAAGAAGGCAGTGACAGCGCACGCCAAATACAGCGCTATATCCGTCTCACCAATCTGATCGAGCCCATTCTGAAGATGGTGGATGAAGGCCGGATCGCCCTCACGCCGGCGGTGGAGCTCTCCTACCTCCAGCGGTTCGAGCAGATCGCCCTGTACCGCATCATGGACCGGGACGACGTGACGCCGTCGGTGTACCAGGCCAAGCAGCTCCGCCAGCTGAGCCAGGAGGAAAAACTGAACGACGAGAGCATCGCGGCGCTGATCTCCGAGCCCAAGGCCAACCAAAAGGAATTCGTGCGCGTGCCCTGCGAGCAGCTGCGGCGCTACTTCCCGCAGAACGCGACGCCCAAGCAGATGCAGGAGACGCTGCTGCGGGCCATGGAGTTCTATCGCCAGCACAGCCGGACAAGCATGGAACGGGAGGTGAGATAATCATGAAAAAAGAACCCAAAAGAGACGACAACCGCTTCATCATCGGACTGGGCGGCGGGCACCGGATCTACGACATCATCAACACCCGCTACGTGGTGGAGGGGCGCTTTGCCGAGGCCACGCTGACTGACGACGACCGCACCCTGGCCGACGCCGTGGAGGAGATCGTCAAGAGCGAATTCACAGATTTGACGCCGGAGGACAAGGCCCCTAAAATGAAATCGAAACCCGTGCGCTCGACTGCCGGAAAGGAGCGATGAATGAGCAAACAGTCGGGCAAAAGCAAAAAACTGACCGGCATCACAGCCCTCTACTGCCGCCTCAGCCGCGACGACGGCACGGACAAGGAGAGCAATTCCATTTCCAACCAAAAGCAGATGCTCCTGAGCTACGCCAAGAAGCACGGCCTGCTGAACCCCCGCGTCTACGTGGACGACGGGTACACCGGTACGAACTTCAACCGCCCGGACTTCCAGCGGCTGCTGGAGGACATCGAGCTGGGCTACGTCACGACTGTCATCGTCAAGGACATGTCCCGTCTGGGCCGCGAGTATCTGCAGGTGGGCTACTACACGGAGCAGTACTTCCCCGATCACAACATCCGCTTCATTGCCGTCAACGACGGCGTGGACACCGTTACCGGCGTGGACGAGACCACGGAGCTGGCCCCGTTCCGAAACGTGATGAACGAGTTTTACGCCCGGGACATCAGCCGCAAGGTGCGCTCGGCCCACAACACGCGCGGGAGGGCGGGCGAACCGCTCTCCCAGCCGCCCTACGGCTATAAGAAGGACCCGGAGAACCGCAAGCACTGGATCATCGACCCGGACGCCGCGGCGGTGGTGCGGGAGATCTTCAAGCTGTATCTGGAGGGCAACGGCACCGACACCATTGCCCGCATCATGCAGGACGAGGGACACCTCAACTGCACCGCCTACTGGGCCTCCAAGGGCATCGGGCGCGGCGGCAAGAAGACTCAGCCCAATGACTGCAAGTGGAAGTGCTCCACCATCAACGGCATCCTCCACCGGCAGGAGTACTGCGGCGACGTGATCAACTTCAAGACCAGCACCAAGTCCTTCAAGAACCACAAGCGCATCGACAACCCCAAGGAGGACTGGCTGATCTTCCCGGACCGCCACGAGGCCATCATCGACCGGGCCACCTTCGAGAAGGTACAGCAGCTGCTGGCCACCACCAAGCCCCGGAAGCCCAAGGAGATCAACGGCCCCAAGAGCATCTTCTGCGACCTACTGCGCTGTGCCGACTGCGGCAAGAAGCTGTGGTACCACACCAACACCGTCAACCGGGACATCCACTTTTTCAGCTGCTCCAACTACACCGGCGACTACCGCGGCAGCTGCGTCAGCCGGCACTATATCCGCGCCGACGCAGTGGCCACAGTGGTGGAGATGGAGCTGCGGCGGCTGGCGGACTATCTGGCGGCCGACGAGGATCGCTTTGCCGAGCTGCTGGCCCAAAAGTCGAACAAGCAGATGGAGGCTGAGAAGCGGACGGTGCAGGGCGAGCTCCACGCCGCGGAGATGCGGCTGGAGCTGCTGCCCAAGTTGCTGAAAAACCTCTATGAGGACAAGGTCAGCGGCCGGATGACGGAGGAGGACTACGCCATCCTGTCCCGGGAGTACGCCGAAGAGCGAGAATCGCTCAAAAAGAAGGTCAAGGCCCATCGGGACCGCCTGCGGCGGATCGAGCAGAGCGAGGGCGAGCGGGAGCAGTTCATCCGTGCCATCCGAAAGTTCATGGAGATGCGGACGCTGACCAACCAGATCCTGCGGGAGCTCATCGACCACATCGACGTGTACGAGGTGGAGGGTCGGGGCAAAAACCGCACCCAGCGGATGGTGATCTACTACAAGTTCGTGGGCTATCTGGAGATCCCCTCCCACCTTTCCGCACCGAACTACAAGGCCGATCTGCGGCAGGGCGTGGCGGTGGAGTACGTCTCCTGCGAGCCGACGGAAAGTGCACGTGAGCTGTTCGACGAGGACTGCGAGCCGGTTGAGAAAGAGCAATAAAAAAACCGGAGCAGGCCGAAACCTGCTCCAGTACATCAATGTTACTCGGCAAATCCTTGAAAAGACGGCTGTAGAAAGCAAAAGCCTAAACTCCCAAACGGCCCATCCAGCAGGCTTTGCATCGCTTGGCTGATTCTTTCCTCATGTGTCCGGGATGCAGGAATTATAAAATAGTCCCGGATGGAACGGCGAGGAAATGTCATCACGGAAAAATGCTTCCTACCTAGCACAGGATCGGCGGAAAAACGTGCGGCATATTCTGCGAGGTAGACAACTGCCTTCTTTCTCGGTCTGTGATTGTAAACGATCACACTCTTACCGGATGCAACGTAGTCAGAGACCTCGTGGAGCCAAACGTACTTTGGACTCTTCTGCGAGCCCGGCTTGACGCTCTTCACGTTCAAGCCGTTATCAGGGTCCAAAAAAACAATGTCGCAATCCGCAAGTCTTGCAAGGGCTGCCCGATGCCAGGCTGTTCGTTGGTCGACTTCCTTGGGAACCGCGTCGTTCACAAAAAGATTGCTGGCAAGCAGGCGAGCCTGTTCCAGAGCTTGTACGGAACGAGCCTCGCGAAGGTCGAAAATCCTGTTCAAAGTCGCAGAGAGCTCCGGATCCAAGTTCTCATATTGAGTGGGGATTCTGTATTTGCCGTCGTCATGGATCTCCGAGGGCAAGGTTTTCGATAGATACCAATTCACACCTACCGTTAAACCCTGCGCTTCCATTGCGCGGAGCAATGCAAACTTTCCGTAATCACCGATATCGCCGGCGTATCGATCCTGCATAAGAAACCTCCTGCGTCGGGGGGATGATTGAATGATAGCAACTACTTCAATCAATTTCAAGGAAACGCGCAAAAAAACAGGTGGATGTAACTGAAATCCGTTACATCCACCCGATATGGTTGCGGGGGCAGGATTTGAACCTACGACCTCCGGGTTATGAGCCCGACGAGCTACCGGACTGCTCTACCCCGCGATATGGCGCTGAGTGATTCAGCTTTTACAGAATACCATACTGGAGGGCAGAAGTCAAGAAAAACTTTTTGTCGAGGACGGAAAAACCGGATGGGCCGAATCATGGCAGGAGGCAAACGTCCCATCGTTGTGGGGATACCGCGATCGGGCCGAAGGACTGTTAAGATTCCAGCGCCTCCAAAAACGCATCCGCCTGCACCCGCAGCGCCGCGATCTGCTCCGGGGTGAAGCGCAGCGGCCCGCCCGCGAAGGCCTCCGGGTTCACGGAGACGCCTACGCCCTCGCCGCCGATGAGGCGCATCTGCATGAACTCCAGCAGCTTTGCCAGCGACCCGCGCACCCCCGCCGCCGCGCTCCGGCCCGCCGCGCCGCTGATGGTGACGCGCTTGCCACGCAGCGCGGAGACCCGCTCCGGGTCGTTGGCCACCAGGGGGCGGGAAAGCCAGTCCAGCAGGTTTTTCAACACACCGGGGATGCCGGAGTTGTACTCCGGCGTGCAGATCCAGATCCCGTCTGCCGCCTGCACCGCCGCCCGGACCTGCGCCACCTCCGCCGGGGCGGGAAATTCGATGTCCTGATTCATGTAGGGCAGCGCGGCGTAGTCCAGATAAGACACTTCCGCCCGCGCCCCCAGCAGTCCTTCGATCTCCCGTGCAAGCTGGCGGTTGAAGGAGTCTCGGCGCATGGAACCGACGATCATCAAAATACGTGTCATGTTGCGTTTCCTCCGCATCGTAAATAGTTTGTGCGTCCAAGATAACACGCCGCGCCGCGCTCGTCAAGCGCAGCTCCGCCCCCTGTGCGGAACGCTGTGCCGACTGCCCCTGCGCGGGGTGTTTTTCGCCCTTTTCCCATTTGCTTTTATGCGCAGAAAAGGGTATAATAGGTAACATCGAACGAGATCGAAATCCCGCCGGAACCGGTCCGGCACAGCGGGGGAGGGGAGATGCGTCAAGCCCGGACCCCCGCCGCAACGGAGGCATGATTATGAATTACACCCTATGCGTCCCCTGCCTGCTGGGCCTGGAGGGCCCCATCGCCACGGAACTGCGCCGCCTGAAGCTCTCCAACGTGGCGGCTGAGAATGGCCGCGTCTACTTCACCGGCGGCCCGGAGGCCGTGGCGCGGGCCAACGTCAATCTCCGCTGCGGCGAGCGGGTGCTGCTGGAGCTGGGGCGCTTTCCGGCGGACAGCTTTGACCGGCTCTTCGAGGGCGTCCGCGCTCTGCCCTGGGAGGCGCTGCTGCCGAAAAACGCTGCCTTTCCGGTCAAGGGCCATTCCCTGAACAGCAAGCTCTTTTCCGTGTCCGACTGCCAGCGCATCATCAAAAAGGCGATGGTCGAGCGCATGAAAACCGCCTACGGCGTGCAGAGCTGGCTGCCGGAGGACGGCCCGGTCTATCAGGTGCAGTTCCAGCTGATGAAGGACCGGGTCAGCGTTTGCCTGGACACCACCGGCCCAGCCCTGCACAAGCGGGGCTACCGGCCCGCCCACAACGCCGCGCCGCTGCGGGAGACCCTGGCCGCCGCGCTGGTGACCCTTTCGGGCTACCGGGGGCGGGAGGACTTCGCCGACCCCTTTTGCGGCAGCGGCACCATCCCCATCGAGGCGGCGCTGATCGCCAAGAACCGCGCCCCCGGTCTGCGCCGGGACTTCGCCGCCATGACCTGGCCGGGCTTTGAGCGCCCCGTCTGGGACGCGGCACGGGAGGAGGCCCGGAGCCGGGAATTCCACGGGGACTACCGCATTTTCGGCTCCGACCTGGACCCCGCCGCCGTGGCCCTGGCCCGGGAGAACGCCCGCCGGGCGGGGGTGGAGGACGTGGTCTGCTTTGAAGTGGCCGACGCCGCCGCCTTTGACCGGGCCACGGAGCGGGGCATTCTGGTTTCCAACCCGCCCTACGGGGAGCGTCTGGGGAATCAGAGGGCGGCGGAGGCCATCTATACCGCGTTCGGCAAAGCCTGCCGGGCGCTTTCGCACTGGAAGTTGTGCATCCTCTCCGCCCACCCGGACTTTGAGCGCGCCTTCGGCCGGGAGGCGGGCAGGAAGCGCAAGCTCTACAACGGAATGCTGAAATGTGAATATTATATCTATCCGGCGGACTGACGCCGCGCAAGAGGGGAGAGAGAAGCGCCATGAAGCATCTGTTCATCGTCAACCCCGCCGCCGGTGCGCGGGACTGCACCGCCGCTGTCACGGAGCAGGTCAACGCCGTCTTTGCCCGCCGGACGGACGACTATGAGATCTACACCACCCGCGCCCCCATGGACGCCGCCGACAAGATCCGCCGGGAGGCCGACCAGGTGGGCGCGCTTCGGGTCTACGCCTGCGGGGGAGACGGCACCCTGAACGAGTGCGTCTGCGGGGCAGCGGGTCTGGACAACGTGGCGCTGACCCATTTTCCCAAGGGCACGGGGAACGACTTCATCAAGCTCTTCGGCCACGAGGCATCGCGCTTCCGCGATCTGGACGAACTGGTGGACGGGGAAGTGCGCCAGTTGGATGTGATAGACTGCAACGGGCGCAAAAGCCTGAACATCTGCTCCGTCGGCCTGGACGCCCGCATCGCCGGGGACGTACATCAATACAGCAGTCTGCCCCTGGTGGGCGGGGCCACCGCCTATGTGGTCAGCACGCTGGTCCATCTGGTCAAGGGCATCCGCCGCCCCATCCGGGTCAACTGCTGCGGCCAGCTCTACGCCGGGGACATGACGCTGATTTGCTGCTGCAACGGCGGCTACTACGGCGGCGGCTTCCATCCGGTGCCGGAGGCCAGGCCGGACGACGGGGCTTTGGACTTTCTGGTCATCAAAGGCGTATCCCGCCCGGAGGCCCTGCGCATCGTCTCCGCCTATTCCAAGGGCCGCTACGCCGACTTCCCCAAGTACATCACCCACCTCCGGGGCGATTACCTGGAGGCGGAAGCGCAGCAGGAACTGACCGTCAACGTGGACGGCGAGATCCTCCACAGCCGCAAAGTCTGCTTCCGCCTGGAACCGGGCGCGCTGCGCTTCGTCGTCCCCCGTGGTCTGCGCTATTTCGCCGAACAGCCTGCGGTGGACGCGGCGCTGGTCTGAGTCAAATTGTATAAAATAGCCAGATTTGGCGCAAGATTTTTATGTATTTTCCCGCTTGTCAAATTGCCGGATTTTGACTATTATAATACGCGGATTAGCACTCACGTGTTAAGAGTGCTAAGTCCCGCGAGTCGTATGAAATTATTCGATATAGGAGGCACCCACAATGAAACTGAAACCGTTGGCGGACCGCGTAGTCCTCAAGCAGATCGAGGCCGAGGAGAAGACCCAGGGCGGTATCATCCTCACCTCCGCCGGCAAGGAGAAGCCGGAGATCTATGAAGTCGTGGTCGTCGGCCCCGGCGGGCTGGTGGACGGCGAGGAAGTGAAGATGGAGCTGGTCCCCGGCCAGCGCGTCATCATGGGCAAGTACACCGGCACCAACGTCAAGCTGGAGGGCGAGACCTACACCATCGTCCGCCAGAGCGACGTGCTCGCGGTCGTGGAGTAATTCAGGAAAGGAAGTAAGGACTTATGGCAAAGCAGATTATCTATGGTGAGGAAGCCCGCAAGGCGCTGCAGCGCGGCGTGGATCAGCTGGCGAACACCGTCAAGATCACCCTGGGCCCCAAGGGCCGCAACGTGGTGCTGGGCAAGAAGTTCGGCGCGCCGGTCATCACCAACGACGGCGTGACCATCGCCAAGGAGATCGAGCTGGCGGACCCCTATGAGAACATGGGCGCGCAGCTGATCCGCGAGGTCAGCACCAAGACCAACGACGTGGCCGGCGACGGCACCACCACCGCCACCGTGCTGGCGCAGGTGATGATCGACGAGGGCATCAAGAACCTGGCCGCCGGGGCCAACCCCATGGTCATGCGCCGGGGCATTCAGAAGGCCGCCGAGGCCGCCGTGGCCGCCATCCGCGAGAACAGCCAGCCCGTCAGCGGCACGGACGACATCTCCCGGGTCGGCACCGTCTCCTCCGGCGAGGCTGCCGTGGGCAAGCTGATCGCCGAGGCGATGGAGAAGGTGGGCCAGGCCGGGGTCATCACCCTGGAGGAGAGCAAGACCGCCGAGACCTACACCGAGGTCGTCGAGGGCATGCAGTTTGACCGCGGCTATCTCAGCCCCTACATGGTCACCGACCCCGACAAGATGGAGGCCAACCTGGAGGAGCCCTTCATCCTGCTGTATGACAAGAAGATCTCCAACATCCAGGAGGTCATCGGCCTGCTGGAGAGCATCGTCAAGATGGGCAAGCCCCTGCTGATCATCGCCGAGGATGTGGAGGGCGACGCCCTGGCCACCCTGGTGCTGAACAAGCTGCGCGGCACCTTCAACTGCGTCTGTGTCAAGGCCCCCGGCTACGGCGACAAGCGCAAGGAGATGATGGCCGACATCGCGGCCCTGACCGGCGGCGTGGTCATCTCCAGCGAGATGGGCATGGACCTGAAGGACGCCACCATCGAGACCTGCGGCCGCGCCCACCAGGTCACCGTGACCAAGGACACCACCACCATCGTGGACGGCTACGGCGCGGCGGAGGACATCGCCGACCGCGTGGCCGCCATCAAGCACCAGATCGAGACCACCACCAGCGAGTACGACAAGGAGAAGCTGGAAGAGCGCCTGGCCAAGCTGGGCGGCGGTGTGGCCGTCATCAAGGTCGGCGCCGCCACCGAGGTGGAGATGAAGGAGAAGAAGCTGCGCATCGAGGACGCCCTGAACGCCACCCGCGCCGCCGTGGAAGAGGGCATTGTCGCCGGCGGCGGCAGCGCCTACGTCATGGCCGGACTGGCCGCCGCGAAGGTCGCCGCCGAGCTGCACGGCGACGAGAAGACCGGCGCGAACCTGGTGGCCGCCGCCCTGCAGGCTCCCATCCGCCAGATCGCGGCCAACGCCGGTGTGGAGGGCGCCGTGATCTACGAGAAGGTCTCCAGCAGCGATTCCGCCAGCTTCGGCTACGACGCGGCCAACGACTGCTACGGCGACATGCTCAAGGCCGGTATCGTGGACCCCACCAAGGTCTGCCGCAGCGCCCTGGAGAACGCCGCCAGCATCGCGGGCATCGTCCTCACCACCGAGTCCCTGGTGGCCGACAAGCCCGAGCCCCCCGCTCCCGCCGCTCCGGCGATGGATCCCGGCATGGGCGGGATGTATTGAGAAACAGCCCATAAAAAACCGCGCACCCCGACGCCAAAACCGGCGTCGGGGTGTTTTCTGGTTTTATCCCTCGATCTCCTCATAAAACTCCGAGAGCAGCAGATTCTCGTTCTTCTCCATGGCCCATCTCACGGTCCACTGGCCGTTGAACACCAGCAGATTCCGCCCCCGCACGTCCTGGACCCAGAGCACGTCCCGGGGCAGGTTGTAGTCTCCGGCGTTGAAGTCGGCGTTGCCCACCCGGCGGATGAACTCGTGGGGCAGATCCCGCTGGCGGAATTCCACGCCGTACTCGCTCTTCATGCGGAAGCGCAGCACGTCGTATTGGAGGACGCCGACCACGCCCACCACCACCTGTTCCATGCCGCTGTTCGGGTAGAAGAAAATTTGAATCGCGCCCTCCTGGGCGATCTCGGTCATGCCCTTGGCGAACTGCTTGCGCTTCATGGAGTCGATCTGCTCGATGACGGCGAAGTGTTCCGGGGCGAAGGTGGGGATCCCGGTGAAGCGCTTTTCCTCGCCTACTTCGCAGATCGTGTCGCCGATGGAGAAGACGCCGGGGTCAAAGACGCCGATGATGTCTCCGGCGTAGGCCTCGTCGATGATGTCCCGCTCCTGGGCCATCATCTGCTGGGGCTGGCTGAGGCGCAGGGCACGCCCGCCCTGGACGTGGTAATACTCCCGCCCGCGCTCGAAGCGGCCGGAGCAGATGCGCAGGAAGCTGACCCGGTCCCGGTGGGCCTTGTTCATATTGGCCTGGATCTTGAACACAAAGGCGGAGAAGCCGGGGGCGCAGGGGTCCACGGTGGAGCCCTCCACGGTCTGGCGGGGCAGGGGAGGGGTGGTCAGCTCCAGGAAATGCTCCAGGAACTGCCGCACGCCGAAGTTGTGCAGAGCCGAGCCGAAGAATACAGGGCTGAGCAGGCCATGCCGCACGGCCTCCAGGTCAAAGTCCGCCCCCGCGCCCTCCAGCAGTTCCACGCTGTCGGTCAGCTCCTTCCGGAAGCGCGCGCCGATCAGCGCGTCCAGGGCCGCCGTGTCCTCGATGGCGCAGTCGATCTCCTCCAACTGCCTTGCCCCGCCGTGGTAATCCCCGTAGGTCAGCATCCGCCGCGCCGTGCGGTCATAGACGCCCCGGAAGGTGACGCCGCAGCTCACGGGCCAGTTCATCGGATAGGTGGCGATGCCGAACTCCGTCTCCAGCTCGTCCAGCAGCTCGAAGGGGTCCCGCGCCTCGTGGTCCATCTTGTTGATGAAGGTGAAGATGGGGATGCCCCGGCGGGACACCACCTGAAACAGCTTCCGGGTCTGCGGCTCAATGCCCTTGGCCGCGTCGATCACCATAATGGCGCTGTCGGCGGCCATCAGCGTGCGGTAGGTGTCCTCGGAGAAATCCTGGTGGCCGGGGGTGTCCAAAATGTTGATGATCTTGCCGCCGTAGGCAAATTGCAGCACGGAGCTGGTGACGGAGATGCCGCGCTGGCGCTCGATCTCCATCCAGTCGCTGACCGCGTGGCGGTCCCCCTGCTTGCCCTTCACGCTCCCGGCGGACTGGATCGCCCCGCCGTAGAGCAGCAGTTTTTCCGTCAGCGTGGTCTTGCCCGCGTCCGGGTGGGAGATGATGGCAAAGGTCCGCCTCCGCTCGATCTCCCGGCTGATGTCGTTCATGGTCGTTTGTTCCTTTCTTTGAAAATTTGTTTCGGGAGCAAACGATGGTATCAACAGCGCATGGTTCCGAATCCTTTCCGAATGGTAATAATACTTTATTTTATCCCGGATGGAGGGAAATGGCAAGCAAAAAATCACGGCGGGCAAAAAAGAAGCCCCCGTGTGATGGAATGCTGCATCGTTTTTGGGATCAGAGCCTCCGCCGCAGCAAGGCCCCGGCCTCCAGAAAGCCGTTTGCGAATCCGAAGAATGTTTTGCAAATCGTATTGTAGGGGCAGGCGTCCCCGACGGCCCGGCAGCCGCCGCCCATGTCCACGCCCAGGTTCGGCGAATCCGCAAATCGTATTGTAGGGGCCGGCGTCCTCGACGGCCCGGCAGCCGCCGCCCATGTCCACGCCCAGGTTCGGCGAATCCGCAAATCGTATTGTAGGGGCCGGCGTCCTCGACGGCCCGGCAGCAGCCGCCCATGTCCATCGCCCAGGTTCGGCGAATCCGCACCCGTCCGGCAGGGAACGCCGTCCCCGGCGTTCCCTGCAAAGCGAAGCTGCATTGGCGATGCCTCCGCCAAACTCATCCGTTCCGACAAGACGCCAAGGTGTTGACGATCCAGTACAGCGCCGCCAGCACCATCAGCAGCTTCCCCCAGCCGGGCCTCCCCACGGGGCTGCTGGCCCGCTCAAAGCGCCGTTCCTCCGGCAGCATGTCCTCCCAGTGGTCGATGTGTCCGGGGTCGCGCCATTCGTTTTCACTCCGATGCTCGGCCATATCTTCCACTCTTTCCCGTGATAGAGCGGAATCTGGAGCCGCCCAAAAAAGCGGCTCCAGATCCTTTCACATTCAGGCCAAAACCTGCTTGCGCTCGTTGACAAACTTCCTGACCGCGCCGACGCCGACGCCGACCACCTGCTCGCCCTGGACCAGCGTGGGGGCCTGACGGATGCCCAGCCGCTGCGCCTCGTCGCCGTGCTCCTCCACCAGCAGCTTGCGGTAGGGGATTCCGGCCTCGCTCAGCAGCTTTTCCGCCTGGCGGCAGTTGGGGCAGGTCTTCGTGGCGAACATCAGCAGTTCCTCCTCCGCAGCCTGGGGCGCTTCCGGCTGGGTCTGGGCGAAATAGAGGGGGGCGCAGCTGTCCGCAGCGGGGGTGCTGGCGCGCACCGGGGGCGTGCTGTCCGCGGGGCGGGCCTCCGCGGCGGGGCGGACCGGCATATTCAGCGGCCCCACATGGCTCAGGTGGCTGCGGCCCACGTTGTAGACGCGGCGGTCCCGGAACTCCTGGGCCTTGCCGTCGTTCCAGTTCTGCACCGGGCGGTAGTAGCCGGTGATGCGGCTGTAGATCTCCGTGGTCTTCCCGCAGTGGGGGCAGGTCTTCTGCTCGCCCACCAGATAGCCGTGGTCGCTGCACACGGAATAGGTGGGGCTCATGGTGTAGTAGGGGAGCTTGTAGTTCTCCGCGATCTTCCGCACCAGATTGGCCGCCGCCTTCCAGTCGGGCAGCTTCTCGCCCAAAAAGGCGTGGAATACGGTGCCGGAGGTGTAGAGGGTTTGCAGCTCGTCCTGGATATCCAGCGCGGAGAACACGTCCTCGGTGTAGCCCACCGGCAGGTGGCTGGAGTTGGTGTAGTAGGGCGCGCCGTTCATGTTGGCGGTGATGATGTCGGGATACAGCTCCCGGTCGTGCTTGGCGAAGCGGTAGGTGGTGCTCTCCGCCGGGGTGGCCTCCAGGTTGTACAGGTCGCCGTAGCGCTCCTGATAGTCGCTGAGGCGCTCGCGCATGTGGTTCAGCACCTCCTTGGCGAAGCGCTGGACACGCAGGTCGGTCAGGTCGGCCCGCAGCCACTTGGCGTTCAGGCCCACCTCGTTCATGCCGATCAGGCCGATGGTGGAGAAGTGGTTCTCAAAGGTGCCCAGATAGCGCTTGGTGTAGGGGTAGAGTCCCGCGTCCAGCAGTTTGGTGATGACCGTGCGCTTGGTCTTGAGGCTGCGGGCGGCCACGTCCATCAGCTTGTCCAGTCGGGCATAGAAGTCCTGCTCGTCCGCCGCCAGGTAGGCCAGGCGCGGCAGGTTGATGGTGACCACGCCCACGCTGCCCGTGCTCTCGCCGGAGCCGAAGAAGCCGCCGGACTTCTTGCGCAGCTCCCGAAGGTCCAGACGCAGGCGGCAGCACATGCTGCGCACGTCGTTGGGCTCCATGTCGGAGTTGATATAGTTGGAGAAGTAGGGGGTGCCGTATTTGGCGGTCATCTCGAACAGCAGTTTGTTGTTCTCCGTTTCGCTCCAGTCAAAGTCCCGGGTGATGGAGTAGGTGGGGATGGGGTACTGGAAGCCGCGCCCGTTGGCGTCGCCCTCGATCATGATCTCGATGAAGGCCTTGTTCACCATGTCCATCTCTTTTTTGCAGTCGCCGTAGGTGAAGTCCATCTCCCGGCCGCCCACGATGGCGGGCTGGTCGGCCAGGTCCTTGGGCACGGTCCAGTCCAGGGTGATGTTGGAGAAGGGGGCCTGGGTGCCCCAGCGGGAGGGGGTGTTGACGCCGTAGATGAAGCTCTGGATGCACTGCTTGACCTCCTTCTGGCTCAGGTCGTCCACCTTGACGAAGGGGGCCAGATAGGTGTCAAAGGAGCTGAAGGCCTGGGCCCCGGCCCACTCGTTCTGCATGATGCCCAGGAAGTTTACCATCTGGTTGCAGAGGGTGGACAGGTGGCTGGCGGGGGAGGAGGTGATCTTGCCGGGCACGCCGCCCAGCCCCTCCTGGATCAGCTGGCGCAGGCTCCAGCCGGCACAGTAGCCGGTGAGCATACTCAGGTCGTGGAGGTGGATGGCCCCGGAGCGGTGGGCCTCGGCCACCTCCGGGTCATAGATCTCGCTGAGCCAGTAGTTGGCGGTGATCGCGCCGGAGTTGGAGAGGATCAGGCCGCCCACGGAGTAGGTGACGGTGCTGTTCTCCTTCACGCGCCAGTCGTTGATCTGGAGATAGTTGTCCACCAGTTCCTGGTAGTTGAGCAGGGCGGAGTTGACGTTGCGCACCTTCTCCCGCTGCTTGCGGTAGAGGATGTAGGCCTTGCTCACGTCGGCGTAACCGGCCTCGGACAGCACCTTCTCCGCGCTGTCCTGGATGTCTTCCACGCTGATGAGCCCGTCTTTGACCTTGCTTTCAAAGTCTGCGGTGACCCGCAGGGCGATCATGTCGATCACGCTGGGGTGAAATTCCTTCTGTAGCGCCACGAAGGCTTTGGTAATGGCGGCGCTGATTTTTCCAATCTCAAACTCCACGACGGCGCCGTCGCGCTTGAGTACCTGATACATGGCGGACCTCCTGCGTAATTTCATTTTTATATTGAATGGCGTCTCACCTGGGACGCCGGGCAACAAGCTGCCTTGCGCGTTTTCCGCGAACACAAGGTAATGTATCACAGCGCGGCGGCGCTGTCAATATCTAGGGGGTGACAATGTTTTAACGATCAGTCCACGCCGCGCAGCGCCGCCTCCCGGACGAAGGGGCGCACGAGAGCCAGCCAGCGTTCCAGGTCCTGGCGCGCCGGGGCGTGAAGGCCGGAGAAGACCACGCTGTCCCGGTCCGTGAAGGGCTGGAGGAAGTAGCGCCTGGCCCCTTGGATCAGCTCCCCGATGGCGGGGAAGGCGTCGTCGTCGTGCAGCTCCGCCACCACGGTGGTGCGAAACTCATAGTCCGGGGCGCGCGCAAGCAGCAGCGCGACGGAGTCCCGGATCGGGCCGATGTCGAAGGAGGGCAGCCCTACGGTCTCCGCGTAGCGCTCCGGGGCGTTTTTCACGTCCATGGCCACATAGTCCAGCAGCCCCGCCTCCAACAGCGCCCGCAGCCGCGCCGGGTGGGTGCCGTTGGTGTCCAGCTTCACCGGATAGCCCAGGGCTTTGATCTCCGTCAGCAGGGGCGCCAGGTCCCGGAGCAGGGGTTCCCCCCCGGTAATGGCCACCCCGTCCAGCAGGCCCTGCCGCGTTCGGAGAAAGCGCAGCAGCTCCCCGTCGTCCAGCAGGGGCTTGGCCCTGCCGTCGATCAGTTCCGCGTTGTGGCAGAAGGGGCAGCGCATGTCGCAGCCGCCCAGGAACACCGTGCAGGCCACATGGCCGGGGTAGTCCAGAAGGGTCAGTTTTTGCAGACCGTGAATGTCCATTTTATTCTCCCGTTTTCATGTTATACCGCGCTGAGGACGTGAAGGTTCCGCAGCCCCGGATCGGCGATGGAGTCGTTGACCGAATAGGCGTGCCGTTCCAGGTCCCCGCAGACGGCGCGGCTCAGCTCCTGCTCCTGCAAGACCCCGATGACCCGGACGGCCAGGTCCTCCATGGCGTAGGATTTCTCCTCCGCGTTCTCCGGGCTGTTGTCCGTGGAGAGCAGGAATTCCAGACTGTCCGCCTCGGCGGCCAGCAGCGGCAGCTCCCGCATGGCGCGGAAGCTCCATTTATAATAGGGCTGATAGCGCCGGTTCAGCAGGAAGACGGCGTGCATGGCGCTGCGGACAAATTCGCAGACCGCCAGCTGCGCCGCCCCGGTCTCCCCGTGGGCCAGGCAGCGGCGATAGTTGTACTGCCCGCTCTGCCCCATCAGCAGAAGTTCCCCGGCCAGCTTCTTCCGCCGCACGTCCTCCGGGTAACGGGCGAGCCGCGCCCGGATGTCCGTCAGCTCCCCTGGCCCGTCGTAGAAGACCGCCCCGTTGACGGCCTCGGCCAGGGCGTGTTCCGGGACGCGCAGCCAGCCGTCCAGGTCCAGCACCCCGTCCGGCGCGCCCAGATGCGCGGCAAAAAAGTCCGCCGTGCGGAAGACCCCGTGCCGCGGCCCGCCCACCGGGGCCAGTCCGCCCCGGCGCAGGCCCATGAATTCCTTCGGCAGCCTGGCGTAGGCCCGCTCCAGCGCAAAGGCCGTCCGCCGGTCGATCCGGTCCTCCCCCGGCAGGAACAGGCAGAAGCCCGGTTCAAAGTCGTGGTCCCGGCTCACCGCGTCGTCATAGCCGAAGCACTCCGACCCGGCCCCCAGCAGTCCCGCCGCCAGATGCGGCAGCAGGGCGGGGAATCCGGCTTCCAGCATGGGCCGCCCGCATTCGGCAAAAAAGCGTCCGGCGATCTCAAGCCCCTGCATAGATGGCCTCCGCCCGTCCGCGCAGTTCCGCCGCGTAGGCGAACCAGCCGTGATAGTCAAAGCCCGGCGCGCACTTCTCGCAGACGAAAGCGTAATAGCCGTCCCGGGGCGCTTTGGGCGCGTCCAGCAGGGCGGTGGCGCGTTCCAGACAGCTCTGGATCTCCGCCTCGGCCTCCTCCGCCCCCCGGGAGGCCAGCAGGGTGTCGGCCATGTTCAGCCAGGTGACGGCCTGTTCCAGCTCCCCGCCCGGTTTGCTTGCCATAATTTCAATGGCCCGGGCAAACAGCTCCATGGCTTCCGCGTAGCGCTCCAGCTGGGCCAGGGCCAGGGCCATGTTGTTGTACAGGCCCCCCAGCAATGGGTCGGCGGGGGACAGGCGCTGCTCGTAGATGGTCCGGGCCCGCTCAAAGAAGGGCAGGGCCCGCGCCGGTTCGTCAAAGGCGTCGTAGACCGTAGCGCAGTTGACATAACACGTCGCAGCGGCCACGCTGTCGGCGATGTCCAGGGGAGGGATGAGGGCCAGGGCCTCGCTTGCACAGTGGTATGCGTCCTCCCGACGGCCCTGCTTGCGGTAAAAGCCCATCATCTCATTGCGCAGGGAAAACTCCCCCCGCCTGTCCCGGCCCATGCGGGCCTCCTCCAGCCAGTACTTCAGCTGCCGCTCCGCCCCGGCGAAGTCGCGCCGCCCCTCCAGCTCGTCCAGCCGGGCGCGCACCCGGTCCATGGGCACGGGCCGGAAGTGTTCCGGCTCGCCGAAGGGCTCCCCGCAGAGGAGACAGGCGGGTTCCACATAGTCGGCGGGCTCCAGGGCCCGGGGAGTCTGATCGTTCATCTAGTTGTTGTCCTCCGTTTCGGCCTCTTGTTCTTCCGTTTCTTCGTGCACCCCGTCGGCTTGCTTTCGGCCAAAGGCCAGGCCAAAGCAGACGCCCAGGCCCAGTCCCACCGGCAGCCACAGCCCGATGTTTTGGGTCGCAACGCCGATGGCGCAGCCGATGCTCAGCCCCAGGCACATGCCGATCGCCAGCCCGGAGCTGTCGGTATCCTGTTGGTTCTTCTTATTTTGATTCATGGAACTCCTTTCCGTCGTCCTGTGACATGGTGGAAACAGTCTGCGCCGCCCGGAGCAGGGTCTCCCGTTCGTTTTCCAGCGTCCCATCCAGAACGCCGTCCAGCAGAGCTTGCAGCGTCCGCCCCAGCTTTGGACCTCTGGGAATTCCAAGAGCTGCCAGATCGTTCCCGTCCACCGCCAGCTCCCGCAGGCTCAGACAGGGCTTTTCCAGCAGGATGTCCCGGGCCAGGGCCTCGATGCGGTCATAGAGCTGCTGCCGATCCCGGTATTCCGGGGCCTGGGCCAGATTGTCCGCCCGTTTCAGCTGCATCAGCCGGGAGAAAAACTCCGCCCCATAGCGGCTCAGCACCCGGCGCACCGCCCGCGCCGTGGGCTCGATGGGCCGGTCGTGCAGCCGCACCAGCTCCGTGACGGTCTCCCGGCTGGCCCGGCTGGCCCGCAGGCGGCGCAGGATCTGCTCCGTCTGCGCGGCGCTGAGCTCCGGGTGCCCCTTGAAGTGTCCTTCGCCTTTCTCGTCCAGGGTGAAGGCGGCGGGCTTGCCCAGGTCGTGCAGCAGCGCCGCCCAGCGCAGGTCCGGGACGGGGGGAACCCCCTCCAGGGTCTTTACGCTGTGGGTCAGCACGTCGTAGCAGTGGTGGCGGTTGCGCTGGTCAAAGCCCCGCATGGGCAGCAGTTCCGGCAGCACCACCCCCAGCACCTCCGTCCAGTCCAGGATCACCCGTCCCGCCCGAAGGCCGCAGAGAAGTTTACATAACTCAGAATACACCCGCTCGGCGCTGACCAGTTTCAGCCGGGGGGCCAGCGCCCGCAGGGCTTTGCCCGTCTCCGTTTCGATGGAAAAGTCCAGCGTGGCGGAAAAGCGCAGGGCCCGGAGGATGCGCAGGGCGTCCTCCGTGAAGCGCAACGTCGGGTCCCCCACACAGCGCAGGACTCCGGCTTCCAGGTCCGCCCGCCCCCCGAAGGGGTCTGTCAGGCCAGCAGCGGGGGACCAGGCCATGGCGTTGACGGTGAAGTCCCGCCTGGCCAGGTCCTCGGTCAGCGAGGGGGTGAAGCGCACCGCATCCGGGCGGCGGGCGTCGGAGTAGGCTCCGTCCACCCGGAAGGTGGTGATCTCCAGGGCCATGCCCTCCAGCAGCACCGTGACGGTGCCGTGGCGCAGCCCGGTCTCCACCAGCCGCTCCCCGGCGAACACCGTCTCGGTCTGTTCCGGCAGGGCGCTGGTGCTCAGGTCGTAGTCCTGGGGCGGCTTCCCCCGCAGCAGGTCGCGGACGCAGCCGCCCACCAGGCAGGCCTCGTATCCGGCCCTCTGGAGCCGTTCCAGGGCCATGTTCACCGGTGCGGGCAGCTCGTACATCCTTCACGCCTCCTGGTCAGTTCGTTTGCAGGGCTTCCATGATACCCCAGATTCCGGCAAAATGGAAGCATCTTTTTTCCTAAGGCAACACCGCACAATTCTGGCGCGCAGATTGCGCAGTCAGATGTTTCGTCAAATCGGCTGAAAACCGCAGGCAATACTTTGTGTATTGCCGAGGATTTTCGGGTGATTTGACGGAATCATATGCAAGCAAGATGTGTGCCGGGAATTGTGCGGTGTTGCCGAAAGGCCGCCGAATGCGGCGGGGGAATTTCTATGGTGAACGCGCATTGCTATTTTCTCCGCTTTTTGTTATACTGTCCCCATCTATGCAAATGAAAAACGAGAGGGGGCACGGCGTATGGGAGAGATCGTGCGTCGGGCGGACATTCTGTTGCCGCAAACGTGCGAGCTGCACCGCTGGAGCGTGGTGGCCTGCGACCAGTTCACCAGCGACCCGGCCTATTGGGCGGCGCTGGACGCGGAGGTGGGCGACGCGCCCAGCGCGCTGCGGCTGATTTTGCCGGAGGCGTATCTGGAGGGGGCGGACCTGGAGGCCGAGAGTCGGCGCATCGACGCGGCCATGGAGGAATACCTGAACGCCGGGCTGTTCCGGGAACTGCCGGGCAGCTACGTCTATCTGGAGCGGACGCTGCGGAGTGGAATCACGCGCCGGGGACTGCTGGGGGCATTGGATCTGGAGCAGTACGACTACCGGGCCGAGGCCACAAGTCCCGTCCGGGCCACGGAGGGCACGGTGGAAAGCCGCCTGCCCGCCCGGATGCGCATCCGGGCCGGGGCGGCCCTGGAGCTGCCCCATGTGATGGTCTTCCTGGACGACCCCGCCGACGCGGTCATCGGCGGCTGCGCGGGGGAACGGGACGCGCTGGAACCCCTCTATGACTTCTCTCTGCTGGCCCGGGGCGGCCAGGCCAGGGGCTGGCGCGTCAGCGGCGCTGCGGCGGACCGGGTGGACGCGGCCATGGCGGAATTGACGCGCCGGGCGGAGGCGTCGGCCAGGTTGGAAAACCGCGCCCCGCTGGTCTTCGCCATGGGGGACGGGAACCACTCGCTGGCCACGGCCAAGCGCTGCTGGGAGGAGCTGAAACCGACGCTGACGCCGGAGCAGCGGGAGCGGCACCCGGCCCGCTGGTCCCTGGTGGAGCTGGTGAACATCCACGACCCTTCCATCACCTTCGAGCCCATCCACCGGGTGGTCTGGAGCGGGAACCCGGCGGCCTTCCTGGACGAGCTGCGGGCGCATTTCGCCGATGCTGCGGAGGGCGCGCCACGCACGCTCCGCGCCGTCACGCCGGAGGGGGAGACGCTGCTTTCTGTCCCCGCGCCTTCCATCGGCGCGCTGATCGGAGAGACGGACGCGGTTCTGTCCGCGCACCTGGCCCGCTGGGGCGGGAAGCTGGACTACGTCCACAACGACGAATCGGCGCTGGAGCTGGCCCGGAGCGGCTGCTGCGCCCTGCTGCTGCCCAGGCTGGAGAAATCCGAGCTGTTCCCCTCCGTGGCCCGCAGCGGCCCCTTCCCCCGCAAGAGCTTCTCCATCGGCCGGGCCGAGGACAAGCGCTATTATCTGGAAGCCAGGAGGATCAGGCCATGAACGGCAGCGTTTTGGTCACTTATATCGGCCACGCCTGCTTCGCCCTGGAGTGGCAGGGCTGGCGGGTGGTGCTGGACCCCTACGCCGACGGCAGCGTGCCGGGGCTTGAAAGCGTGCGGGAGACGGCGGACGCGGTCTATTGCAGCCACGACCACCGGGACCACGGGGCTGTCAAAAACGTGAAGTGCCGGAAGGGACAGGCCCCGGCGGGCTTCGCGGTGGAGGAACTGGAGACCGAGCACGACCCCTGCGGCGGCGCGCTGCGGGGCAAAAACACGGTCCGCGTCTTCACCTTCGGCGCGCTGCGCTGCGCCCACCTGGGGGACCTGGGCCGGGACCTGACGGAAGCGGAATGCGCCCTCCTCCGGGACCTGGACCTGCTGCTGCTCCCCGTGGGGGGCTACTACACCATCGACGCGGCCCAGGCCAGGGACATCCTGGACCGGCTGCGCCCCCGCGTGGCCGTGGCGATGCACTACCGCACGGACCGCAGCGGCTATGCGGAGATCGCCCACATCGACGCGGCGCTGACGCGCCTCGGTCCGGCGAAGCGGAGCGGGGCGACCCTGACCTTGGACCGGGACACGGACCCCGGCCTCTATGTGATGCAAGCGAAAAACGAGAAGGAGAGAGACTGACATGGGCATTTATGAGGAACTGCAAGCGCGTGGCCTCATCGCGCAGGTGACGGACGAGGCGGAGATCCGCCAACTGCTGAACAATGGCAGGGCGCGCTTTTACATCGGCTTTGACTGCACCGCCGACAGCCTGACGGCGGGGCACTTCATGGCCCTGACGCTGATGAAGCGGCTGCAGCAGGCGGGCAACCAGCCCATCGCCCTGATCGGCGGCGGCACGACGATGATCGGCGACCCCAGCGGCCGCAGCGACATGCGCAAAATGCTGACGCGAGAGGACATCGACTACAATGCCGCCTGCTTCCGCCGCCAGATGGAGCGCTTCATCGAGTTCGGCGAGGGCAAGGCCCTGATGGTCAACAACGCCGACTGGCTGATGGATCTGAATTATGTAAACCTTCTGCGGGAGGTGGGCACCTGCTTCTCCGTGAACAACATGCTCCGGGCGGAGTGCTACAAGAACCGGATGGAGAAGGGCCTGAGCTTCCTGGAGTTCAACTACATGATCATGCAGAGCTACGACTTCTACCACCTGTACCAGACCCTGGGCTGCAACATGCAGTTCGGCGGCGACGACCAGTGGAGCAACATGCTGGGCGGCACGGAGCTGATCCGCAGGAAGCTGGGGCGTGACGCCTACGCCATGACCATCACCCTGCTGACGGACTCCAACGGCAAGAAGATGGGCAAGACGGCGGGCAACGCGGTCTGGCTGGACCCGGCCAAGACCAGCCCCTACGAGTTCTATCAGTACTGGCGCAACGTGGGGGACGCGGACGTGCTCAAGTGCATTCGGATGCTGACCTTCCTGCCCCTGGAGGAGATCGACGCCATGGACGCCTGGGAGGGCAGCCAACTGAACCGGGCCAAGGAGATCCTGGCCTTCGAGCTGACGCGCATGGTCCACGGGGAGGACGAGGCGCGCAAGGCGGAGACGGCGGCAAAGGCCCTGTTTTCCGGCGGCGGCGCGTCCGACAACATCCCCACCACCGAACTGACGGAGGCCGACTTCCCCGCCGGGAAGATCGACATCCTCAGTCTGCTGGTGAAGACCGGCCTGTGCGCCTCCCGGGGCGACGCCCGGCGCAACGTGGAGCAGGGGGGCGTCAGCGCCGGGGATCAGAAGGTCACCGACATCGCCCGCAGCTTCACCCCCGCCGACATCGGGGCGGGCCTGACCCTGCGCCGGGGCAAGAAAAACTACAACCGCGTGGTGCTGCGCTGAGAAACGCTGCGGCGCTTCCGGGACGAAATGCCCGGGAGCGCCGCTCTTTTTGCGCCTTCGCTCCGATATTGCTTGACCTCCGGGGAATTTGGAAGTAAAATATACAGGATAGCGCAACAAAACCGCCCCCGGGACGGGAGAGGGAGGGATCGCCCGATGAAGAAAAAGAAGAAAAAAGGCTCCACGTCTCCGATCTACGCGATCGGGCTGGTGTTTCTGCTGTTCTCCATCCTCCGACCCATCTTCAGTCTGGGGCGTCTGGGCGTGGCCGCAGTCCTGGCCGCCATCGTCTACGGCGTCGTGCGGGCGGTGGCGAACTCCGACAAGGAGAAGAAGGCCCCTGCCCAGAGCGCGAAACAGCAGCAGACCACGGCCCAACAGGCTGCCGAGACGAAAAAGCAGGAGCCGGAGAAGCCCAAGTATGCCCCGGAAGTCCAGGCCATCGTCGACGAGGGGGCCAGGGCCCACAGCGAACTCCAGCGGCTCTACGCCGTCATCCCCGATCTGGAGGTCAAGCACAAGATCCAGGAGATCATCTCCGTCTCCGACAAGATCGTGGAGGACGCCATTCACGACCCCAGCGACGTGCCCCAGATCAAAAAATTCCTGGACTACTATCTCCCCACCACCATCAAGCTGCTGAACGCCTATGACCGCATGGGGTCCCAGGGCATCCAGGGGGAGAACATCTCCAACACCATGCGCAGCATCAACGAGATGCTGGACACCGCCATCGACGGCTACCGCAAGCTCCTGGACGGCCTGTTCGCCAACCAGGCCATGGACATCGAGACGGACATCGCCGTGATGAACACCCTGATGCAGCGGGAGGGCCTGGCCGGGCAGAGCGGTCAGTTCGGCACCGCCGCCGGGCGCTGAGGAAGACAAGATCGAATCCATCAGAAAGGAACGAACATACCATGAACGAGAACAAACTGACGGAATATGTCCCCAAGCTGACCCTGGACCCCAACGGCGCGTCCGCCGCCGCCGTGGCCGCCGCCGCCCAGGAGGCGCTGGTGCAGCAGCAGGAGGAGGTCGTGTCCGAGCGGCCGGAGCTGGAAAAGCTCAGCGCAGCCGAGCAGGCCGCGGTCCGGGAATTTGCCGAGCAGATCGACGTGACCAACACCAACCAGGTGCTGTCCTACGGCGCGGCGGCCCAGGCCAACATCAGCGAGTTTTCCAGCGCCGCCCTGGGCACCGTGCGCACCAAGGACCTGGGCGAGGTGGGGGGGATGCTCTCCAGCCTGGTGATGGAGCTGAAGGGCCTGAACTTCAACCCCGAGGAAAAGAAGGGCTTCCTGGGCCTCTTCAAAAAGGCCGGGGCCAACATCGCCGCCCTCAAAGCCCAGTACGACAAGGCCGAGGTGAATGTGGACCGCATCACCGAGCAGCTGGAAAAGCACGAGCGCACCCTGCTGAAAGACATCGCCACCATGGACAAGATGTATGAGATGAACCTGGCCTACTTCAAGGAGCTGACCATGTACATCCTGGCCGGTCAGCTCAAGGCCAAGTCCCTCCGGGAGACGGAGCTGCCCGCCCTGCAAAGCAAGGCCCGGGAGACCGGCCTGCCCGAGGACGCCCAGGCCGCCAGCGACTTTGCCAACATGGTGGGCCGCTTTGAAAAGCGCCTGCACGACCTGGAGCTGACGCGCATCGTCTCTTTGCAGATGAGCCCGCAGATCCGCATGATCCAAAACAACGACAGCCTGATGGCCGAGAAGATCCAGACCAGCATCGTCAACACCATCCCCCTGTGGAAGAGCCAGATGGTGCTGGCCCTGAGCATGGAGCACAGCCGCCAGGCCATGGAGGCCCAGCGGGAGGTCAGCGACGTGACGAATGAACTGCTGAAAAAGAACGCCGAGGCTCTGCACCAGGGCAGCATCGACGTGGCGCGGGAGTCCGAGCGGGGCATCGTGGAGCTGGAGACCCTCAAGCACACCAACCAGGAGCTGATCCGCACCCTGGAGGAGGTCCGCCAGATCCAGGAGGAGGGCCGCCAGCGCCGGGCCGAGGCCGAGGTGGAGCTGGGCCGTCTGGAGGGCGAGTTGAAACAGAAGCTGCTGGAGATCCGCGGCTGAGCGCCGCGTGAAGCGGTTTGACATTCAAAACAGTGCAGAAGGAGGGGCGCGATGAAAGCTTTTTTTCAGAACCGGGTCGTGGCCATTGTGCTGACGGCTGCGGTGGTGCTGGGCTGTCTGGCCTACGGCTGGACCCGCCGCCCGGCCACGGTCCCCAGCCCGAACCAGGGCGACTGGGTCTATGACGGCGCGCTTGTCCTCTCCTCCAACACCGAGTTTGCAATCGAGCGCAGCAACCGGGACTGGGACAGGGACTACGGCTTCGTCACGGCGGTGGCCACGGTGGACCACACCCGGGGCTGGGAGCTGGAGGATTACACCTACGCCCTGGCCGACAACTGGGGTCTGGGCGACCAGGACGCCATTCTGCTCCTGGACACGGGGGCCAAAGAATACTGGATGAGCCCCGGCGCGAAGCTGGACGTGGCGGTGGGGGAGACGGCGCTGCGGGCGCTCTTGGAAGACAGCTTCCTCCCCTCCTTCCGCTCCGGCGACTATGACGGGGCGGTGCAGAATCTCCTGAACGCGCTGGACGCCTGCTACGCCGAAGTCTTCGGCAGCGCGGGGGACTATCAGTACAATGGCAGCAACTATCCCGCCGTCAGCATCAGCCAGCCGGAGCGCGGCGGCATGAGTCTGGTGGGCTTTCTCATCATCGTCGTGCTGGTCTTCCTGCTCTTCTCCGCCATCGACAAAGGCCGCTATCGCCGCTGGGCAGCCAACGGGCGCGGCAGCGGCTTCAGCCGGGCCGGCTTCATCCCCCTGCTGTTCTGGCACCGCCCCGGCGGGAGCTGGTTTCGCAGCATGGAAGCCCGCTACCGCAGCGGCGGCCCGGGCTACCGGGGCGGCGGTCCCAGCTTCCGCAGCTCGTCCGGGTCCCGGACTTCCTCCGGCTCCCACAGCACGTCCGGCTATCGCAGCCCCTCCCGCAGCAGCTCCTACACCCGGAGCGGCTTCGGCGGCAGCGCCGGTTCCCGGAGCGGCAACAGCGCTTCCCGCAGCAGCTTCGGCGGCAGCCGGAGCAGCGGCGGCAGCAGCAGGGGCGGCTTTGGCGGGAGATGAACCCCCGGAACATACCAAAAACAGCGAAACGGAGCTGCGCAGCGGCAGCTCCGTTTCCATGGGAGGATATCATGTCTCTGGAAAGCGTGAAAACATATCTGCAAGCCTTCGGCGCAGCCGACCGCGTCCTGGTCTTCGACAGCTCCAGCGCCACGGTGGCGCTGGCGGCGGCGGCCATCGGCACCCAGCCGGAGCGCATCGCCAAAAGCCTCTCCTTCCTGGGGGACGGCGGCTGCATCCTGGTGGTGGCGGCGGGGGACGCACGGGTGGACAACCGCAAGTTCAAGGACCGCTTCCACCGCAAGGCCACGATGCTGACGGCGGAGCAGGTCCCGGCCCTCACCGGACATCCGGTGGGCGGCGTCTGTCCCTTCGCCCTGCCGGAGACCGCCCAGGTCTGGCTGGACGAAAGCCTCCGCCGCTTTGAAACGGTCTACCCGGCGGCGGGCACCCCCAACAGCGCCATAGAACTGACGCTCCCTGAACTGGAGCGCTTTTCCGGCGCGCTGGGCTGGGTGGACGTGTGCAAGGACCCCGCGCCCACGGCCTGACCACCGGGACCGCCGCTGGCTGCGGCGGCCCCTATTCCAAAAGCGGCGACCCGCGGGGCAAACGCCTCCGGCGTTTTGCGCACTCCCGCCGCTGAAACAATCTATGCAACACGCAAACGAACTGTCACAGGAGGACTCTGCCATGCTGCGCATCGCACCATCTATCTTATCAGCCGATTTCACAAAACTGGGCCAGGAGGCGGAGGACGTGCTGCGCGGCGGCGCGGACTGGCTGCACGTGGACGTGATGGACGGGCTGTTCGTGCCCAACATCTCCATCGGCATCCCGGTCCTCAAGTCCCTCCGGGCCGCCACCGACGCCTTTCTGGACGTACATCTGATGATCGACCGCCCCCAGCGCTATGTGGAGCAGTTCTGCAAAGCCGGGGCGGACCTGGTGGTCTTCCACCTGGAGGCCGCCCAGCCCCAGGACATCCAGACCGCCCTCGACACGGTGAAGGCCCAGGGCAAGCAGGTGGGCCTGTCCGTCAAACCCAAAACCGCTGCCGCGCTGCTGATCCCCTATCTGCCCCAGCTGGACCTGGTGCTGGTGATGACCGTGGAGCCGGGCTTCGGCGGCCAGCGCTTCATGGCCGACCAGATGCCCAAGCTGGCCCAGCTGCGCGACGCGATCCGGGCGCAGAACCCGGCCTGTCTCCTGGAAGTGGACGGCGGCATCGACGCGGACACCGCCCCCGTGGCCGTGGCCGCCGGGGCCCAGGTGCTGGTGGCGGGCAGCGCGGTCTTCAACAAACCGGACCGGGCCGCCGCCATCGCCGCCATCCGCCGGGCCTGCGGGGAGTGACGGCCATGCCCTCCCTCTTTCCGCCCAGCTTCGAGGCCCTGATCGACCGCTTTGCCTCCCTCCCCGGCGTGGGGAAGAAGAGCGCCCAGCGCCTGGCTTTCCACATCCTCAGCCTCCCGGAAGGGGAGGCGGAGGCCTTCGCCCGGACCATCCTGGACTGCCGCCAGAAGGTCCACACCTGTCCCGTCTGCCAGAACCTGACGGACGGGGAACGCTGCGCCATCTGCCGCAGCGAGCGCCGGGACCACAGCCAGATCTGCGTCGTTGCGGAACCCAAGGACGTGGCCAGCATCGAGCGCAGCCGGGAGTATTCCGGGGTCTATCACGTGCTCCACGGGGTCCTGAGCCCCATGAACCGCATTGGCCCGGACGAGCTGCGCATCCGGGAGCTGCTGGAGCGCGTGGCCGCCGAGCCGGTCAGCGAGATCATCATGGCCACCAACCCGGACACGGAGGGGGACGCCACGGCCATGTATCTCTCCCGGCTGCTGAAACCCTTCGGCGTGAAGGTGACGCGCCTGGCCTACGGCATTCCCGTGGGCAGCAACCTGGAGTTCGCCGACGACGCCACCATGCTCCGCGCCCTGGAGGGGCGGCGGGAAATGTGAACAGATTCTGAATCTTTCACAAATATGCGAACACCCATTTGACAAAATCGTCAAATGGGTGTTATACTATCCCTATCTTACCGAATTCAGGGCGCATCAGCGCCATGAGATAGAGGCCTTTTCCCCGCGCTTGCGGCGGGCGGAAGACGAAAAAACCACCGCGGGGTGCGCATCGTGCGGGCGACAGCAGACGGGCCGGGGGATCAGCCGAGAGCGTGATGAGGCTTTCGTAACATCCCTCCACGGCAAGTCTGTGCGTGTTGCTGCGCGCAAGGGACCGCTCCGGGTCAGAATAAGGAGAAATATTTTTTATGGCAAACAACAGGCAAGGAAACCGAAACCCCAAGACCGAGCGGGAGCGCCAGCTGGACAAGGCGGTGAAGGCGGCGGTGGAGGGCCCCAGACTGGGGTCCCGGAAGACCGCCCAGCCCCAGAAGCTCCGCCGCCCCAACCGGGAGATGAAAAAGACCGCCGAGGCGGACAAGGCCGTCCGGGAGGTCCAGCACAACCTCCGGGTGCAGCGCCAGCAAAAGCCGCCCCAGACGGAACCGGCCCAGCCGGTGCCCGTCCGCAAGCCCCAGCGCAGCGCCGGGTCCTCCCGGGGCAAGCTGCGGATCATCCCCCTGGGCGGCCTGGGGGAGATCGGCAAGAACATGACGGTCTATGAGTTCGGCAACGACATCATCGTGGTGGACTGCGGCATGGGCTTCCCCGACGACGATATGTACGGCATCGACGCCGTGATCCCAGACGTGAGCTATCTGGAGGAAAACGCCAGCCGCATCCGGGGCATTTTCATCACCCACGGCCATGAGGACCACATCGGCGCGGTGCCCTATGTGATGAAAAAGCTCCACGTCCCCATCTACACCTGCCGCCTGACCGCCGCGCTGATCCGCCTGAAGCTGGAGGAGCACCGCATCCTCAAGCAGACGGAACTGCACATCGTGGAGCCGGGCCAGACCGTGGAGGCGGGCTGCTTCTCCGTAGAGTTCATCCACATCAACCACTCCATCGCCGACGCGGTGGCCTTCGCCATCCGCACCCCCCTGGGCGTCATCGTCCACACCGGGGACTACAAGATCGACGTGACCCCCGTCACCGGCGGCATGGCCGATCTGGTCCGCCTGGGCCAGCTGGGCAACGAGGGCGTCCTGGCCCTGATGCCGGAGTCCACCAACATCGAAAAGCCCGGCCACAGTGAGTCCGAGCGCAGCGTAGGGGAGAAGTTCGACGAGCTGTTCAAAGACTGCGACAAGCGCATCATCGTCACCACCTTCGCCAGCAACATCGGCCGCATCCAGCAGATCATCAACGCCGCCGCCCGGGTGAAGCGGAAAGTGGGCATCACCGGGCGCAGCATGGAGAACATCATGCGCGTCAGCCGGGAGCTGGGCTATATGCAGATCCCGGAGGGCACCCTGGTGGACATGGACAAGATCAAGGCCGTGCCCAAAAACAAGACCGTCATCATCACCACCGGCAGCCAGGGCGAGGAGATGAGCGCCCTGCACCGCATGGCCTTCTCCGAGCACAAGCAGGTGGACATCGACGCCAACGACCTGATCATCATGTCCTCCTCCGCCATCCCGGGCAACGAGATCACCGTCAGCCGGGTCATCGACGAGCTGTTCGCCAAGGGGGCCCAGGTCATCTACGGCCGCGGCGACCACCTCCACGTCTCCGGCCACGCCTGCCGGGAGGAGATGAAGATGATGATCGCCCTGACGAAGCCCAAATTCGTCATCCCCATCCACGGCGAGACCCGGATGCTCTACCAGCACGCGAAGCTGGCCCGGGAGATGGGCGTGGACGCAAAGCACGTCCTGGTCAGCGGCATCGGCCATGTCATCGAGATGACACAGAAGACCGTGAAGGAAAACGGCGAGGTCCCCTCCGGCCAGGTGCTGGTGGACGGCGCCGGGGTGGGCGACGTGGGCAGCGTGGTCCTGCGGGACCGCAAGCACCTGGCCGACGAGGGCATGATCGTGGTCATCCTGAGCATGTCCGCTGAGTCCGGGGCCATCGTCAGCGAGCCGGAGATCGTCACCCGGGGCTTCGTCTATCTCAAAGAGGCGGACGACCTGATGAACGAGATGAAGCGCGTGGTCAACGAGTCCATCCGCGCCTGTGAGATCCAGCGCATCCGCGATTTCGCGGGCATCAAAGGCAAGGTCAAGGCCAACCTGAACGGCTTCCTGTACAAGACCGTCCGCCGCAGTCCCATGATCCTGCCCGTCATCATCGAAGTGTGAGGAGCGTGCGCCCATGAACATCCAGATCTTCGGCAGAAGCAAGAGCTTCGACACAAAAAAAGCCGAGCGCTGGTTCAAGGAACGGCGCATCAAATACCAGTTCGTGGACCTGGACCGCTACGGCATGAGCCGCCGGGAACTGGAAAGCGTCCGCGCCGCCGTGGGCCTTGCAAATCTGATCGACGAACCGGCGGACGAACCCCTGGTGGCCTACCTGGCCGGAGACTGGGCGAAACTGGAAAAGCTCTATGAGGAACCCTGGCGCATCAAAGCCCCCGTGGTCCGCAACGGCAAACAGGCCACCGTGGGCTATCAGCCGGAGGTCTGGAAGGGCTGGGAGTGATATGAAAACGGACAGCCCCGTGCCATTTGCTTTGCACGGGGCTGTCCGTTGTTTTTTCGTGTATCGAAAAACCTTTTGTCGCAGTCAACAAGTGTCAAGAAAAGACCGTTTACAGACTTTCTTATGCATTGAAAGCAGATCAGTTCAGATGTTCATGGATGATTTGCTTGATAAGATCCTGAGCCTTTTCAACGCCAGACAGTTCAATCAACTTGCCATAATCCTCGATTTCGTTGTCTGTGAAGACCACTGATACAATTCTTTCCTGTTTCCCGGCGATATGGTCATAATCTTCGGGATGCGCCCAAAAACAGCGCAAGCAGAAACTGCTATCCTTTCTTTCCCAGTTTTCACAATGTTCGCACGTCCATGATTTGGCGCGGTTTGCGGATGGGCTTAATAGCATATAAGAATCTATATCATGCGCATCATGTGCTCCACCGATTTCATATGGGATACGATGGTCTACTTGCAACACGGAATCATCCATTGTTTCCAGGTAGACGAAGCATTTTGATCCGTATTTTTCGATTAAAGCCTGCTTAAGCGCTTTCGAGAGTACGCTGCGTCCTGCCGACTTTGACAGGGGATTTTTCACATCTGCGGGATTACCGAATCGGTATGCTGCAATGTTTCTGCCGTCGGCTCCTGTCATGCGGAACGTGATTATGGGTATTCCATACTCCCGAACATCCCGAATTGCTCGCGGGGGATGATGATAGCCGTAAGTATTTGTCAAATCCTCAGATGTAATAAATCCGTGTGCAAGGATGTGCTGTATTACAGTCCGTGGACGTTTTGCCCGCACGGATTCCAGCAGGTTCAGGAAGTCTTTTGAATACTCACTCATGCCATTGCCTCCCAAAAGGACAGTTGTTTGGGAGCGGAATACAGCAGCGGAATCAGCGATTCGCTTATGTACAGGGCTTCAAAGGTGGTAGATTTTTTTCCTAATAGAGTGGCTTGACTGGATAATCCCGCGTTTAGCATTATTTTTTTGCATCCTAAACTTTCAGGCAAATCCTCACCATATTCCTTGCCGCCGCAGACCCCGTCATAGCTGATCAGATAATCTACCTGTTTCTCATTCAGCGTTTTAATCGCTTCTGAAAACTCGTCAAATGGAACCCCTGAAAAATAGCGCTTATCTCTCACATTCGTGACTCCCTGATACGGGGGGTCCAAATATACCAGATCTCCCGGACAGGCCATTTCAATCATATCATGATAGTCGAGCGCAAAATAGCGTGTTTTTCCCTTTAGAAGACTTGAGATCGTGGAAACATTCTGCTCTAATGTATCCGGGTTTGTGCCATGTCTGCGCTTGTCAGGAGATTGGTTGAATTTGCCATTTCCTCCGTATCTGACAGCCCCTTTTACACATCTTGCAATCAAATACAGCAGATTTGCGGGCGTTTCCTGTCCACTGTTAAATCTGTCGCGTACAACATAAAAATGCTCCACATGTTTTTCGCCGTAAGAAAACTGTTCGTTCCATACCTTTCTGTATTCGGTCACAAGCTGCACAGGCTTTTCAATCGCTTCTTTCAGGATTCCAACAAGCGGCCTGTTCAAATCGTTAATCACATAGCAGTTCGCCCGGTGTTCCATCGCAGCAGCGATGGTGATAGCAGCCATACCGGAAAAAGGCTCAATCAGCCTGTGAAAGGTTTTGGGCATATACTCCAATATCTGTGGCGCCAACTTTCTTTTTGAACCCTGATATTGTACAATGTGGGGCGTTTTACCGTTCATTTCTTCCACCATATGATAGCAGTTTATGCTCAGGGACCGCTGTCCGCAGTTTTTACGGATTCAGTTTTCCCCCTTGACCTTCCGCTTCGACGCCGCAGGAATCCCCAGCGCCCGCCGGTAATTCGCCACGGTGCCCAGGGAGAGCTCGATCCCCAAAGCCTGCAAAGCCTCGCGGAGTTTTTCGTCGGTGAGGGGCTGGGTCTTGTCCTCGGCGGCGATCAGGGAGCGCAGCCGCTCCTTGCCGCTCAGGGGGCTGACGGGGGTCTTCACCGGGACCGGGGCGCTGAACAGGCGTTTCAGTTCCATGGCCCCGTAGGGAGTCGCCAGATATTTCCCGTGTACGGCCCGGACCACGTCGGCGGTGGGCAGGCCCAGGGCCTCGGCCACGTTGTCGCAGGGGAGGGGACGGACGGCGCTGCGGCCCTGGGAAAAGGCCGCGCCCCGGTGCCGGACCAGCAGCTCCAGAATCCGGGTCAGGGTCTCCCGGCGCTGCTCCAGCGCGGAGATTACGGCCAGGGCGGCGGCGCGCTGCTCGTCCAGATAGGCCCGCAGCTGCGGATCGTCGCTCTGGGCCAGCATGGTCTGGTATTCGTCGCTGAGCCGGATCCGGGGCAGGGCGGCGTCGTTGTAGCGGACGGTCCAGGTCTCGCCCTGGCGCTGGAGTTCCGCCTCCGGGATGACGAAGACCTCCGCCTCGTCGGTGTCATAGCCCCGGCTGGGGATGGGGTTGAGCCGCCGGACGGCGGCGCAGCAGCGCTGGGCCTCCTCCTCGTTCATGCCCAGCAGGGCGGAGACGGCGCGGACGCTGTTTTGGGCCAGCAGTTCCAGGCCGCTTTTGATGAGCTTCACGGTCCCGGCGCAGAAGTCTTTGGTGTGGATGAGCTGCAAGATCAGGCACTCCTGCAAGGTCCTGGCCCCCACGCCGGGGGGCGTCATCTCCTGCAGGGCGTAGAGGGCCTGGGTCATGTCGTCGATGGTGGCGCCGTTCAGCTCCGCCAGCAGGTCCAGGGAGTCCTCCAGATAGCCCCGGCGGTCCAGGCTGTCCACCAGGAAGTAGCACAGGGGCAGCAGATGGGGCGGGATGTCCCGCTCCTCCAGAAGCTGGCGGCGCAGCATATCCCGGAAGTTCTCGCTCCGCTCCACGGGCTCCGGGTAGCCCTCCTCCGCCTCCTGCTGGCGGCGGAGCTGATCGGGGATGAAGTCGGCGTCGTCCTCCCAGCCGGCCTCTTTGGGTTCCGTGTCCCGGGGCAGGGGCACGCTCAGCAGCTCCGGGGCCTCCACATCCAGCAGGGGATTGCGGTCGGCCTGGTCGGAGAGCCAGGTGTACAGTTCCGGCAGCGGCATTTGCAAAATGGCGGCGGAGAGGGGAAGGCTCGGCGCGGGGACCGGCCGCTCGGTCTCAGTCTGTTCAGGACGCATAGCTCGTTTCCTCCAGGGAGCGGATTTCCTGTCCGGTTTTGTCTATCATACTTGAAAACAGTTGGAAAATCAAGTCTTCCCGGATGAAAAACGCCGCGAAGGGAGGAAAAATGCCTCAGCGCAGATCCAGCCTTGCAAAGCGCCGCTGGGAAACGCGCAGCGCGGCCACGGTGGCCAGGGCGTAGCAGAGGACGCAGAGGCCCAGAAACAGCAGCTTGGCCGGAAACAGTTCCGGGTCGGGCCGGTCCAGCGTATCCCGCCAGAATGGGACGGCGTAGCAGGCGACGATCTCGGCGACCAGCAGCAGGGCAAGGACCACGGAGCTTTTCACAAAGCTGAGGCCCACCTTCGTGACATCTCTGTAATAGGAAGGGAAGAAGACGAGATGGAAGGCGGCGTAAAAGAGAAAGCCCTCCCCGATCAGCGCCAGGTTCGCGTCCATCCCGGCGGCGTTGCTCCCCCGGTCGGCAAACAGCAGCGCCCGCAGCGCCACGAAACCGCAGGCCAGCAGGAGCTGAAAGCCCTCCAGCAGCATCACGAAACCGAAGCGCGCCGCCACCAGGTCCCGGCGCGTCACCGGCAGGGTCAGGGTGAAGCCCACGTCGTTGTTCTCCCGCCCGCTCATGCAGATGAAAAAGACCCCCAGCGTGAGGTAGAAGTACATGACGGGGTAGGGGTAGTTGGGCACCAGACACAGCGCGCTCAGCCAGGGCATGAGCAGCGCCGCCGGGTGGCGGGACAGGCGCAGTTCTTTTCGCAGCAGTTTACGCTTCATGTTCGTCCGCCTCCTGTTCCAGATGCACCATCACGTCCTCCAGCCCGGCGCTTTCGCAGGGCAGCCCCAGTGCGTCCGCGTCCGCCCGGCGCAAAAGGGCGCTGAGCCCTTCCCGGCTCCGCCGTCTGCCGTGGACCAGCTCAGGGGGCAGGGCCGCTACGGCATCCGCCGTCCCATGATACAGCCGCCAGGCGTCCGTAAAGTCGTCCAGGGTGCAGTCGGCTTTCAGCTCTCCGCGGGAGAGATAGAGGATGCGGTCCGCCGTCTTCTCCAGGTCGGAGGTGATGTGGGTGGAAAACAGCACCGTGCAGCCCGCGTCCCGCAGCGTCAGCAGAGTCTCCAGCACCTCCGCCCGGCTCACCGGGTCCAGTCCGCTGGTGGGCTCGTCCAGCAGCAGCAGTTCCGCCCCGTGGGACAGGGCCAGACTCAGCAGATATTTCAACTGCATCCCGTTGCTGAGTTTTTCCGGGGTCTTCCCCTCGTCCAGCGCAAAGCGCCGCAGGCAGCGCCGATAGGCCCCCTCGTCCCAGCGGGTGTAAAAGGGCCGCAGCGTGTCGGTGATGCGCTTCAGGCTCTGCCGCTGATAAAAGCGCATCCCGGCGGAGACGAAGCCGACGCGCTGGCGCAAAAGCGCTTCGTGTCCCTCCAGCGCCTGGCCCCAGAAGCGCACCGTGCCGCTGTCCGGGCGGAGAAAGCCCACGACGGCGTGGAGCGTGGTGGTCTTGCCCGCTCCGTTGCGTCCGATGAAGCCGGTGATCTTCCCCGGCTCCAGCGCAAAGCCCAGCGGCCCCAGGGAAAAGCCGGGGTAGACCTTGCCGAGCCCTTCCACGGTGAGCGGCCCGTTCACAGCGAACCCTCCTGGATGCGCTGGGCCACGGCGGTGAAGAAGTCCGCCTTGAGCAGCGCCAGGCCCCGTTCGATGTCGCCCACCAGCACCAGGTCGTCCCCCGGCTGGATCTGGAAGCAGCGCCGCGCCCGGACGGGGATGACGATCTGCCCCTTGTCCCCCACGGTGACGGTGCCGAAGAGATATTTCCCCTTGGGCGAGGGCCCGCCCTCCGTGGACGGGGCGTGGACCAGCTCGTCCAGGCTGACTTCAAACAGCTCCGCCAGCCGGTCCGCGTGCAGCACGTCCGGCACGCTCTCGCCGTTTTCCCACTTGGCCACGGTCTGCCGCGTGACGCCCACCCGCTCGGCCAGCGCCTCCTGACTCAGCCCGGCCCGCCGCCGGAGCAGGGCGATATTCTGAAAAATCATACCTTTCCCACCTTTCCCACCCACTGTACCATAAAACAGACGGAGACGCCAGCAAGCAGGGCGAACATTTTCCGGCGATCCGTGTTCGTTTTCGTTGCGTTGTTTGAGGTGCAGCAAAAGGAAGGAAGAAACGAATGAAGGAATGAAGGAATGAAGGAATAAAGGAATGAAGACGGCAGCTTCGCTACCTGACGAAGTGAAGTCGCCCTCTCTCATATCTCCCGTTCTCATTCCTTCATAAGCGAAGCGTCTTCATTCCTTCATAAGCCCTCGCAGAGGGCGACTTCATTGAAAAACTCCTCTTTTGTCCAAAAGGACAAAAGAGGAGTTTTTCCTGGAGCAGGGTACGGGAGTCGAACCCGCCTAGCCAGCTTGGGAAGCTGGAGTAATACCGATATACCAACCCTGCACGGGACTGTAGTTTGTACTTTACCACATCTCGGGAGAAATAGCAAGAGAAATTTTTGCCCCGGATTTCCCGCTTGACGAACGAACCCGTCCCATGTAAAATAAACTGATAGATTTCACGCGAAAGGGTGGCGGGCCATGGCGGAACGGGGACAGCTTTCCCATGCCTATATCCTGGCGGGACCCCAGGAGGCGGCCCATCGCCGGGCGCTGGAGCTGGCGCAGGCCATGCTCTGCAGCGCGCCGGGTGCGCGGCCCTGCGGCGTCTGCCGGGACTGCCGGAAGGTGCAGCGGGGGGTCCACCCGGACCTGACGATCCTGTGCCGCCTGTCCGACGGCAAAGGCAAACTGAAGCGGGAGATCTACGTCGATCAGATCCGCGAACTGGCGGCCGGCGCCAGCATCCTGCCCGGCGAGGCGGAGCGGAAGGTCTACCTCATCCAGGATGCGGGGATGATGAACGCCGCGGCCCAGAACGCGCTGCTGAAACTCCTGGAGGAACCCCCCAGCTTCGTCTGCCTGATCCTGGAGGCGGAGAGCGCCGATCTGCTTCTGGAGACAGTGCGCTCCCGCTGCGTGCTGGAGCATGTGCGGGGGGAGGAGACCGCCCCGCCGCCGGAGGCGCGGGAGCTGGCCGAGCGCTTTCTGGACGCCGCTGCGGCCCGGTCCCGGCTGACGCTTTTGGGCATCGCCAACGCCAAGGGGGACCTGAGCGGCGCGGAGCTGCTGGACTTCACCGCTGCGGCCCGGGGGCTGCTGACGGATATGCTCTGTGGGCGGCTCCCGGCCCGGCAGATGGATCGGGGGCGGCTGCTGCGGCTTTATGGCCTGATGGAGCGGGCCGAGGAATATTTGCGCTTCAACGTCAGCGTCCGCCACGTCTGGGGGATGCTGAGCGCGGAGGGCGCGTCGGAATAGAAGGAGAAGACTTTGGTAACAGTAGTCAGTGTCAAATTCAAGGGCAGGGGCAAGACCTATTACTTCGACCCCGGCCCCCTGGAGGTCGTCGCGGGCGACCAGGTGGTGGTGGAGACCAGCAAGGGCCTGGAGTTCTGCGACTGTGTCCAGGGCAACCATGTGGTGACGGACGAGCGCATCGTCCCTCCGCTGCGGCGCGTGGTGCGCCTGGCCACGGCGGACGATCGGCGCATCGCCCAACTGTGCAAGACGCGGGAGAAAGAGGCCTTCGGCATCTGTGAGAAAAAGATCGCCGCCCACGGGCTGGAGATGAAGCTGGTGGACGTGGAGTGCGCCTTCGACGGGAGCAAGATCCTCTTTTTCTTCACCAGCGACGGGCGCGTGGACTTCCGGGAGCTGGTCCGCGACCTGGCCAGCGTGTTCCGTACCCGCATCGAGCTGCGGCAGATCGGCGTCCGGGACGAGGCGAAGATGCTGGGCGGCATCGGTATGTGCGGGCGGCCCTTCTGCTGCAGCGAGTTCCTGAACGAGTTCCAGCCCGTCAGCACGAAAATGGCCAAGGTGCAGTCCCTGTCCCTGAACCCCACCAAGATCTCCGGCTGCTGCGGCAGACTGATGTGCTGCCTCCGCTATGAGCAGGAGGCCTATGAGAGCCTGGTGAAGACCGTGCCCAAGCTGGGGGCCTTTGTGGAGACAGCGGAGGGCTACGGCAACGTGACCCAGGTGAACCTGCTGCGCCAGAATGTGAAGGTCCGCTTGGACGGCGGCGACGCCCAGCCCAGCTTTCCGGCGGACGAGGTGGCGGTGATCCCCGGCGGGCGTCCCAAGCCCGGCGAGCCGCTGCCCCATATTCTGGAATTGAAGCCCCGGCCCAAGCCGGAGCCGGAGGAGCCGGCCCGGGACTACTGGATCGCCCCCCCGGTCTTCGCGGAGGACACCATGGAGCCGGAGAAATCGGGCGACGCGGAAAAGCGCGGCAAGAACCGGGGGCGCAAGCGCGGCCCCAAGCCCGGAAAAAAGCCGGAGCAGCCGCTCCAGCAGCCCGCCAGACAGGAGCCCCAGCCCGGCCTCCAGTTCAAGGCCGAGGAGGGGGCCAGGCGCAACCGCAACCGGAACCGCAACGGGCGCGGCGGCAAGCCCCAGAACCCGGAGGCCCAGCGCAAGCCCCAGAACCCCGCCCCGGAGAAGCGCGCCGAGCCGAAACCCCAGCCCAGGAATCCCGGCGGGGCAGGGGAGGGGCAAAGCAAAAAGCCCAACCTGCGCCACCGCCCCCGCAACCGGGGCGGCAGACCCAAGCCCCCGGCGGAGGGCTGACCCCCCGCAAGCGTTTTCGTCCCCCTGTCCGCAGCCGTCGGACAGGGGGCTTTTCGCGCCGCGACGCCGGAGAAATCCACAAAAAACGCCGGAGAAACCCGGCAAAGCGACAGAAAATGCCGTCCGCGGAAAGAATTGGGCGCGGCGGTAATATTTCTATACACATTTCGGGAAAACTATGGTATAATCCTTTTAACGAATTGACGGGAGGTATGCGCCATGCGTCTGCGGCGGCGGGAGCTTTTCCCCGGCGTGTTTCTCAGCACCATCGAGAGCAACAAGTTCAAATCCGACTGTCTCAGCCTGAATCTGCTGGCGCCTTTGGAGCGGGAGACCATCTCCAAAAACGCGCTGCTGCCCCGGGTGCTGGCCAGAGGCACCATGTTCCACCCGGATATGGACAGCCTGAACGCGGCCATGGAGGAACTCTACGGCGCGCAGATCCTCCCCATCGTCCGCAAGAAAGGCGAGATGCTGGCCCTGGGCTTTTACGCGGGCTTCCTGTCCGGCTCCTATGTGCCGGACAAAAGCCCCCTGCTGGAGCGGGTCTGCGCTCTGCTGGGGGAACTGCTGCTCTCGCCCGCCACCCGCGGCGGCCTGTTGCTGCGGGACTATGTGGACAGCGAAAAGGAAAAGCTCATCGACGACATCCGCGCCAAGCTCAACGACAAGCGCTCCTATGCCCCCGCCCGGGCGGTGGAGCTGATGTGCGCCTATGAGCCCTACGGCTGTGACGACATGGGGGACGAGGCCGGGGCGGAGGCCGTGGGCTATGTGGACCTGACCCGCCACTACCGGGACCTGCTGCAAAGCTGCCCCATCGAGCTCTTCTACTGCGGCTCCGCCCGGACCGAAAAAGTGGCCCAGGCCCTGCACGACGCGCTGATCACCCTGCCCCGGGGCCGCCTCAACGAGGACCTGGGCACCGACGTGCGCATGAACGCGCTGGAAGACCGGCCCAGAGAGTTTCATGAGCGCCTGGATGTGGGTCAGGGCAAGCTCTGCCTGGGCTTCCGCCTGGGGCAGTGCATGGAGGACCCGGACCTGCCCGCCATTCTGGTGTTCAACACCCTCTACGGCGGCTCCGTGAACTCCCGGCTGTTTCGCAGCGTGCGGGAGGAGCGCTCCCTCTGCTACTATATCGACTCCGTCTGCGACCGGATGAAGGGCGTCATGCTGGTGTCCTCCGGCGTGGACTTCGCCGACTTCCAGGCGGCGAAAGCGGAGATCCTGGCCCAGCTGGATTCCCTGGCGCGGGGCGAGATCACAGACGAGGAACTGCGCAGCGCCAAAAACACGGTGGTCAGCGCCCTGCGGGGCGTGATGGACTCCCCGGCGGCGCTGGAGAACTATTACCTGTTCCAAACCCTCTGCGGCCTGGCCTACGGCCCGGAGGAGGACGCGGCCCTCAGCGACGAGGTCACGCGGGAGGACGTGCAGGCCATCGCCCAAAGCGTGGAACTGGACGCGGTCTACTATCTGGAGGCCGACGAGGAAGCGGAAGAAGAAGGGGAGGCGACGGACGATGCAGCGCTATGACTACCCCGCCATAGGGGAGACACTCTACTGTGACACCCTGCGCAGCGGCCTGCGGCTCCAGGTGGTCACCAAGCCCTGCTACGCCCGCAGCCACGCCATGCTGGCGGTCAACTACGGGGGCGCGGACCGGCGCTTCCTCCTGAAGGGGAAACGCCGCGACACGCCCATGGGCGTGGCCCACTACCTGGAACACAAGATGTTCGCCATGCCGGAGGGGGACGCCATGTTCACCATGGCCGCTTCCGGGGCCCAGCCCAACGCCTTCACCTCCGCCTGGATGACCGCCTATTATTTCGATACGACCGAGGAGTTTGAAACGAACCTGCGGACCCTGCTGCGCTTCGTCTCCACCCCCTACTTCCCGGAGGAGAGTGTGGAGAAGGAGCGGGGCATCATCGGGCAGGAGATCGCCATGACGGAGGACGACCCGGACTTCGTCAGCTATACGGAGCTGCTGCGCTCCCTCTACGCCCACCATCCCCTGCGGGACCCGGTGGTGGGCACGGCGGAGAGCATCCAGGCCATCACGCCCAAGGTGCTGGAACTGTGCCACAAGGTCTTCTACCACCCCTCCAACCTGGCTCTGACCGTGGTGGGGGACGTGGAGCCGGAGCAGGTGATGTTCACCGCCTCGGAGATCCTGCGCCCGTCTCCCGACCCCGCCCCGGTGCGGGACTATGGGGAGGCGGAAGCGCCGGAGCCCCAGCGCCGCCGCTTCACCAGGGCCATGGAGGTCTCCGCCCCCCAGTTTCTGCTGGGGGTCCGGCTGCCGGACCCCGGCACCGGACCGGAGCGGCTGCGCCGTCGGCTGCTGGGGGACCTGACCCTGAGCTGCCTTTACCGCCAGTCCACCCCCTTCTTCACCCGGCTCTACGGGGAGGGGCTGCTGAACACGGACTTTTTCACCGAGATCGACACGGGCCGGGGCACGGCCACCCTGCTGGCCGGAGGCGAGAGCCGGGAGCCGGAGCGGGTCTTCGACCGCTTCCTGGAGCTGGCCGAGCGCGTGGCGTCGGAAGGGCTGGACGAGGCGGTCTTTGCCCGGAAGAAAAAGGCCTTTTACGGAAAGAGCGTCCGGGGCCTCGCGGCCTTCGGCGGCCTGTGCGAGAATCTGGCGGAAGCGGCCTTCGGCGGCTACCGCTTCCTGGACGCCTTCGCCGTGCTGGAATCGCTGCGGGCGGAGGACGTGCAGGACTATGTGCGCCAGGCGCTGCGGCGGGAGGGCTTCGCCATGAGCGTCATTCGCCCGCTGCGGGAGAAGGAGGCGGAAAGCCATGCGTGAAGCCATCATCAGCTTTCCCATGTTCGGGGAGGGGTTCCGGCTGAACCCGCCCGCATCCATCACCATCGGCGGCTTTGCCATCTACTTCTACGGCATCATCATCGCCGTCGGCATGGCCCTGGCCATCGTCTACACGTCCAAAACCAGCAAGCGCTTCGGCTTTTCCATGGACGTGATCTACGACTATCTGATCTGGAGCGTCCTGGCGGCCATCCTGGGGGCACGGCTCTACTACTGCCTGACCTACATGGACGCCAACGGGGTCCACACCTATCTCCAGAACCCGGTGACCATGCTCTACATCCGGGACGGCGGCCTGGCCATCTACGGCGGCGTCATCGGCGCGCTGCTGGCGCTGCTGGTTCGCTCCCGGATGCGCCGGGAGCGGGTCTGGGGCCTGCTGGACATCATGGCCCTGGGGCTGCTCATCGGCCAGTGCGTGGGCCGCTGGGGCAACTTCTTCAACCGGGAGGCCTTCGGCTATGAGACGGACGTCTTCTGCCGCATGGGCCTGACGTTCCGGGGCAGCACCATCTATGTCCACCCCACCTTCCTCTACGAGAGCCTGTGGAACTTCGTCGGCTTCCTGCTGCTGCACTTCCACAGCAAAACCCGCCAGCGCTACCTGGGGCAGTATTTCCTGCTCTACCTGATCTGGTACGGCTTTGGCCGGATGTGGATCGAGGGGCTGCGCACCGACTCCCTCTGGCTGGTGCAGGACGTGATCCGCATCTCCCAACTGCTGTCCGCCCTGCTGTTCGCGGGAGGGCTGACGCTCTATCTGCTCAACGCCGCCCGCCTCCGCCGGGGCAAGGGGCCGGTCTTCGGCGGGCCGCTGCCGGAGCGGAAAGCGGAGCAGACGGCGGCATAAACAAGGTAAAGCTTTTTATCCCGAAAATATTTTTAAGGAGGTTCACACCATGGACATCAACGAACTGAGAGAGAAGATCCTGGCCGTCCTGAACCAGGCGACGGAGAACGCCAAGGACATGGCCGAGCAGGCCACCGGCACCATGCGCGACTTCGCGGACAAGGCGATGGGCGGCGCCAGAGCCGGCGGCCGGATCGCCAAGCTGGCGATGGAAGTCGCCTCCGAGAAGGAGTCCCTCAAGAAGACCTATCAGGAGATCGGCCGCCTCTACTACGAGACCGCCAAGGACGCCCCCGACGGCTTCTTCATCCAGCTCTTCGAGGAAGTGCGCCTGGGCGAGCAGAGCATCGCCGAGAAGGAGGCCGAGCTGAACGAGCTGAAGAGCTCCTTCCAGAAGCCCTTCGGCGTGGACGTGGAGTTCGAGTTCGTCGTGGGCCAGACCGAGGCCGAGGCCGAGGGCGAGCCGGAGCAGCCCACTGAGGAGCCCAAGGCGGAGGAGCCCGCAGAAGCGCCCGCCGAGGAGCCCAAGGAGGAGTAAGACCGGCTGGCAAAGCGCCCCGGCCTGATCCCCGCACATTGGAGGCAGCACCGCCCGGTGCTGCCTCTTTTGCGACTTTGCCCCGCCTGACGGGGAAAAGCGTCGGAACGACTGGGACGTTCCAGAAGTCCGTCCGGTATTTTCGCAGAATCCCGCTGTTTTCATTGACTTTTTCGGGCGCGGCGGGTAAAATAAATAAGATTTTGCACACTAGCAGTCTTGGAGGAAGACGTATGGATATTTTTGCCAAATGCTATGCCGACAGCCTGGCGGACGAGTACCGCGCCATGGACCTGTTTCCCTATTTCCGCGAGCTCCAGTCCCGTCAGGACGTGGAGGTCATCATGGAGGGGAAGCGGCGCATCATGCTGGGCAGCAACAACTACCTGGGTCTGACCGTGAACCCGGAGATCATCGAGGCGGGCGTCAAGGCCATGGAGGAATACGGCACGGGCTGTTCCGGCTCCCGTCTGCTGAACGGGACCCTGGTGCTCCACTGCCGCTTTGAAGAGGAACTGGCCGACTTCCTGGGCAAGGAGGACGTGGCCACCTTCCCGGCGGGCTTCCAGGCCAATCTGGGGGCAATCAGCGCCCTGGTGGGCCAGCACGACACCGCTGTCTGCGACCGGGAGAACCACGCCAGCATCTATGACGGCTGCAAGCTCAGCTATGGCAAGATGGTCCGCTTCCGCCACGGCGATATGGGCGATCTGGAGCGCCGCCTGAAGGCCCTCCCCGCCGAGACCGGCGCCATGGTCATCACCGACGGCGTCTTCTCCATGGGCGGCGACCCGGCCAGGCTGCCGGAGATCTGCGCCCTGGCGGAGCGCTACGGGGCCAGGGTCATGGTGGACGACGCCCACGGCCTGGGCATCCTGGGCGAAGGCGGCCGGGGCACGGCCAATCACTTCGGCGTGGAGGACAAGGTGGACGTGATCACCGGCACCTTCTCCAAGTCTCTGGCCTCCCTGGGCGGCTTCGCGGCGGGGGACGCCAAGGTGGTGGACTACATCCGCACCTCCTCCCGCCCCTACATCTTCGCCGCCAGCATCCCCCCCGCCAGCATCGCCGTGGCTACCGCCAGTCTGCGCTATCTCCGCGCCCACCCGGAGCTGCCGCGCCAGCTCAGCGACATCGCCGCGTATATGCGCAAAAAGCTGCTGGAAAACGACGTGAAGATCATGGACGGCATCACGCCCATCATCCCGATCTACACCTATGAGCCGGTGAAGACCCTGAAGATCCAGAAGGAGCTTTACGAGCGCGGGGTCTACGTCAACGCCACCCTGCCGCCCGCCTGTGCCCCCAACGAGTGCCTGCTGCGTTGCAGCCTCATGGCCACCCACACCACCGCCCTGATCGACGAGGCCGTGGACGTGATCGTAGACGTGCTGCGCAAGTACGAGTTATGAGCAAGACCGTCGCCATCGTCACCGGAGGCAGCAGCGGCATCGGCCTCCAGACCGCCCTGGCCCTGGCGGAGCGGGGCTGCACGGTCTACGAGTTCTCCCGCCACGGGGCCGACACCCCCAACGTGGTCCATATCCCCTGCGATGTCAGCGATGCGGAACAGTTCTCCGCCTCCGTGCAGCGGGTGCTGCTCTGGGAGGGCCAGATCGACATCCTGGTGAACAACGCCGGCTTTGGCATCTCCGGCGCGGCGGAGTTCACGGAGAACGACGAGGCCAGACGGCTGCTGGACGTGAACCTTTTCGGCATGGTGAACGGCTGTAAGGCCGTGATCCCCATCATGCGCCGCCAGGGGCATGGCCGCATCGTCAACCTGAGCAGCGTGGCCGCCCCCTGCGCCATTCCCTTCCAGGCCTGGTATTCCGTCAGCAAGGCCGCCGTCAGCACCTACACCGCCGCCGTGGCGGGGGAGGTGAAGCCCTTCGGCGTGAGCCTCACCGCCGTCATGCCCGGCGACATCCGCACCGGCTTCACCGCCGCCCGGAAAAAAAGCCCCGTGGGGGACGACGTGTACGGCGGCCGCATCGCCAAAAGCGTGGCCGTCATGGAGCGCGACGAGCAGACCGGCATGGACCCCGCCGTAGCCGGGGCCTACATCGCCTCCCTGGCGCTGAAACCGAAGGTCAAGCAGGAATACGCCATCGGCTTCAAGTATAAACTCTTCTGCATCCTGGCCCGGATTCTGCCCTGCCGGATGAAGAACTGGATTATCGGGCTGCTGTACGCCCAGTGGTGAAATGAGTCAACGTCATATTGTTTCGGAGCGCGATACGCCGTCTGCACTTCGTCCGCCTGTCCCGCTGCCGCTTGCGCTTGGCTCCATGAGCAGAGCGGAATTGGACGAGGCAATTGCCCGGAGCGTTCAATCCGCGCAGGGAAAACCATTCCGGAAGACGAGGTGGATGCTATTCTTGCGATGGAATTTGGAATTTGAAACAGGGTTGCCAATCAAAACGCCCGCCCGTCGGTTTGCTTCCGACGGGCGGGCGTTTTGCATTCGGGCGCTTTTGACAGTGGATTTCATTCATAGTATCGTTCGTAATCTGGCAGGGCCTTCCATTCCGGCGTCGCCGTCAGCATGGCCGAGATGTCCCCGCAGGCGTTCAGGAACGCCTGTCCCTTTTCATCCTTTGAAGTCATAGAAAACGAGATGTTCTCCGCTTGGATGGTTCTGGTTTCCGCGCCGAAGCGTGCGGTCAGGATCAACGTCATAGACGGTTCGGAGGAACCATTGCCTGGGTCATATTCCACAGGATAGGAAAACACATCAAGGGAAGAAATCAAATCGTAGACGTATGCCAGTTCTTCCTCCGTGAGCGTGTGGTATGTCACATAATTCTCCGGGTCAGCGGCGTCAGTGGTTTTGACGAGTTTTCCGCTTGCGCTGTCATAGGAGCTAATTCCGTAGGCGCCCCAGGTCAGCGCAAAGGAAAAATCTTCCGGCACAGCCACGGGTTTCGCGTCCTTATTTTTGATCAAGTAGTCCTGCTTGGAAACCTCAACGATTACTTCTCTGTTTTCTGGGGAAGCGACTTGAAAAAGTCCGCAGCCCGCAAGTGTCAGCAGCATGAAAAAGCCGAGAACAAGGTAAGCCGCTCGTTTCATAGAAACACCTCCTGCTGTCATTCTTGTATCTCCAGCCGCGCTTCCAGCGCGTCCAGGGCGCTTTCGTCCAGATACAAACGGAGCAACAGGTCCTCACCGCTGAAAAAGCTGAGCCAGCCGCCGGTCTCCGCTCCGGCGTCGTCTCCGGCTGCGTCCAGACTCTCCAGCAGCAGCGCGATCACGTCCCGTCCGCTGTAGGTCGTTACCTGGTGGTCGGGCAGCCGCTCCAGTTCCGCCCGGCTCACCTGGTCGGGGGAGGGGAGGGGGCGGACGGCGGCGTGGGTCGTCTCGACGGCTTTGTCCGTGGCGTCGAACTGCGCCCCGTCGTTCCGGGCAGCCGCCGGGGTCTGCGGTTCCTCCGCTGACGGGACTGCGGCGGCCTCCGGGACGGCTTCGTCGCAGTCCGCCTCTTCGCATTCCGCCGCGTCGTCCGCCTGCTGGACGGCCTGGTCCGCGCCGGCGGAAAACAGCATCCCGTCATGTTCCGGTACGTCGCCAGCTTCCGACGGTGCCTCCGCCGTCACGGAGTAGGTGTAAGCCGTCTCCGCCGGGGCGCTGCTTTTGCCGAAGTGCATCGCGCTCCGGCCCAGGGTCAGCACCGTGCCCACCAGAATCGCCGCAGCGGCGGCCAGGGAGAAGAGCGGGCGCAGACGGCCCAGCCGCTTCTGTCGGGCCAGCACCCGTTCGCGCTGGTCGAACCGGGCCATGATCCCGGCGTGGAGCGCAGCGGGCGGGGCCTCCGGCTCCAACAGGCCGGACAGCTCCTGCATGGCCGCATAGAAGGCCCGGCAGTCCGGGCAGCGCGCCAGATGCGCCCGCACCTGGCGGGTTTCCTCCCCGTCCAGTTCCCCGTCCAGCAGAGCGCTGAGCTGCTCCTGCATCGCTTCGCAGTCTTTCATGTCCGCTCACCTCCTTCCCGTGCCTTAGACGCAGCCGACGCGGAAAAGTTCCCGTCGGCGGAAAGGAGGGCGCAGAGCTTTTTCCGCGCCCGGAAAATGCGGGTCTTCACCGTGGCCTGGGGCAGTCCCAGCAGCCCGGCGATCGCCTCATAGCTGAGCCCGGCGTACTCCCGCAGCAGCAGTGGCCGCTGAAAGTCCTCCGGCAGCCGCGCCAGGGCGGCGCGCACCTGGGCGCGGGTTTCGCTGCGCTCCGCCAGGGCCGCCGGGTCGTGGCGCGTGTCGGGGATCTCCAGTTCCGGCAGCGCCCCGTCCTCGTCGGGGGAGAGGGAGACCGTGTCCCGCCTCCGTCGCAGGATGTCCGTGCAGACGTTGGAGAGGATGCGGTACAGCCAGACAAAGAGCCGACTGTCTCCCCGGAAGGAGGCCAGGCCGGTATAGGCTTTCAAAAAGGTCTCCTGCACCGCGTCCGCCGCGTCTTCGGGATTGCGGAGGCTGCGCAGGGCCAGGCGATAGAGGGCGCTCTCGTTGTCCAGTACGATGCGCTCAAAGGCGTCCCGATCCCCGGCCTTGGCGGCGGAGATCAGTTCCAGTTCCGAAAACCCGATCACGCGCTTTTCCTCCTTTCCGCCTGACGGCGCGCCGCTCAGGTCAGATTCCGTTTGAGTTTGGCCGCCGCCCGGCGCACGTCTTCCAGGGTCTCCACCCGGACCAGTTCGGCCTTGTATGCCGCCGCGTAGGGCACCCCCCGCAGATACCAGCAGAGATGCCGCCGGGCCTCCAGACAGGCCAGGCGCTCCCCCCGCAGGGCGGCGGCGTGCGCGATCTGCGCCACCGCCGTGTCGATGCGCGCCGTCAGCGGGGGCTTTTCCGGGACCGGCAGCCCCGCCAGCGCGGCGTTGCCCGCTTCAAAGATCCAGGGGTCCCCAAAGGCCCCGCGCCCGATCATGGCCCCGTCGCAGCCGGTATAGTCCAGAATGTGGGCCGCGTCCGCCCCGGAGAACACGTCTCCGTTGGCGATGACCGGGATCGAAAGGGCGCGCTTGACCTCCCGCAGGATGTCCCAGTCCGCGCGGCCCTCGTACATCTGGGTCCGGGTCCGCCCGTGGACGGTGACGGCGGCGGCCCCGGCGTCCTGGCAGAGCAGGGCCAGTTCCACAGCGTTGACGCTGCCCTTGTCACAGCCCTTGCGCATCTTCACCGTCACCGGCGTCCCGCCGGGCACGGCGGCCACCACGGCGGCCACGATGTCCCGCGCCAGTTCCGGCGTCTTCATCAGGCCGGAGCCGTCCCCGTTCCCGGCGATTTTCCCCACCGGGCAGCCCATGTTGATGTCCAGAATCTGCGCGCCGGAGGCCTCCAGGGCCAGCACGGCCGCCCGGGCCATGGTCTCCGGCTCGTGGCCGAAGATCTGCACCGCCGTGGGCGCGTCCTCGGGCAAGCAGCGCAGCAGGTCCAGGGTCTTCCGGTCCCCGTAGCACAGGGCTTTGGCGGAGACCATCTCCGTGACCGTCAGCGCCGCCCCGTGGGTCCGGCAGACGTGGCGGAAGGCCGCGTCCGTCACCCCTGCCATGGGGGCCAGCAACAGCCGCCCGGCCAGCTTGACGCCGCCGATGTTCATAGGGCCATGTCCAGCCCCACCGGGCAGTGGTCGCTGCCCAGAATCTCCGGGCAGATGTAGGCCTTGTCGATGCGCTCGGCCAGGGGCTCGGAGCAGAGGAAATAGTCGATGCGCCAGCCCACGTTCCGCGCCCGGGCGGCGGCCCGATAGCTCCACCAGGAGTAGGCGTCGGTCCGGTCGGGGTAGAGGTGGCGGAAGGTGTCGGTGAACCCGGCGGCCAGCAGCTCGGTGAACTTGGCCCGCTCCTCGTCGGAAAAGCCGGGGTTCCCGTGGTTGGTGGCGGGGTTTTTCAGGTCGATCTCCTGATGGGCCACGTTCATATCCCCGCAGACGATGACGCCCTTGCGCGCAGCCAGGGCGCAGAGCTGGGCGCGGAAGGCGTCCTCCCAGGCCATGCGGTAGTCCAGCCGCCTCAGCCCGTCCTGGGCGTTGGGGGTGTAGACGCAGACCAGATAGAAGTCCGGGTATTCCAGTGTGATGACGCGCCCCTCCGTGTCGTGCTCGGCGACGCCCAGCCCCAGAGAGACGGACAGGGGCGTGTGCTTCGTGAAAATGGCCGTGCCGGAATAGCCCTTCTTTTCCGCGTAGTTCCAGTACTGCTCGTAGCCCGGCAGGTCCAGCTTGACCTGCCCTTCCTGCAGCTTGGTCTCCTGGAGGCAGAAGAAATCCGCGTCCAGATTCCAGAAGATGTCCTCAAAGCCCTTTTTCAGCACGGCGCGCAGGCCGTTCACGTTCCAGGAAATGAATCTCATGGCGTATTCGCCCTTTCTCTCTCGTTTTTCGTGTGGGCGGCCAGGGACGCGGCCCGGCCATGGGCGTCGGCAAGGCTGGCGTTGCGCAGCCGGGCCGGGACCCCGTCGGCGGTGGTTTTCGTGCCCGCCGTTTTCCGGGCCACCAGGCGCTTGATCTTCACGCCTTCGGCGTGGAATTTCGCCTCATAGTCGGTCATGACGCCTTGGACGCCACCGGCGTGCAGGTCGTTGGTGATCTCGTCCAGTTCCCAGCCCTCGGCCTGAAACTGCTCCAGCGACCACTGGAACAGGGGCAGATTGTCGGTCTTGAAGTGGATCTCCCCACCCTCCGGCAGCGCGTCGGCGTAGAGCCGGAGGAAGCCCGGCGCGGTCAAGCGGTTTTTGGCGCAGCGGCTTTTCGGCCAGGGGTCGCAGAAGTTCAGGAAGATGCGGTTGGCCTCCCCCGGCGCGCAGAGTTCCGGCAGCAGCGTCACGTCCCGGTCCAGGAAGCGGACGTTGTCAAGCCCCCGCTCTACGGCCCGCTCCATGGCCACCACCATGGCGTCCGGCACCTTCTCCACGGCCAGCAGCAGCGCCTCGGGGTGCCGCGCCGCCGTCTCGGCGGTGAAGCGTCCCTTGCCGCAGCCCAGCTCCAGCCAGAGTTCCCGGCGGCCGGGGAACTGTTTCAGCCAGCGCCCCCGCAGCGCCTCCGGGTCCGTCGCCAGCACTGCCCCCGCCTTTTCCATCCGGGGCAGCAGATTCGGTTTCTTTCGCATTCTCATGGTTTCGCCGTCCCTCCGCTCAGGCGTGGTAATGGGTCCGCAGCACCTCGGCCCAGGCCTGATAGCCCGCGGCGGCCAGGTGGGGGGAGTTGTCCCAGCCCATATAATATTCCGGCAGATAGCCCGTGGCGTCGCAGAGGGCCTCGCAGCAGTCCACATACCAGCACTGTTTGGCGATGCACATCTCCCGCAGCGCCGCGTTCAGGCTGCGGATGGAGTTCATGGAGAAGACCGCGCCGCTGGCGTTGCCGCTGGTGCTGGTCTGGTAGGTCACCGGCGTCATGCTCATCACATAGATCTCCACGCCGGGCATGGCCTGGCGGATGCGGTCGATGATGCCGCCGTAGGCCGCGACGATGGACGATGCGCCGGAGCCCAGCTCGTTGATGCCGTATTCGATGTAAACCCTGTCATAGCGCCCCTGCAAAAGCTGGCTGAACACCGCGATCCGCCCGTCGGGGCGGAAGACGGAGGTGCTCTCCACGCCGAAGAAGCGGATGTTCTGAATGCCGGAGAACATCTGCATCCCCTGCACCAGGGAGTTGCCCAGCATGGCGGCGTTGACGAAGAAACTGTCGTCCACCCGGGGCTGGAGGGGCAGATCGGGATAGCCCATGCTCTGCAAGTCGAATTTCAGCCGCAGGGAGCGATAGGCCATGCGGGTCACCATGGCGGCCACCTCCGCCCGGGTGATCTGGGCGGCGGGCTGGAAGCTGCCGTAGGCGTCCCCGCCCCGAAGGATGCCCGCCCGGTACAGGCGGTAGATCTCCGTCGCCCCCGCGTCCTCGGCGCGCACGTCCGGTACCGCGTTGTCCTCCAGTTCGTTGATGGCGGGCAGGGCGGGGGCGGGCATGGAGTGGGCCAGAAGCGTGGCGAAATCCCGGCGGCTCAGGGCCGCGTCATAGTTGGCGTAGCTGCCCTCCAGGATGCCGTGGTCCAGGCAGTAGTCCAGATAGACCTGATACCAGGGGCTGCTCTGCTCAAATTTGGCCTTGCCCGTGCGGTAGATGCTGTGGATGCGGGCGCAGAGGGTCAGGGCCTCGGCGGCGCTGATGTTGCCCTGGGCGTTGAAGCCCGTCCCCGCGCCGATCATCAGCCCCAGCTCATAGACGGCGGCCACGTTGTCGTGGTACCAGTCCTCGGCTTTCACATCGTCAAACTGCCCCTCCCGGTAGACCGCCGTGGCCCGGAAGTTGCTCAGGCCGCCGGAGGCGGCGGCGGGCAGGGTGCAGCAGCCGCAGACCAGGGCGGCACACAGCAAAAACGTGATCCAACGCTTCATGCTTTTGAGTCCTCCATCGGTAATTGTATGATTTGTCTGCCCTGGCGCAGGGCGTAGCGCAGCGTGGCAAGCGTCCCGCCGGGGCTGCCGTTGTAGGCGGCGATCAGATAGCCGCAGCGGTCCACCATGTAGCGGTTGCGCAGCAGCATACAGTCCGGCGTAAAGGATTTGGAGATGACGGTCACATAGTCGCACTCGGAGACCAGCCGGTCATAGCGCCGCCGCAGCGCCTCCGGCCAGTTGCGGCTCTGTTCCTCGCAGGGGATGGCGGCCTCCAGCGTGATTTCCGGGTGCTCGCTCCGCAGGGCCAAAATCGCCTCGCAGAAATAGAGGTCCGCGCCCCGGGCCATGCCGCAGATGAAATGCCGGACCCCCGCGTGGAGCCAGAGCGCCTCCGCCGCGTCATAGATGCCGCGCTTGAGCGTTTCGCAGCGCGAGTCGGTTTCGTCGTCGCCCCAGGGCAGCTTCCGGTCCCGGTGCCCCGTAAAGGCGCAGCAGATCGCTTCTTCTTCCATACAGTCCATCACCCCGCACATTGTAACCGATATGCGCCCGCTTGTCAAAGCCTTCCGGGGCAGAACCAGGAAGGCCGCGTTCCCGCACGGCAGACGCCAACGACACAGAACATGGCAGGGCGAATCCGCACAACCCCCGTAGGGCGTGCCGACCCTGGCACGCCGCGCAGCAGTCCCCCGGTTTTGCAAACCCCCGGCGAATCCGCACCCACCCCCGTTGTAGGGAAGGGGCTTGCCCCTTCCGCGCAGCAACACCCACGACCCGGACCAACCTCCGGCGAATCCGCACAACCCCCGTAGGGGATGGCGTCCCCGACATCCCCCGCAGCACCCGCCGAAGGTTTCCTGCCACCTCCGGCAAATCCGCACCCGCCCGGTAGGGAACGCCGTCCCCGGCGTTCCGCGCAGCAGCACCTACGACACAAAACGCCCTTCGGCGAATCCACAGCCGCTCCCCTGTAGGGGATGGCGTCCTCGACATCCCCCGCAGCACCTGCCAAAGGCATGACCCCACCCCCGGCGAATCCGAACCTGCCCGGTTGTAGGGCGTGCCGACCCGGCACGCCGCGCAGCA
>JAFXXH010000012.1 GCA_017542425.1 Oscillospiraceae bacterium | reverse complement strand
GTAGTTGGCCCCGGCGGGACCCGTGCGGGAGGAGATGTTGCTGGACGCCACCGCCGTCAGGCCCATGTCATAAAAGTCATCTTCCATGCCCTCCGGCTGCGCGGGGCTGAGGCTCAGCTTGTCGTTCGCCGCCAGCAGCACTGCGGCGTGCTGGGCCATGTCGCTCCAGTCCGCGTTGGGCACGCAGCGGGGCAGACCGGCGGCCAGGCGGAGGTAGTCCAGCCGCGCCTGGGCCGTGCGCTGATAGTCCGCGCTCAGCGCGCCCGCCGCGAACGGCGCGGTGACGGAGGGCGTCTCGGCAAAGCGCTCCGTGAAGCTGAACTGCCGGGCATAGACCCGCTCCACGGCCAGATCCTCCGCCGTGCGCCCGGCCAGACTCTTCTGGCCGCTCTGGGTGACGATCCACAGGCTGTCATCTCCGGCCATGGGCCGGGCGATGTCCGCCGCTTCCAGGGCGTCCCAGTCTTCCGGCGCGGCCGCCGGGGCCGCCTCCGCGCCCACGGGCGCATACGCCGCCGCGTCCGCCGCCCCGGCCACGCCCGGCGTCAGCGCCAGGACCAGGGCCAGCAACACGCCGATCACAAGAGATTTTTTCATTTGTCCTTCCCCTTTTCCGTTTCTCAGTTCGCGGCTGCTCTGCCGCGTGTTCCCCGCCGGTCCCACAGCAGCAGCGCCAGCGCCGCCGCCGCGCTCACCGGCGCGACGATGGCCCAGACGTGCAGATGCAGGGGCCGGAGGCCGTCAAAAAAGCTGAGGCCGCTGATGCCCGCCCCGAAGCCCAGGGTGGAGCCCAGGGCGTTGACCAGGCTGCCCAGGCGCTGGTTGACCAGCTCCGCCCCCAGGGCGCAAAGGCCCATGGCCAGGGCCAGGGCCAGCACATAGGGCAGCGCGCCCGGCCCGCCCCCGGTCAGGAGCGTATAGCAGGCCAGCAGGAACAGCAGCAGCGTCAGCCCCAGAAAGAGCCAAAGCCCCACTGCGGCCAGGCGCAGCCTGCCCGCCGTCTCCGGGGAGATGCTCAGCGCCGCCTCCGCTCCCCCGCTGCGGCTGAGGCCCCCGGCGGCCCTGGCCGCAGTGGTACACAGCCGGGCGGCGGACAGCAGGGAGTAGCCGCCGCTCAGGGCCAGGTCCAAAGCCCCGGCCAGCTCGGCGGGCTCCAGCGTCAGGCCCGCTGCGCGCAGGTCCTCGGCCCTGGCCTCCAACGTCTCCCGCAGCCCGGCCCGGATCTCCGACATGGGCTTGCCCGCCACGGTCTCCAGCAGCTGCTCCATGGTCATGCCCCCCATCCCCGGTACCGGCAGCGTGACCGTGAGCCGCAGCCAGGGCAGGAACAGGGCGATGATGCTGACCAGCAGCAGCGCACAGGCGCTCACGCGCAGCCAGCCGGGTTTTGCGATCGCATCCGTCATAGGAAGTCCCCTCGCTTTCTTTCGCCCGTCCCCCTGGGGCGGGACATGGATTTGAAATGAATTCATCCAATTGTAACACATGGGAGCGCATTCTTCAACGGAAATGTGCGCGGCAAAATCCGGCACGGGCAGCAAAAAAACGCGCCGCCGCTTCTCACGCGGCAGCGCGCTTCTCCTCGTTTTTTCAGATGTTACAGCCCGATGGCCTTGCGCAGGACCGCCGCCTCCTCGGAACTGATCTTGCCCTCCCGGAGGGCGGTCTGGATGCGGCTGCGGAAGGTCTCCCGTTGGGCGGGGCTGTTGGCGCGGCTCATGGCGTTGGCGATGGCCTGGGCCGCCGGGCCCAGGGTGACCGCGCCGTTCCGGGTCTCGGTCCCGGATTGGGCCGGCTCCGCCGCGTTCTCGTCTTTGCCGCTCTGCTGCTTGTCGCTCCCGGCGTTTGCCCGGGGCGCGGCGGCGGGCTGGACGGGCTGCTGGGCCGCGTCGTAGAGGGCCTGCATCCGGTTCACCCAGTCCTGCCCGTACCAGGGGGCGTAGCCGGAATAGTCCCCCAGCGCCGCCAGGAGCTGGGCGGCCTTCAGCTCGTCGCTCCTGCTATCCCGCACCCGGGCATAGGCGGTCTGCTCCTGCTGCTGCGCCGCCCGCTCCGCGGCCTGGAAGCGCTCGTAGGCCTCCTGTTCCTCGGCCCGCTGACGGGCGTAGGCCGTCTGCTCGGCTGCCAGCTGGCGCTCAAAGGCCGTCTGCTCCTGCTCCTGCTCGGCCTGCAGCAGCTCTCTGGCCCGGGCGTAGTCGTCGCCCCAGAGGCCGTAGTTGAAGTCCCGCTCCGCGTTGTACTGCCCCAGCTCGTCCAGATAGCGCTGGCGGGCAAAGGAGCGGTCGGCGTTGTACTGGCTCAGGGCGTCCAGATAGCGCGCGCGGCTGTCCTCCGCCGCCTGGGCCGCCGCCTGATAGCCCCGCAGCAGACGCTGATAGTCCTCGTTCTGCCGCTGGCGGTCCTGGGCCTCCAGCTCCGGGAGCCGGTCGGCCAGCTGGGCGGCGTAGTAGTTCTCCGCCTGGCTGGCCGCCCCCAGGGCATAGCTGCCCGGCACACCCCCGGTCAGCTCGGCTGCCCGGGCCAGGGCGTCCTCCCCGGCGCGCCGCCCCTCCCGCAGGTAGGTCTTGCGGTACTGGCTGTACAGGGGGTCGGCGGCGGGGTCGTAGTCCCTGGGGCTGTAGGCCAGCAGGGCCTCCAGCAGCTGCCCGGCCCGGTCGTCCGCCGCCGTGTCATAGCCTGGGCGCAGGGCCTCCGATTCCGTGCCGCTGTAGGCGGAAAGGTACGTCTCCGCCTGGGGGCGGCTGCCGCTGCGGTCATAGACGCTGCCCGCGAAGCCGGGGAAGTTGCGCCACATGGCCTCGGCGCTGCGCTCGTCCTCCCCCGGCGCGCCCGCGCCCAGATAGCGGTAGTCCAGACCCTCCGCGCCGCCGGAATAGCCCGCGCTGCGCCGCCAGTCCTCCATCCACTGGTGGTCCAGGGCCTGTTGCTCCGGGCTGGCCTTCTCCCACCCGGCCCAGATGTCCACCGCCCGCATCGCCCGGTCCGGGTCCGTCTGGAGCAGGCGGCGGTCCGCCGCCGAGCGCCCCGTCAGGTCCACGCCCCGCCGCCGGGCCTCCTCCTCCACGTCCCGCCATGTAAACAGTGCCATTTCTCTGCCTCCTTTTGCATTTCCTGCCGCGTCCGGCGGATTCAAATCAGCCCGCGCTCCACCCGGCTCTCCCGCGCCAGGCCCAGCAGCCGCCAGACCCCGCGCCCGCTCAGGCGCAGCCGGAAGTGGTCGCAGCGCCGGGGCAGCACCGGAACCAGGCAGCTCCGGCGGATGGGCGCGGACAGCTCGATCAGCTCGTGCCAGACCCCGTCGGAGTCGTACTGCACCGCGATGTCCAGCGCCGCCCCGGCCTCCAGCTCCAGCCGCAGCAGCAGCCGGGTCAGGCTTTTCCGGTCGTGGGTCCGCTCCGTGAAGTCGTTGAACTCCGCCAGACTCTCCACGCACTCCGGCCCCGCCGCGTCGGGGTCCGTCTCCGCCTCCGCAGGGGGCGCTTCCCCCGCATCGGGGTCCGGGTCTTCCCCGGCGTCCGGTTCCGCCCCGGCGTCTTCCGCCGCCGGGCCGCCGAAACGCCAGAGCCGGCCCGCCGTGTCCAGGCAATGCAGCGCCCCGTCCCAGAAGGCGAAGGCGAGGGCCTCCGTCTCGTCCTCCTGCATCCAGACGCCGTGCCGGGGGTCGTAGCAGTACAGGCCCCAGCCCGCCTCCGAGCGGAGACTGAGGTAGTAGCGCAGCCCGTCGCTGCCCGCCGCCCCGGCGGCAAAGCGCTGCCCGGCGAAGACCGCCCCCACGTCTGTGGGCACGCCGCCGCCGTAGGCCGTCAGCCCCGTGCGGCTGAGATAAAATAAGGTCTCGTCCGCCACGGCGAAGCTGGCCCCCGCCCCCGCCGCCGTGCCCCGGGTGGCGGAACTCAGCAGCTCAAAGTTGGCCGGGCGGCTGCCATAGACCTTGCAGATCTGTTCCTCCTTGAAAAAGCAGGGGTAGCCCAGATAGGCGCAGCAGCCGGTGAAGTCCCCCGCCGAGCCCGCGCTCACGGCGTAGCTGTCGCTGGCCAGGCCGTCGAAGACGTTCCAATTGAAGGGGTCTCCCAGCTTGCTGGCATAGACCGTGTCCCCCTTGCAGCCCCAAAGCCGGTTATCGCAGGCGCAGAGCCAGTCCAGGTCCGGCACGCTGCGGCTGAGGCTCAGGGTGACCGGCGTGCTGTCCAGGGTGAAGGAGAACTCATAAAAGCGCAGCGCCGGGCCCTCGATCTCCCGGACGATGAGGCTGCGGTTGTTCTCCTCCGCCGCCGCGCCGGAGATGCTGACCGCGTCGCCCACGCGAAAGGCGTCGGCCCAGTCCCAAGTCGCGTCGGCGGCCAGGACGGTGTTGGCCTCGGCGGGTTCCCCCGCGAAGGTCCCGTCGGCGAAGGTACAGGCGGTGCTGACCGTCCGCTCCAGGGGCAGCAGAGTCTCCGCCGCCGGGTCATAGAGCAGCTTGTCCGGGAAGATCACCAGCCGCCGCCCCAGGGCGGCCATACGCTTTTCCCCGGCGGTGGACAGGGTGGCCACAGGGCTGCCGTCCCGGTAGAGGGCGTCCCCGTCCACCCAGTAGAGGGCGTCCAGGGCAAACAGCCCGCCGGGGGCTTCCAGCTGGCCCAGAAGCTGCCTGGGCGCCCGGGGGCGCAGCACCGGGGCCTCCTCCAGGCTCAGGTTGCGCGCCCGGCAAAGGCTGCCCTCGGCCGCCCCGGGGCGCAGATCCAGTCCGCCCAGCTTCAGATTCTCGAAGCGGCGGGGACCGTTTCGGATGCTCAGGCTCGGAAGCATGGCCCGTCCCCCCTCTCAGACCGGATCGGTGAGCCGCATCCTGAGGGTACAGCGGAAGGTGGCGCTTTCATACTGATAGAGCGTCACCGGGCTGCTCAGCACGGCCCGATACAGCAGCACCGGGTTGCCCAGGATGCTGGACTCGATGCCCCACTCCCGGACCGTCACCGCGTCGGCCCCGGTGTTTTGCACGGTGCAGTCGATGGTCTTGGTCTTGGTATAGGTGCTGTCGTCATACGAATTCGTCTCCTCCAGCGCCACCCGGGAGAGGTTGGCCGTCCACTTCGCCTGGAGGCAGAAGTCGGAGGCGCCGGGGGCCTCGTCCCCGGTGCCGAAGACCAGGGCGTTGGGGCTGCTGGCGTGGGTGCGCCCGGAATTGCCGTTGTAGTAGCCCGCCATGGGGGAGACGCCGCCGTTGCCGGTGGAGGCGGTGATCAGCCGCCCGCTGGTGTTCACCACCGTGTCCCAGTCCGCCCGGACGCTGTCGGAGACCACCCCCAGCAGCATCAGGTTTTTCAGGCCGCGCCAGTTGTCAAGCCAGACGCCCGCCATACCGCCGCGCCTCCCTTCCGTTCTTTCCTTGTTTCATGCTGTCCTCCTGTCTTGTTCAAAGCCTTTGCATGGTGAGGCCGGGGACGGCGGCTTCGCCCTCGGCTAGCGTCCCGGGGGAGATCGAGCAGACCTGGACGCCGAAGACCGTCGCGCCGTCACATGCCGCCGTCAGCACATGATCGTCCGTCCCCGACAGCGTGGGGGCGGCCCCCAGCTCGATCCGGCTGGGCAGACGGCGGCCCATATAGACCTCCACGGGCAGGATGACGCTCCGGTCTCCCTGCGCGTTCAGGAGATTCCACCTGCCCCCGATGGCCAGGCCCAGGGCCAGGCTTTTTTTGTCGATGCTCATACGACCTCCACGGTAAAGCTGGCCCCGTCGGGCCAGGTCAGGCTCAGATTCCCTCCGGCGCTTTCCGTATACTGGATCAGCACCGGGGCCCCCAGCGCGCCCTCGGGCGTGACGGCGATGCGCTGCAGGGCCGTGTCCACCCGGACGCTGGCCCGGCGCTGGCGCAGGTCGGCAAAGCCGTCCTCCCGCATATGCAGCGCGGCCAGTTCCCCGCCGCTGGCGGTGTAGCTGAGCTCCAGGCCGTCGGCGTGCTTCACCAGCCGCGCCGTGCCGTTCACGCCGGTGGCGTCGGTGCCCGCCCCCAGCTTCAGCACCGGAATCTTCTGCACCGTGCCGCCGGCGTCCCGCTCCTCGGCGAAGCAGAACTGCCCCTTGTCATACTCCGTGTACCGGTAGACTGTGACGGGCAGGCCCGTGTCCTCCAGGCTGGTCATCTCCGTCCGCCCCGCGTCCCGCCACCAGAAATAGCGCGTGCCGTGGTGGAGCTGCTCGGTCAGGGGCGTCCCGCCGGGGGATACCTGCACCACGGCGGTGCGGAAGCAGATGGCCTCGTCGTGGATGTGGATGTAATCCAGATTCGACGTATCCCCATCCAGATAGCGCTGCGCCCGCTGCCAGTCCGTCCGCAGCTCGTCCACCGCCAGGTCCGCGATGGCCCCGAACGCGGCGTAGAGCTCGTTGGTGATGACGGTGTTGCTGACCACCACGTTGGCCGCGATGTCCAGGCCGTCCACCCAGCGGGAGAGGTCGGACTGATTGAAGTTGTCCTCCATGCTCAGGTTGCGCAGGGTGTAGCGCAGGTTTTCCAGCAGCAGGAAGAGGTAGTTCTGAATGGCCGTCAGCTTCTCGTCCGTGGAGCCGTAGCGCGAAAGCTCGGGATAGCCCAGCTCGGCCTGGAGCAGATTCCCCGGCATCTCCCCGCCCCCTTCACGCCTCGTCCTGGCCGCTGCTGCGGCGCAGGCGCTCGATCAGCTTCCGCAGAAAGCGCGGCACCGGCGTGCCCATGTCGGCCAGGTTCTCCAGAACGGAGATGCACTCGTTCAGGATCAGCCAGACCGTCACGGTCAGGCCGACGAAATAGCTTTTTTCCAGCCCCAGGCCGGTCTTGGCCCAGGCCGCCTGGAGCACCCAGTCCACCACCACGCCCACCGCCACGGCAAACAGGCAGGTCAGCTTCCGCACGATGCCCCGCAGCCCCACCCGGGAACACAGGGTCCGGGTGTACCAGGCGCGTATCATCCCGGTGACATAGTCCGTCAGCATGGCCGCGAACAGCAGCAGCACCGGGACCAGCAGCTCCCGCAGATAGGCCAGAGCGGCGGCCAGCAGCGCCGCCAGCAGCGCGGCGGCCCAATTGTCCTTCATACCTTCCCCCCAATCTCCGGGAGGGGACGGCACGCCGCCCCGCTCCCGGCCTTCCTTGTCCTTCAGCCGCCCGTGGCCCGGTCCAGCATCACGGCCAGGCGCAGCATATCGTAGCTCAGGTCCAGCCCCGTGGGATAGCCCTCCTCGTCCGGCGCTCCGCCCCGCCCGTTCAGGACCCCCAGGGCGCAGAGCCGCTGCACCGGGGCCTTCGCCCAGTCCGGCAGCTCCGCGATTTTGTTGTAGCGTTTCATATGTTCCTCCGTTCGCGTGTCAATCCGCCGGAATGCGCAGGGTATCCCCGGGGTGGATGGGGTCAAAGACGCTCTTCATGCCGTTGGCCGCCCGAATGGCCTCCATGGTCGTTCCGTACTTCCGGGCAATGCCCCACATGGAGTCCCCGGCCGCGACGGTATGCACCACGCGCCGGGCCAGACTCTCCGCCGCCACCCAGCCGCAGACCGTCTGGGCCTCCATCAGCACCAGATAGGGCCGGGGCGTGTCCGGCGCAGTCATCACCACCCGGGCCGGGTACACCGGGCCGGGGAACTCCCGGAAGCACGTGGGCTCCGCCCCGTCGCCGGGCGCGAAATGCACCCCACCGCCGGGGACGTAGCACAGCTCGTCCCCGACTTTGACCCCCTCCGGCAGCGCCTCCGCCCCGTCGTCCAGTACCATCAACGTGTGCCAGGCGGCGTTGACCAGGATATCCCCCCGGCACAAATGCTCCGGCCCGCTGAGATACTTGCTGTCCGTCAGCACCCGGAAGGCCCCGGTCCCGGCAAAGCGCTGGGCCATGTTGCCCGTCCAGGGGGCGTTGCCGGAGGTATAGGCCCCGGCCATGTCCACCCCGGCGGCCTCGGCGCAGACGGCCATCAGGCTGCTGCAATCACAGTCGCAGGGGTCGGTGATCTGAGATGCGTCCCACCCGGCCTTTTTTGCGGCGGCGCGCAGGGTGTTGCGCCTGGCCTGGGAGTAGCCAATGTGGTCATTGGCGCAGGCCGCCTCGCAGAAGGCCGCCATGCGCCCGGCCACGGCGCTGTCCTTTGCCCGCAGCACGCAGTTCCAGCCCCGGGCGTAGGGATACCAGGCCTGCAAGCGCACTTCGCCCCCGTTCTGGTCGCCGGAGAGTCCCGCCGTGTCGCCGCCGTAGGCCTGTCCGATCCGCTGCGCCATGCTCTCTCCCCTTCCGATCAGGCCGGGTCCGCCCCGGTGATCTCCTCGTATTCCGCCCGGGTGATGCGCCCCACGCTGACCAGCGCCAGGAGCATCCGGGCGTTCCAGAGGCCCGCTTCAAACTTGCCGCGTACCAGCTCGTAGCAGTCAGACCGCTCCATCGTCCGCTTCCTCCTCCGCCGTCAGGGCCTCCAGATCCAGCCCCACCGCCGCCAGGGCGACGAAGGCCGTCAGCTCCCGCTGCCGCGCCAGTTCAGCGCGCAGCGTGGCGTTTTCCCGTCGGAGCGCCCAAAGCTGCTGCTTTGGGCTTTTGATGATTGCCATGGCATATCACTCCCTTCTTCTCAGGTTGCGTTCCTATCCCACCGTCGTTCTTGCAGCGGATGCTCAGACGACAAAGAGACTTGGCACGACGCCATAACTCCGGTTTGCCCGATTCCCGTCTCTGGTTCCGATGGTGCTCACAAATCTGACACTCTCAATGCCGGTTGTCGCAGGTGATCCGAGCCACCATCCAACTGTGACAGATTCCGCATTGTTTTTGATGCGATCCGCATTCCCCGCATCTTTCCAGAACGTGTACGCCTCTGTGCGTGTGACGGTTCCACTTTCATCTACCGGCCCTTCATATACGGAGCCGTTCGCGCCGAATCCCACGTCCACCAGGAAAGAAGGGAAGCAAAACCCCTCCAAATCTTCGTAACCGCCGCCGTCCGCGATGGAAAGCACGACACGCTTGCGGACTTTCCCGATGACTTGACGCAGCGCCGGGTCGATGGAATGGAGAAACCCCTCCGAACTGGAACTCACGTTTCGGCTCCATATAGATTTCGGCTGCCACTGAAACACCGCATCGTCGCTGTTGAGGTACTGCCAGAGATAGCTCCAGGAAAGGCGGCCGCTCCCGTGACCCTGTCTCTGTGTAAAGTTGATATAGTCGCCGGACTTATACTGCGGATCGCGGGCTGTGGTTGTGCCAAGGCTGACGCCGCCGCTGCCCTCTGAGGTCAGCAGATCGGTCTCGATGGTGGTAAAGGTGTCCGCTCCATAGGTCGTAAAGGTGCCCGCCAACAGATTCGCTTTCGTGTACTGACCGTCGGAGCGATAGACGCCCATCTGCGTATGACGGATGCCGCCGCCGACGGGAACGATCTGTGTTGTCGTGAATTGATATGTCCCATCCTGGCTGGTGTCGGCGTTGTAGGCCCCGCGCAGCAACATGATGTTGTACGTCCCGGCGGGCATTCCGGCGTCCGCGCCGGTGCTGGGCCAGCCGTAGTGCTCACACGCCTCCTCCGTCACAGCGAAGAGATACATGGGCGGATCGAAAGGAACGGTGCTCAGAACGTCGTGAGACTGGATACTGAGCGCGTGCGTCAGGTTCGCGCCCACGGCCTCGTCCTCGTCCAGGCCCAGCACGTCGAAGTCCCGCACCGTGCTGCCCATCGCTACGTTGAGCTGATCTCCCGGCTCCAGCACCTGCCCCAGCTGCCCGGCCCGGAGCCAGAGCTGGAGTTCCGACCAGCTTTTCAGGGGGTCGGCCTCCGCCTGGCCCGCACGGCGACCAAGGGTGTAGCTCACAGGGTCAAAGCCCATCTCCCCCGCCCCCTCTCATTCCGTCGTCCAGTCGTAGGCCAGGTGACCCACGCTGTCCCAGAACAGCAGCTTGCCCGGCGCGTCGATGACGACGATCTCGCTGCCCTCCCCCAGCTGGGCGTTGACGGCGGCGTCTGTGAAGGTATAGGTCCCCGCCGTCTGGCCGTCGCTCAGCTCGCCGGACATGCACCAGACCCGGTGCCGGGGGCGCGCTGCGCTGTGGATGCGTTCGATGTTCATGTGCTTCCCTCCCTGTCCGCCGGGCGCAGGTTCTGCGCGTACCAGCGCATATAGTCTCCGAAATGGCTGTTGAACATGGCCGCCGTGGCCTGATAGCGGTCGTAGTCCCCGTTGGCAAAGTCGATCATGGCGCAGAGATAGGCCGGATAGAGCTTATCGTGGGGCGGCGCGGCCAGCAGGGTCTCCCCGGCGTCGTCGGGCCAGGCGTAGAAGCGCAGGTCCTCCGGGTCCGTGAGCTGCACCTCCAGCTGCACCTTGCCCTCGGCCTCGTTGAGCCAGCGGGTCTTGTCCGCCTGGGAAAAGGCGTTGGGCTTCACCGCGTCGGCGGCCAGGATCGCCTCCTGCAAGGTCATGGCACCCCGCCTCAGCTCAAAAGCTGGGTGGCCCCAGCGATGCCGCCCAGGGCGGCGAAGCGCCAGTCGTTGAAGCCGGCGGTGAAGCGGGCGTAGCCCTTCCAGAGGTTGGCGTCGTTCCCGGCCAGCTCGCTGCGGATCTCCAGCTTCACCCGGTCCAGCCACACGGCCCCGCCGTACTCCTCGTTGTAGCGGCGGTCCAGCAGAATCCAGGGATGGGTCCCGGCGCTCACATACTGGTTCAGATACTGCCAGACCACCACGTTCCAGCGGCCGAAGTTGTAGTTGGCCGCGTTGTTGGCGCTGGCCGGGTCCTTGTCCGCGCCGATGGCGGCGAAGACCGCCTTTTTCAGCGTGTAGTCGTTGGGGATCACGATGGTGTCCGGGGATACGTCCAGCACCTCGCCGTTGTCGCCCCGGAAGTCCTGCATGGCGCTCTCCACGGCCATCAGGGCATCGCTGGAAAAGGCGTCGGCAAAGCGGTTGGACTGGGCTGCCCCGCCGGATTTGGACGGGTGATCCGTGGCGAAGACGCACTTGCCGTCGGCCCCCGCGATGTCGAAGCTCTGCTCCCGGAAGGTGAGCGCGGTCTGCCCGGCGATGCCGCCGCCGTAGACCGCCGCGCCGAACTTCTCCCGGGTGCGGTAGTAGCCCGCCACAAAGGCGGCGCTGCGGCGGCGCAGATCCACGATCTTGGCGTCGTCCACGATCTCCCGGCTCAGGGCGAACTGGTCCTTCCAGGTGGTGTGCTCCAGCACCTTCTCATAGCCCTCCACCTGGCCGTCGGTGGGATAGGCTCCGTTCTCCCCCACGGGGCGGAAGCCGTCCATGGCGGTCAGCGCGGAGAACTTCTCCGCCCAGTGGCTGCTGCCGGACATATGGAACAGCTGGGGCAGCATACTCTGCTGCTCAAAGGACTCGCCGCGCTTCTCGATGAACAGCTTCAGCGGCTCCTGGCTCTTGCCGAAGATGCTGTTCTGGAGCCCGGAGCCCTCGGTAAAGGTGATATTGGCCATATACTCCTCCTTCTCTCGTCCGCCGCGCACTCCGCCGCGAACGCAGTATCATCACAGTTTCGTTTTTCCGCACGCTCCCCTTCCCTCCCCCTCTGGGGGAGGGTGCCGCCGACAGGCGGCGGGAGAGGTCCACCCGCCCCTCCGGGGAGAATCCCGACCTCTCCCATTCCCTCCCCCCCTGGGGGAGGGTGCCGCCGAAGGCGGCAGGAGAGGGCCGTCCGACCCCGCCAGGGGGAGGACGCCGCCGACAGGCGGCGGGAGCGCTCAGAACCGCACGCGCACAGTACTCCCGCTGGCGCTGCCGTCCATGCCCACCACCTCGGCCACGCCGCTGGTGGTGGTGGCGGTGACGCGCAGCCCGTCTCCGGCGATGGTCACCTTGTCCCCCAGCTTGATGGAGCTGGCGGAGGCGGAGAACACCGTCTCGAAGATCATGTCGCCGCCCACCCGGATCACCGGGATCACGGTGCCGCTGGTGACGGCGGCGGGGCGCTGGGTCATGCAGATGTAGCTGGGCTTCGTGGTCCCGCTGGCCACGGCCAGCAGGCCGCTGCTCTGGGTCAGGGCCAGGCCCACCTTGGGGGTGATGGCCCCGGCGGGCAGATAGGCCAGGGGCGCGTCGTGCCCGTCGTCGATGCTGTGGATGAGAAACATCTGGGTTTGCTCCTTTCTCAGTCTTGGTGATAGCGCTGGTAGTGCCGGGCGATCTCCCCGTCGCTGACGCCGGGGTTCAGGGCCCGGTACTGGGCGGCCACGTCCGCCGGGACGGGGCGGCCCGCGCCCCGGGTCTGGGTGGCGGTCAGGTGCCGCACCCCGTCCAGGGCGTTGCGGTAGCGCTGGGCGGCGGCCAGCTCTGCCCGGCGGGTCAGCCGGTCGAAGTTGGCCAGCTTGTAGGCGTCCAGCAGCGTATAGCCCCGGCGCACCAGGGCGTAGAGCTGCCCATACTGCTCCGTGTGGGTCAGGTCCTCCAGGCTCTTCACCTCCGGATCCAGCTCGGAGATCTGCCGGAGCTGGCTCTGGATCAGCGCGTCCCGCTGCCTGGCCCGCGCCGCGGCATCCGTGCCCGCCTGGGGCTCCCCGCCGGGCGCCTCCGCCGCCGGCTCAGGCTGTGGGGCGGGTTCCGGCGCGCCTGGCCGCGTCTCCGCGCCCGCGCCCTGCTCCGCCGCCGTCGGGACCGGTGCCTCCGCTCCGCTCTGCGGCCCGGGCGTCTCCCCGCCCGGTTCCTGAGCGCCCAGGGCTTCCCCGGGATTGGCTTCGTTCATGTTCGTTCCTTCCTTTCCCTCCGGCTCACTTGCCGGGTCTGTCCTTCCGGGCCTCGCTGTCCCGTTTGACGCTGCTCTTGCCCTTCTTGTCCTCGCCCCCGTAGGGGGCCTTCACCACCTGGGTGCCGGTGTGTCCGATTCTGCCCTTGTAGTCCGCCATGCGCGCTCACCTCCTTTCCGCCGCGCCTCAGACCGATCGCGTCTCGCCGCGGCGTCTGCGCTCTTTCAGATAGGCCAGGGTGTCCTCCGCCAGCGGATAGTGGAGCCCGCGCATCTTGGTCCAGAACAAGATCAGCGTATCCAGCTCCCCCGGGTCCCCGAAGGCCCCGGTCTGGAGGTTCATGCGCGTCTCCTGCCACAGGGCCTCCCGGTGCCCGGCCAGGGGCGCAGAGGCGTCGCAGGAGAAGAGGAAGCGGTCGTTCCAGCACCAGTCCCCCGCCGCGTCCCGCTCCAGGAAGTCATAGCGGTTGAAGGAGCTGTACACCGTCCCGCCGGACAGGTCGGCGCTGACCACCGGGCGGGGTTCCTCCGCGTAGGCCAGGCGGAAGCGGAAAATGGCCTCGTACAGCGCGGCGTAGGCCGCCTGCTTCATCACGCGCTTGCTCTCCATGCGCCCGGCGGCCTGGGCCGCGGCGAACTCCTTGGCCCGCCCGCTGGTGGCGGTGGCGTCCCGGCGGCCCTGGAAGGAGTCGGTGATGCCGATGGCCTGGCGGGCCTCCTCGTAGACCTGGGCAAGATAGACCAGGTCCTGCTGGATGTTCCCCTGCAGGTCGTATACGCCGATCAGCTCCTTGTTCTGGTGGCTGCCGGGGCGGATCACCTTCATGTCCTCCGTGTCCACCCGGATGCCCGCGTCGTCCGGGAGGGTGATGTAGCTGCCGGATTTCAGCAGCTTGTCGATGATCTTGCTCTCGATGCGGTTGGCGGTGCGCTGCTGGTCGGCGATCTTGTCCAGGTCGCTCTCCCCCAGGAAGCGCCCGTAGGCGCTGACGTTCTTCTGGAGGATGACGGGATAGATGCCGGGGCGGTAGCAGGGGATGCGGGTGGGTTCCAGCACCGTCTCCCCATTCTCCCCGGCCACGGGATGCGCGCCGGGCACGGTCTCCCGCCCCGGGCGCAGGATGGGGGTCCAGAGTTCCTCCCACGCGCTATCGTCCCCCTGCCGGGCCTGATAGTCCTCCGCGTCCTCCAGCACCGTGTCGCCCGCCCAGGAGAAGCGGCCCACGCCCCCGGCGGCGTTGCGGTAATAGGCCACATACTGGGTCAGCACCTCGTCGCTGGTGCTGTCGGCCACGCCCGTCTCCGGGTCGTAGACCGTGGCCGGGTCGCCCCCGTCCACCTCCAGGCCGTAGCGGCGGCGCAGGCTCTCCCGGGTCTGGGACAGCTTCAGAAAGAGGTAGTCGGCCCGCTCCAAAGCGTCCCAGACCCCGTCCTGGGGGATGAGCTGCCGGGGATGCAGGGCCATGACGCTGACCTCTCCCAGGGCCGTGTGGGAGCGGGCGCCGCTGTCCCAGTCCACCAGGAAGGCCGCGCCCCCCTGCACCGGGACCATGCGCTCCATCAGGTCGTTGATCTGCTCCATGGGCAGCCGGTCCATCTCGTTGCGCAGCATGTCCTCCACCACCCTTGCCAGGGCCTCGTCCTCCCGGCGGCGGGCCGTGACCCGGGGCGCGGGGATGCTGGCGTCCACCTGGGCCTCGATCAGCTCCGCCGAGAGGTTGCGGACGTGCCGGGCGCTGCGGGTGCGGTCCCCCGGCACCGCCTCGCTGAGATTCCGGTCCCCCCGGAACTGCCGCTCCCGCCGCTCCATCCGGGCCAGTTCCCCGGCATAGGCCGCCTCCGCCCGCTCCAGCCGCCCGCGCCAGAAATCCAGCCGGGCGGCTTTGTCTGCTTGCTTGTCCATATTCCAATTCCTTTCCGGGCTTCCGCGCAGCATCCGGCGCGCCGTCGGCACGCCGGGGTCGGCGCGCCCTACAGAAGCGCCTGACGTTCCGCCGCGCCCGTCTCCCGTTTCCAGCGCCTGCGCAGCGTCTCCCGCTCCTCCGGGCTGGCCCGCTCGTAGTCCTCCCACATATCCGCCGTCCAGACCCGGCGCTCCGGCTCCACGGCGCTCAGATACCGCTGCTGCCCGCGAATGCCGTGGGCGATTGCCAGCGCCATGACGCAGTCGTCGTGCGCGCCGGGGGCCGCCTCCGGCCGGTTCCACTGCTCCGTGCGGACAAAGCTCAGCATCTCCAGCAGCGTGTCCCGGTCGCAGACGCACAGCGGGTCGTCCCGCATGGCCTGGACCAGCCCGGCGATGATGACGGGCCGGGTCCGGCTGTCCGTGCGGAAGCCGAAGCTCCGCCGGACGTGGTGGGTGTAGTCGTCCACCGTCTCCCGGACGTACTGTTTCGGATAGCGCAGCCGCTCCAGCTCCAGGATCGGGTAGGTGGAGAAGTTGGCCTCCACGCCGATCAGCGCCCAGTTGTAGTACTGCCCCAGGCACCAGAGCTGCCGGGCGAAGAGATCCTCGTCGGTCCGCCGCCGCAGCACGGCCACCTGCCGTCCCGTGCGGTTGTCCAGCACCTGGGCGCAGAAGTAGTCGCTGCCCTCCCCGGCGGTGTCCGCCCCGATGACGTAGGGTGCCCCCGGCTCCGGCGGCGCGTAGACGCGGATGTAGCCCTGCGCGTCCTCCGTCCAGCGGATGTCCGTCAGCTTCCGCCCGTCGTCGGCGTAGGCAAAGTATCCCGTGCTGACCGGCTGCACCCGCTCGTCCAGCCGGGCCTGCACCGTGGGCGCATGGAACACCGTATTCCCGGTGACGCCCCAGTGCCCCAGGCAATAGACCTGGTAGTAATACTCGTCCCGCTCCCGGAAGGCCTCCAGCGTCCGCACCGCCTCCGCGTCCAGGAAGCGGTTGTCCCGGTAGGTGCTCTCGTGTACCCGTGCCCGGGGCTCCCGCTCGTCGAAGAAGCGGTGCTTGAGCCAGTGGTTGGCGCTGACCGGGTTGAAGCTGAGGATGATCTGTTTATAGTATTTGGTCTCCCCCCGCAGGCGGATGTCCAGCTGGTTGAAGTCGTCCTCCGTGATCTCGCTGGCCTCCTCCACCCAGATGCCGCTCAGGTCGGCGATGCTCTTGAGCTTTTCCGGGTCGTCCAGTCCGGCGAAGAGCAGTTCCGAGCCGTTGCGAAAGCGGATGGCCGGTTCGCTGCGCACCACGCGCACGTCGCCGCGCCCCTGCTGGCTGAGCATCCGCTCGATCAGGCGCAGACAGCTCTCCCGCAGGGTCCTGGCCACCTTCCGGCACACCAGGAAGCGGTGGCCCGGCTCGCAGACGCAGCGCTCGATGAGCTTGGCCGCGGCGAAGACGCTCTTGCCGCTGCCGCCGCCGCCTTTCAGCACCAGATAGCGGTGCTCATCGAAAAAAAGGGGGAGGAAGGCGGCGTTGGAGCGCGCCGCCAGCTCGTTGAACCAGCGGGCCAACGCCGCATCCCTGGGGTCTGCGCTGCCGCCCATGGGCGTCTCCTCAGTGCTCTGCAGCGGCTTCCAACTGTTCCGCCGCCCGGGTGATGGCCTCCCGGCGCTCCAGCAGGCTCATGTTCGGCCCGGTCGGCGTCAGGTCCTCCGGGGCCTGTCCCTTGCCGAAGACGTGCTCGGCCACAAATTTGTAGGCCTGGAGCCGCAGCTCCGGTTTCAGTTCCTCCGTCTCCGCCATGGCGAACAGCTGCTTCATGGACGCCTCGCCCAGATCCCGCAGCCAGTCCTTTTTCCTTCTGCCCATTGCGCTCCCTCCTTTCGTCAGAATGTGTCAGGGCTCCATGGGCCGGAAGCCCATCCGCTCCAGCCGCTCCCGCTCCGGCAGCGCTTCAAAGCGCTGCTCGGCCAGTTCCGCCGCGCAGACGGCGCAGTAGACCGCGTCCGTCTGCCGATCAAACAGCGCCGCCCAGCGCAGCGCGCAGCGGCAGCAGCGGGGCCAGTTGTCCAACATCATGCCCTTCCCTCCCATCCCTGCTTGACAGAGACCCGAAAAAGTAATATCATATCAGCACACGAAAAAAATTACTCGTTCGGGTTCCGCTGGATTGAGAATATCACACGAAAAAGTATTTGTCAAGCACAAGTTTACTTTTTCGGGTAATATTTTTTCCGCGCAGCCCGCAGGGGAGGGTGCCATGTCGGATCTCTATGCCAGGATCAAGCGCCTCTGCGACGAAAAAGGCGTCCGGGGGGCCACCATGTCCCGTCAAACGGGCCTGAGCCCGAATTTTCTGACGGAACTGAAAAGCGGGCGGAAGAAGAGCGTGAACGCGGGTACGGCGGAGAAGCTGGCCCGCTACTTCGGCGTGTCGGTGGACTATCTGCTGGGCGTCCAGGATGACCGGGCGGAGCCGGGCAACAGCGTCCGGGACGACCCGGCGGAGCTGGTCAACGGCGACCCGGAGCTGACCGAGTATCTCCAGCAGCTCAGCGAGCGCAGCGAGATGCGGATGCTCTTCCATGTGACGAAGCACGCCACGAAGGAACAGATCGAGGCCATCGTCCGCATGGTAGAGAGCCTCCAGACGCCGGAGGAATGAACCGGAGGACAAGACGATGTATTATGAGGGCGTGGACTACCACATCCGCAAGCTGCCCTTCCCCAACCTGGCCAGCGAATCGCTGCTGCTGTCCAACGGGGACGGCAGCTATGTGATCCTGCTCAACTCCCGCTTCCCGGAGGAGGTGCTGCGGCTCCGCCTGGCCCACGAGCTGGAACACCTGAAACAGGACCATCTCCACCAGCCCGAGCGCCCGGTCACGGAGAAAGAGGCCGAGGCGGAGGGCAAGCCGGGCGGTTTTGCCGTGCCGCAGCGGACGCGCACGACGGCGAAACCAAAGCCGGAAGCCGGGTGCCCGGCCTATGTCCCGGTGCCGGGGCTGGACTATTTCAGCTCCTGGGGCCGGGCCATGCAGTGGGTGCAGGAGATGCTGGAGCAGGAGCAGACGGGGAAGGAATGAAGAATGAAGAATGAAAAATGAAGAATGGTGGTATCCCCTTCGGGGATGGTTTTTAAAACTGATGCGAAGCGAGATTACCATTATATATAAGGCAATCGCCGCGCCCGCTTGACAGCCTGCGCGGAAGGGGATATAGTATCCCTGCCGCTCCTGCCGGAGCGAAAAAAAGATGAAATGAGGTGCACATCATGCGCGCAACGCATAAACTGATGGGCCTGTTGCTGGCCGGGGCGCTGACCCTGGGCCTGTCCGCCTGTGGGGCGACGGAGCAGCAGACGCCCTCCCCCGCCCCGGACGCCAGCCCCGCCGTGGCGGAGACGGAACCCGTGGAGGAGGGCTGGAACCCCGATCTCAGCTTCCAGACCCTGGACAGCGAAGGCAATGTCTGGTCCGACGCGGCCTTTGGGGAGCACGCCCTGACCCTGGTGAACTACTGGGCCTACTGGTGCGGCCCCTGCGTGGGCGAGCTGCCGGAGCTGCAGCGGATCTATGAGGACTACGCCGACCGGGGCCTGCTGGTGCTGGGCGTCTCCGACGAGGGCTACGAGGCGGAGAACAACAAGATCGTGGCGGAGCAGGGCGTCAGCTACCCCTGTCTGCGCTACACCGAAGACTTCGACGCCTGGATGAACACCGGCTACATCCCCACCACCATCTTTGTGGACGGCGCCGGCAAGGTGGTCGGCTCCCCCCTTGTGGGCAGCCGGAGCTATGAGGACTGGGCCGCTTTTGTGGAGGAATATCTGCCGTGAAGCTTCGCAGCGCGGCGCTGCTGGCCGCTTCGCTGGGGCTGATCGTCCTGGGGGTACTCCTGGGGCAGAACGGGGAGGTCCTGCAGAAGGCCACCCACGTCTGTCTGGAGTGCATCGGCATTGGATGAGCGGCGGCGCGGCTGGATCCAGTTCGCCTCGCTGCTGATCCAGAACGCCGACTTCCGAGGCTTTTTCACCGGGACCATCCACCGGGGCGCGACCAAGCAGGTCTGCGTCCCCGGGCTGAACTGCTATTCCTGCCCCGGCGCGGTGGGGGCCTGTCCCATCGGCTCCCTCCAGACCTTTCTGGCCTCCCGGCCGGTGAAGCTGCCCTACTATGTGCTGGGGCTGCTGCTGTTCTTCGGGGTCCTGCTGGGCCGGGCGGTCTGCGGCTTCCTCTGCCCCTTCGGCTACATCCAGGAGCTGCTGCACCGCATCCCCTTCCCCCGGCGGAAGCTGGGGAACTTCCGGGGGGACCGGACGCTGCGCTGCCTGAAGTATCTGGTGCTGGCGGGGGTCTTCGTGGCCCCGCTGCTGCTGGACTGGACCCCGGCCTTCTGCAAATATCTCTGTCCGGCGGGCACGCTGGAGGGGGGCGTCCCCCTGGTGGCGCTGAACCTGGGCGGGCTGGAGCTGCGGCTGGGGGCGCTGTACTTCTGGAAGCTGGGCGTCCTGGCGGCGGTATTGGCCGCCTGTCTGTGGATCTTCCGGCCCTTCTGCAAATACCTCTGCCCCCTGGGGGCGATCTACGGCCTGATGAACCGGGTCTCCCTCTGCCGTCTGCATTTGGATTCAGACCGCTGCCTCGGCTGCGGCCGCTGCGCCCGGGCCTGCCCCATGCAGGTGGACCCGCTCCAAAGCCCCGACAGCCCGGAGTGCATCCGCTGCGGCCGCTGCGCCCGCTCCTGCCCCGCCGAAGCCCTGCGCGTGGGCTTCCCCCAACGCGAGAAACAGAAAATGAGTCAATGAGTCAATAGGGACGGTTCTTTTTGACTCATTTTTTAAAATTTTAAGAAAGGACGTATGGTTTCCGTCTCCCCGGGCAAACTGCCAGTGAGGTGATGGAACATGACTCCCAAAGAGATCCTCTACGTGGAGGACGCGCTGGGCCATGCGCAATTTCTGACCCAGCAGAATCAGGCCGCGACGAACCAGCTTTCCGATCCCGGCCTGCGGCAGCTTTCCCAGCAGTTGGCCGGGAAAAACCAGATGATCTTCCAGAGCTTTTACGCGCTGGTCTGAGGAGGGCGGCAGCATGAACGACAGACAGATCATGGAGAATCTTCTCCTGACCACCAAGGGCGCCTGCGATCTCTACCTGCACGGCGCCATCGAATCCCCCACCGCCCAGGTGCGCGACGCCTTTACCACCGCCCTGAACGACACCATCTGTATGCAGGACAGCCTGTACCAGCAGATGTCGGCCAAGGGCTGGTATCCCAGCGAGCAGGCCACGCAGCAGAAGCGCGACGAGGTCCGCAAAAAGTTCTCCGGCGGCGTCCAGGGCTGACGCGCCGGGCCAAACCGGCCAGAGGCACGGCTTTCCCTGTCCAGTGGGCAGCGGAAGGCCGTGCCTTCCTTTTTATTCGCAATGGGCGAAAATCACCTTGCAATCTGGTGGGAAATCATGTATAATGTGCCCGGTTTCGCTGGCTCCGGCGCATTTGCCGGGCTGCGCGGACCGCAGAATACGGCGCGCAAACGCGCCATGCACATTGACTCCCCTGGCGGGAGCAGTGATGAAAGGAGAACGACATGAACAAGAAAGCACTCGCAGCGATCCTGGCCCTGGTCCTGGCGCTGGCGCTTCTGGCCGGCTGCGGCCAGGCTCCGGCGGCCCCGACGCCCAGCCCCGCGGACGAAGACGCCCCCGTCGCCGACAACACCCCGACCCCCGCCCGCAGCGGACGGGCCGCCACCAACGAAGTCGTCATCGGCATTGCCCAGGACTTCGACAGCCTGGACCCCCACCACATGACCGCCGCCGGCACTCGAGGTTCTCTTCAACGTCTTTGAAGGCCTGGTGAAGCCCACCGCCGACGGCCAGCTGGTCCCCGCTGTGGCCTCCGCGGTAGAGGCTTCCGAGGACGGCCTGACCTACACCTTCACCCTTCGGGAGGGCATCCGCTTCCACAACGGCGAGCCCGTGGACATGGAGGACGTGGTCTACTCCCTGGAGCGCTGCACCAACGGCGAGGACCCCACCGCCCACATCAAGGTCCTGGACATCATCACGGGCATCCAGACCGAGGGCGACCGGCTCACCCTGACCCTCAGCGAGCCCAGCGGCGACTTCCTGGCCTATATCATGACCGTGTACATCATCCCCAGGGACTATGAGGATCTGGAGACCCACCCCATCGGCACCGGCCCCTACAAATTCGTCTCCCGCGCCGCCCAGAACAACCTGGTACTGGAGCGCTTTGCCGACTACTGGGGCGAGGGCGGCAGCCTGGACAAGGTGACCTACAAGGTGCTGGAGAACGCCGAAGGTCTGGTGCTGGGGCTCCAGAGCGGCGCGCTGGATCTGGTGGCCCACATGACCAGTGAGCAGACCAGCCAGCTCTCCCCGGCGGACTTCCACATCGAGCAGGGCAGCATGAACCTGGTCCAGGCCCTGTACCTGAACAACGCCTCCGCCCCCCTGGACGACGTGCGCGTGCGCCAGGCCCTGTGCTACGCCATCGACAAGCAGGCCATGATCGACCTGGCCTTCGACGGCTACGGCATCCCCCTGGGCACCAGCATGTTCCCCTCCTTCGCCAAATACTACGACGACAGCCTCACCGACTACTACCCCCACGACGTGGAGCGGGCCAAGGCCCTGCTGGCCGAGGCCGGATACCCCAACGGCTTTGAGATGACCATCACCGTGCCCAGCAACTACAGCCCCCACGTCAACACCGCCGAGGTGCTGGCCGAGCAGCTGAAAGAGGCCGGGGTCCAGGTGACGATCCTGCCCGTGGAGTGGAACACCTGGCTGAACGACGTGTACAACGGACGGGACTTCCAGAGCACCGTCATCGGCCTGGAGACCGACAACATGACCGCCCGCAAGCTGCTGGAGCGCTTTGAGAGCAGCAGCAGCAAGAACTTCACCAACTACTCCGACGCCGAGTATGACGAGGTCTTCGCCCGCGCCCTGGCCGCCCTGGACGACGCCGAGCAGACCGAGGCCTACCGGACCCTGGAGCGTATCCTGACTGAGACCGCCGCCAACGTCTATCTGCAGGACATGGCCGACCTGGTGGCCGTCCGCAGCGGCCTGAGCGGCCTGACCTTCTACCCCATCTACGTCCTGGACGTGTCCACCCTGTCCTGGGACTGAGCGCAAGCATCCGCATCCCATAAAAATTACAAATCGGAACCCTGCGAACCGGAGACCCACGTCGCCGGTTCGCAGCATATCGGATAGAAAAACGGGAGAAACATACCGTGAACTATGTCATTCGTCGCATTCTGTTGCTGCTGCTGACCATGCTCATCGTGTCCTTCCTGACCTTCCTGGCCTTTGAGCTGGTCCGGGGCGACCCGGCCCAGGCCAAGCTGGGCACGGAGGCCACGCCGGAGCAGCTGGAGGCCCTGCGGCACGAGATGGGCCTGGACCGGCCCTTCCTGCTGCGCTACGGCCAGTGGCTCAGCGGCTTTTTCACGGGGGACCTGGGCGTCAGCTATTATAACCCCACCCCCATGTGGGAGCTGATCGCCCCCAAGCTGGGCGTCACCCTGATTCTGGCGGGTATGAGCTTTCTGCTCATCACCCTGATCTCCATCCCCCTGGGTCTGCTGTCCTACCGGCTGGCGGGCAGCTCCCTGGACTGGCTGCGGACGGCCTTCAACCAGCTTTGTATGGCCGTGCCGCCCTTCTTCATCGGCATCCTCTTCTCCTGGTTCTTCGGCATCACCCTGAAACTCTTCGTGCCGGAGGGCTTCCCCCTGTCCATCCGGGCCGACCCGGCGGAGGCCATGACCCAGCTCTTCTTCGCCGCCGTCTGCCTGAGCATCCCCCGCATCGCCATGACCGTGCGCATGATGCGCTCCACCGTCATCGGTGAGATGCAGAAGGCCTATGTCCGCACGGCCATTTCCAGGGGCAACGACCGGCGGGGCGTGCTGCTGCGCCATGTGCTGAAAAACTCCCTGACCGGCACCGTCACCTTCCTGGCCCAGACCCTGGCCGAGCTCATCGGCGGCAGCATCGTGGTGGAGCAGGTCTTCGGCATCCCCGGCCTGGGGCGCTTCCTGGTGGCGGAGATCCGGGCCCTGGACTACCCGGTGGTGCAGACCATCGTGGTCATCCTGGCCTTCTGGGTCGTGCTGGCGGGCACGGTGGCCGACCTCATCAACCAGCGGATCGATCCGCGTCTGCGGCTGGGAGGGGCAAAATGAAAAAGAAAAACTGGAACGGATTCCTGATTGCCGGCTGCGCCCTCACGGGGCTGCTGATCGCCCTGATGCTGCTGGGCAAATTCTGGACCCCCTGGCCCCCCACGGCCATGGACCCCAAGGCCATGTACCAGCCCCCCTCCTTCACCCACCTGTTCGGGACGGACAAATTCGGGCGGGACATTTTCAGCCGGGTGCTGCAGGGCGGCGGCACCACCCTGACCATCGCCCTGGCCACCGTGGCCATCGGCGCGGCCATCGGCACCCTGGTAGGCGCGGTCACCGGCTACTTCGGCGGCATCGTGGACGACGCGCTGATGCGCCTCAACGACGCGCTGACCGCCTTCCCCAGCATCCTGCTGGCCCTGCTCATCATCTCCCTGGTGGGTCCGGGCAAGTACAACGTGGTGCTGGCCCTGGGCATTGTGTTCATCCCCTCCTTCGCCCGGGTCATGCGGACGCAGTTTGCCTCCCTCCGGGACGTGAACTACATCACCTCGGCCCGGCTGATGGGGGCCGGGCGGCTGCGGATCATGCTGGTCCACATGCTGCCCAACACCATGCGGACCCTGCTGCCGGCCCTGACCATCGGCTTCAACAACGCCGTGCTGGCGGAGGCCAGCATGAGTTTCCTGGGCATCGGCGTCACCCCGCCGGACGCCTCTCTCGGCAATATGCTCCGGGACGCCCAGAGCGCCCTGGGCCGCGCCCCCTGGTACGCCATCCTCACCGGCGCGATGATCGCCCTGCTGGTCTTCGGCGTGGGCCTGATCGGCGAGGGCCTGCAGCAGCGGGATCGGGAGGTGGACTGAGATGCTGGAGATCCAAGACCTGCATGTGAAATTCCACAGCCGCGACCACGAGGCCGTGGGCGGCGTCTCCCTGCGCATCGACGACGGGGAGATTTTGGGCCTGGTGGGCGAGAGCGGCAGCGGCAAGAGCGTCACCGCCATGAGCATTGCCGGGCTGCTGCCCCGGAAACAGTGCGCCCTGCGGGGCGCGATCCTGCTGGACGGCCAGGACCTGCTGCTGGCGGATCGGAGCATCCTGCGCCGGATGCAGGGCAACCGCATCGGCGTGGTGTTCCAGGAGCCCATGAGCAGCATGAACCCGCTGCTGCGGGTGGGCGTCCAGGTGGGCGAGGCGCTGCGCATCCACCAGCCGGAGCTGCGCCCGGAGGCGCGGCGCGCCCTGGTGCTCCAGGCCATGGCGGACGTGGAGCTGCCCAATCCCGAGGAATGCTACCGGAAATACCCCCACGAGCTGTCCGGCGGCCAGCAGCAGCGGGCCATGATCGCGGCGGCCATCGTCAGCCGCCCCAGTCTGCTGCTGCTGGACGAGCCCACCACCGCCCTGGACGTGACCATCCAGGCGCAGATCCTGGAGCTGCTGAAAAAGCTGAACGCGGAGATGGGGATGAGTATGCTCTTCATCTCCCACAACCTGAACGTGGTGCGGAAGCTCTGCGCCCGGGTGGCGGTGATGCAGAAGGGCCTGCTGGTGGAGACCGGCAGCACGGACGACGTGTTCCACCGCCCGCAGCACCCCTACACCCAGCGCCTTATCGCGTCCATCCCCACACGGCACGGCAGGGAGGTAAGCTGAGATGAATGAACGCAAAGAACCGCACCCCACCGACCTGGTGCTGGAGGTGCAGCACGTCAACGGCGGCTACCGGAAAGGCGGCCTGCTGGGGCGGGGCGGCTACAAGCAGATCCTGTTCGACGTGGACTTCCAGGTGCGCCACGGGCAGATCGTGGGACTGGTGGGCGAGAGCGGCAGCGGCAAAAGCACCCTGGCCAAGCTGATCCTGGGGCTGCTCAGCCCGGAGTCCGGGAAGATCGTCCACCACACCCCCCGGCCCCAGATCATCTTCCAGGACCCCTACAGCTCCCTGAACCCCGCCTACGACGTGGAGTGGATTCTGGAGGAGCCCCTGCGGGTCTACGGCAAGTACGACCGGGCCGAGCGGAAACAGCGGGTCCGGGACATCCTGGCGCGGGTGGAGCTGGACGAACGCTTCCTCTCCTGCCGCCCGGACGAGCTCTCCGGCGGCCAGCGCCAGCGCGTCAGCATCGCCGCCGCCCTGATCCGCCGCCCCCGCTTCCTCATCGCCGACGAGCCGGTCAGCGCCCTGGACGTGACGGTCCAGGCCCAGGTGCTGCGATTGATGCGCACGCTGCGGGAGGAGCTGGACCTGAGCTACCTCTTCATCAGCCACGACCTGAACGTGGTCTACCAGATCTGCGACCGGGTGCTGGTGCTCAAGGGCGGCGTCATCGTCGAGCAGGGCGATGTGGAGACCGTCTTCCGGAACCCGCAGCACGCATACACGAAACGCCTGCTGGCGGCGGCGGAATGATTTTCCTTTTGTGAGGTGCCAAGCATGACCATCCGATACCTTTCCGACCTGCACTTTGACCATGAGACCATCCTGGCCTTCGACAACCGCCCCTTCAACTCCGCGGCGGAGCTGGGCGAGGCGCTGATTGCCCGCTGGAACGCGGTAGTGGAGCCGGAGGACCTGACCTGGATCCTGGGGGACTTCTGCCCCGGGGACGGGGCGCGCTGGCGGACCCTGCTCCAGCGCCTGAACGGCCGCAAGGCCCTGATCTGCGGCAACCACGACGCCCCGGAGAGCGTGGAGGCGGCCCGGGACCTGCTGGAGGACGTGGCGGAGTACCGGGAGATCGAGGACGGCGGGCGGCATGTGGTCCTCTGCCACTACCCCATCCCCTCCTTCCACAACCACTACCAGGGCTGGATTCACCTCTACGGCCACGTCCACAGCGCCTTTGAGTGGAACATCGCCGAGCACAGCAAACGCCTGCTGAAAAACCTCTACCTGCGGCCCGACGTGTGCCGCATGGCCAACGTGGGGGCCATGCTCCCCTATATTGACTACACCCCCCGGAGCCTGGAGGAGCTGGAGCCCTACCTTTGACCCGCAGCCGGTACAGGAAAAATTTTTTTCCTGCACCGGCGCGGAATTCCCGGCGAAAACGCTTGCATTTTCCGGGAAATATGTTATGATGGCCGATAGATATTCTTCTTATACTGGAATAGGTAGGATGAGCGTCCTATTTATCAACGCCCGGGGCGGCCTCCGGGTGAATCGAACATGAGAATCAAAAACAGGAGGAAACAACACATGAAGAAGAAACTGCTCGCATTGCTCCTCGCAGTCGCTGTCATGGCCTCTCTGGTGGTTCTGCCCGCTCAGGCTCTGAGCGCCGCGGACTTCACCGACGTGCCCGCCGACAGCTGGTTCTATGAGGACGTGGACTTCGTCACGACCCATGGGTACTTCATCGGCCGCGGCAACGGCATCTTCGCCCCGGACGATATGCTGACCCGTGAAGAGCTGGCCACCATCCTCGCCCGTCTGGACGGCGCGGATCTGAGCAACAACGACGTCAGCCCCTTCGCCGACGTGGAGGCCGGGCGCTGGAGCGCCGCCGCCATCCAGTGGATGAGCCGGACCGGCATCACCCAGGGCACCGGCAACGGCAACTTCAACCCCACCGGTCAGCTGACCCGTCAGGAGCTGGCGGTCTTCGTGGCCCGCTTTGTGGAGTACTACACCGCCCGCCACAACTACCGTCTGGCCCCGAAGATGGTCGTTCCCGAATTCCCCGATCTGGAAGACGCTGACGAATGGGCCCGCGCGGACATCGAGACCGACCGGAAGAACGGTCTGATCTACGGCTTCCAGGACAACTGCTTTTATCCGAAGCTGACCTCCACCCGCGCCCAGATCGCGGCCATCATCCACCGTCTGGTCGTGGAGCTGAGCATCGTGCCCACTTCCACCACCAGAGTCGTCGTCACCTATAACTTCAACTGGCCCGCCGTTGCCGGTACCGCTCCCTATACCACCCGCTCCACCGGAAGGACCTATACGCCCACTGAGCCCAGCGATCCGGCCCTGATCCCCGCCGGCTATGTCTTCGCTGGCTGGAACACCAAGGCCGACGGCACCGGCGAAGGCCGTGCGGTGAACACCATGTACACCACCAACTCCAGCCTGACCCTTTATGCCCAGTGGCTGGAGGCCACAGACTACATCGGCATCGCCATGAACAAAGCCACGAACCAGTTCAACGCCGCTGTTGCTCCGAAGCTGGACGGCGCAAAGCTGCTCCAGGGGAACGTCACGGTCGGCACCGAGCCGCTGGTCCTGAACACCGCGATTGCCCCGGCTAACACCCGCGCACAGGAGGCCACCGCCTCTGTGACCCTGACCGGCGACGTGCTGGCTGAGATCATCCGCTTTGCCGCCAGCACCGCGATGACCCTGATCAACGTGGATGAGACCACCGCCAGAGCCGAGATCGCCGCCTATGTGGACGCCATCATCGACGAGGTGGAGGCCGCCACCGATGTGCAGCTTACCGCCTTCACCCGCGAGGACATCATCGCCAGCGTCGGCCAGAGCCTGGGCAGATACGCCCACGCCTTCCAAACCAACTTCATGGAAGCCGGCAAGTATGTCGCCCGTGACTGCGTCGTGGACGCCGACGGCCTGACCTTCACTTTCGACGCCTCTTCCGAGACCGAGGCGCATATCGCTGAATCCAAGCACGACAGCGTGGTCAACCTGGCCACCGGCCTGACCCGGCAGTTCCTGGCCAGCCTCCAGTCCGTCACGTCCTACACCGACAAGGTGGACCTGACCGCGGTTGTGACCTTCACTTTCAGCGACAGCACCACCTACGGTGCCGACACCGTCAACTTCCCCCACGTCTATCCCTACACCATCCACCTGACGCTGGACGGCGCCGGACAGCTGGAGTACAAGTATGACAGTGGGAACTACCTGAAGATCAACATCACCAAGGCTGCCCAGACCCAGTTCAACAACGGCATCGCGCAGATCGTGGAAACCGAGTCCAGCGGTCTTGTCACCGTTCCCGAGGACTATCTGAAGTCCACCCTGGCCGACATGAAGTTCAGCACGCTCGGCGACCTGCTGGGTACGCCCACCGCCGCTGCCATCGCGTCTGATATGTTCGGCTTCATCCAGACCCTGCAGGGGATCATCGCCACCGTGATGCCCGCCGACTCCGCTGTGACCATCAACGGCGTGACCATCGACAAGGCCAGCTCCGCCGCGTTCATCGGCGCCACCACTCCCGCCGCTGCGACCGCCGCCCTGTCCGCGCTGCTCAAGACCCCCGGTCTGGCAGAGCTGAGCCTGAGCGACTTCGCCGTCGGCAGCGAGAAGACCGTCCAGGCCACCTCCTACGGCGATACCCACAGCTTCAAGCTGGCCATTGAGATCCAGTAAAATTATTGGCCAACGAACATACCCCAGCAAACAAACGGGACAGACCCTTCGGTCTGTCCCGTTTTCTTTGCGCGGCATGGAACATGCAGAAAATGGACAAGGCAGCGGCTCGATTCGCCGCTGCCTTGTCCATCTCTCTTGTCAGGGGAACAGTTCCCGCCACAGCGTCTCCGCCGCGGCGCGCAGTCCCGCGCCTCCGCCCAGGCCGGTCATCACCCGCTCCACGCTGGCCCCGGTGATGAAGGACGTGGCCACCAGGAGCGCACCGCCGACGACGATGGCCACGGCCAGGGCCAGCACCGCTTTCCAGATCTTGTCCATATTCAGTCCTCCTGTCCCGCGATCCAGCGTCTCCACCAGGGGCGCAGCTTCCGGCGGCTCCAACGGCCCAGCAATCTGAGGATGATCCACAGCCCCAGCCAGACCAACACCAGGCACAGGGCCAGCACCGGCAGTTCCAGGCCGATCAGCAGCAGTCTGTCGCTCCACAGGCGGTAGAGGTGGAAGCCGTCATCCCCCAGGCGCAGCAGATAGGCCGCGCCGAACAGACCCAGGCCGATGCACGGCAGACCCAGGGCCAGGATGCCCAGCACCGTGGGCAGTCCGGGGAACAGGCAGCGCAGCAAAAACTGCGTCAGCCCACCCTTGGGAATCCGCTTCCCGGGCAGGCTCTCCGCTTCCGCGTCCCCGTCCTCGTCCGGGAAAGGCGGCTCCCGGTCCCCGTCCGGCTCCTGCATGGGCGGCTCCGGTTCGAAGCGCTCCGTCTTTGCCGGAAAGGCGGCGGGGTCGATGAACGCGCCCAGCCCGGTTTCGGCGGCGGGCGGCTCCGGTTCCGGCACCGTGGGCGGCTCCGGTTCTGACACCGTGGACGCTTCCGGCGCTGCGGACGCTTCCGGCTCCGGCGCCGTGGACGGCTCCGCCTCCGGCGCGGCAAGCGCTTCCGGCTCCACGCCAGGCTGTGCCGCCTGTTCCGGCTGCGGCGGGACTTCCTCTCCCCCGCCCTCCGGCGGCGTCTCCGCCTCCTCCGGCTCCGGCCGGGCGGGCTTGCCTGTGGCCTCGCCCCAGCTCCAGGTCCAGGTCTTTTTCTCCGGCTCAGACTCCGCTGGCGCCTCCGGCTGGGCGGGCACCAGTTCCAGTTCCTCCGGGTCCCATGTCCAGCGCTCCGCCTCCGCAGGCGCGGGGTCGCTCTTCGGCTCCCCGGCCGCTTCCGGCTGCGGTTCCGGCTCCGGCTGCTCGCCTTCCTCCGGCCCCGCTTCCGCCTCCGGCTCCAGCTGAAAGGTCTCCAGCTTGGGCTCGCCGCCCCAGGCGTTCTCTTCCCAGAACTCCGGGGAGCTGGCCGCCTCCAGCAGCTCCGCCAGGGAAGCAAAGCTGTTTTCGTCCTTCGGCTTCTCCGGATTCTCCCGGGGCGGCAGGGGCGGAAGCTCCTCCTCCTCTTCCACCTCC
>JAFXXH010000011.1 GCA_017542425.1 Oscillospiraceae bacterium | reverse complement strand
CCGTAGGTGCGCATGACCTCCCGGCGGAAGGGCTTCTGCTCATAGCTGACCTTGACCATGTAGACCTTGCAGTCCAGGCCCAGGTAAGCGCAGGCCATGCTCAGGGCCGTGCCCCACTGGCCCGCGCCGGTCTCCGTGGTGACGCCCTTCAGCCCCTGCTTCTTGGCGTAGTAGGCCTGGGCGATGGCGGAGTTCAGCTTGTGGCTGCCGGAGGTGTTGTTGCCCTCGAATTTGTAGTAGATCTTCGCCGGGGTCTGGAGCTTTTCCTCCAGACAGTAGGCCCGCACCAGCGGAGAGGGACGGTACATCCTGTAGAAGCTGCGGATCTCCTCGGGGATCTCGATGTAGGCGGTGTCGTTGTCCAGCTCCTGCTCCACCAGCTCGGCGCAGAACACGCCGCCCAGTTCCTCCGCCGTCATGGGCTGGCCGGTGCCGGGGTTCAGCAGCGGGGCGGGCTTTTGATGCATATCCGCACGGACGTTGTACCAGGCCTTGGGCATCTCGTCTTCGGAAAGGTAAATCTTGTAAGGGATCGTTTGCTCGCGCATGGCTGTGTCCTCCTTCAAAAAAATAATGACAATAAAAAAACCGCCCTCGCTTTCCCCATAGGGGAAAACAAGGACAGGAAAAAACCTGCGGTGCCACCTTGCTTGCCTTTTTTCCAAAAGGCCGCCTCCTGGAAGGGCCAACACCCCTCCTGCCCGCTAACGGGGGCAAAGCGTCGGACGATACTCAGCCGGAACGCCCGGCCTTTCCCGCCGCCCTCAGCGGACCATTGTACCGCGCCGCTTTTCGCCCCCTTCTCAGCCCCGGGGACTCTCTGTGGATGCGCACTCGGTTTTACTTCCGCCTCATCGGTTTGTGATTTGCGTGTATTAAAGCACAGCCCCGGCGCTTTGTCAAGTGGGTTTTTCAAATTTTTTCGCCGCGCCCTTTGACAATGAATTCGCGATTTGATACAATGGGAGTGGAAAAAGTTCCGGGAAAGCGGGGGGAAGGGACATGATCCTGACCATGGACATCGGCAACGGGGCCGTTGTGTTCTGCTGCGTGGAAGACGGCAGGCTGCTGCATAAATTCGTGCTCTCCTCGGTGCCGGAGCGCACGGCGGACGAGTACGCGGCGCTGATGGACCTGCTGACCCGGCACGCGGGGCTGGATCTGCGGGACATCCGGGGGGCCATTGCCGCCTCGGTGGTGCCCCGGCTGACGCCGGTGCTGTGCCGGGCCGTGGAGCAGCTCAGCGGGCGCGCTCCCCTGGTGGTGGGGCCCGGCGTCAAGACCGGGCTGAACATCCGCATGGACGACCCCACGGAGCTGGGCGGGGACCTGGTGGCGGCGGCGGTGGCGGCGCTGGACCGCTATCCCCTCCCCTGCGTGGTGGTGGACATGGGCACGGCCATGGCCATCGGCGTGGTGGACCGCAGCGGCTGCTATGTGGGGGGCCTGATCTGCCCCGGCATGGCCCTCAGCAGCAGTTCTCTGGCCTAAGAGGCCAGCCAGCTCCACGACATCAGCCTGGAGCCGCCCAAGCGCGTCATCGGGCGGAACACCCGGGACAGTATGCGCAGCGGCATCCTCCACGGCACCGCCGCCATGCTGGATGGGCTGTTCCTGCGCATCGAGGAGGAGCTGGGGGCGCGGGTCCATGTGGCCGTCACCGGGGACGGGGCGGCGGACGTGGTACACCTCTGCCGCCACCCCCAGGTGAGGCTGGACGAGGACCTGGTCATGCGGGGACTTTGGAAGATCTACTGCAAAAACCGGGACGCTGGGTGAACGCGGAACCGTTGGAACAGAAGCGAGACAACGGAAGGGGCAAGCCCCTTCCCTACAAAGTGTGGTCGATGCTCGAACGATCTACCACATCTTGCAGGGAGTGGGCTTGCCCCCTCCATTTTGCTTCTGTCCTTTTTTCGTTCTGTTCCGTGTCGCTGCGCTTTGGGGCTTTGCCGCAGCCGGGGCAGATTCCGCCGGAGCAGCCGCAGCAGCCGCCGCGTTTTCCGGCCCGGCGACTCTGCCAGACGGCAAAGCCCAGCAGGGCCAACAGTGCCGCGATGAGGAAAATGTCCAGAGTGTTCACGCTTGCGCCTCCTTCTCAGCCCGCGCCCAGTGCCATTCCGATGATATGTACCAGGAAGGCCATGACCCAGGCCAGGCCGCACTGCCAGAGTACCACGCCGAAGGCCCAGCCCCGGCCCAGCTCCCGGCGAATGGCCGCCACCGCCGCCACGCAGGGGGTATAGAGCAGGGAGAACACCAGCATCACGGCGGCCCCCAGTGCGCTGAGCGCGGCGGCCACGCCCTGGCCGGCAAAGAGCACCTCCATGGAGGACACCACGCTCTCCTTGGCGATGAAGCCGCTGATCAGGGAGGTGCAGATGCGCCAGTCCCCCAGCCCCAGGGGGCGGAAGATGGGCGCCAGCAGCCCCGCCAGGCTGGCCAGGATGCTGGTCTGGGAGTCGGCGACGAAGCGCAGATGCAGGTCGAAGCTCTTGAGGAACCAGACCGCCACCGTGGCGATCAGGATGACGGAAAAGGCCTTCTGCAAAAAGTCCTTGCTCTTCTCCCAGAGCAGCTGCAGCACGCTCCGGGGGCTGGGCAGACGGTAGTTGGGCAGCTCCATGACGAAGGGCACGGCCTCGCCCCGGAAGACGGTCTTCTTGCTGAGCAGCGCCGCCAGGACGCCCATCAGCATCCCGAAGACATAGAGGCCGGTCATGATGAGGCCGCCCTGTCCGGGGAAGAAGGCCCCCACGAAGAAGCTGTAGATGGGCAGCTTGGCCGTGCAGCTCATGAAGGGCGTCAGCAGCACCGTCAGCTTCCGGTCCCGGTCGCTGGGCAGGGTGCGGGTGCTCATCACCGCCGGGACGGTGCAGCCAAAGCCGATGAGCAGCGGGACGATGCTGCGCCCGGACAGGCCCAGCCGCCGCAGCAGCTTATCCATGACGAAGGCCACCCTGGCCAGATAGCCGCTGTCCTCCAGCAGCGACAGGAAGAAGAACAGCGTGACGATGATGGGCAGAAAGCTGAGCACGCTGCCCACCCCCTCGAAGACGCCGTCCACGATCAGGCCGTGCAGCACCTCGTTGACGCCGCCCTGGGTCAGCGCCCGGTCCACCAGGCCGGTGAGGGCGTCGATGCCCTGCTCCAGGACTTGCTGGAGCCAGAGGCCGATGACGTTGAAGGTCAGGTAGAACACCAGGGCCATGCAGCCGATGAACACCGGAATGGCCGTATAGCGCCCGGTGAGGACCCGGTCGATGGCGCGGCTGCGCAGATGCTCCCGGCTCTCCTGGGGGCGGCTGACGCAGCGGGCGCAGACCTTTTCGATGAAGGCAAAGCGCATGTCCGCCATGGCCGCGCTGCGGTCCAGGCCCCGCTCCCGCTCCAGCTGGAGGATGATGTGTTCCAGGGTCTCCCGCTCGTTCCGGTCCAGCTCCAGCTGCTCCAGCACCCGCTCGTCCCCCTCCACCACCTTGCTGGCGGCGAAGCGCAGGGGCAGCCCGGCCCGGAGGGCGTGGTCCTCGATCAGGTGCATCACCGCGTGGAGGCACTGGTGCACCGCGCCGCCGTGGTCGTCTTTCGCGCAGAAGTCCTGGCGCAGGGGGCGCTCCTGATAGCGGGCGATGTGGACGGCGTGGCGGGCCAGTTCCTCCACGCCCTGATTTTTCGCCGCCGCGATGGGCACCACCGGCACCCCCAGCAGCTTCTCCATGGCGTTCACGTCCACGCTGCCGCCGTTGCCGGTCAGCTCATCCATCATGTTCAGGGCCACCACCATGGGGGTGTCCATCTCCAGCAGCTGCATGGTCAGGTAGAGGTTCCGCTGGATGTTGGTCACGTCCACGATGTTGATGATGGCCTGGGGCTTCTCCCGCAGCACGAAGTCCCGGCTCACCAGTTCCTCGCTGGAATAGGGGCTCATGGAATAGATGCCCGGCAGGTCCGTCACCACCGTGTCGGGGCAGCCCCGGATGGCCCCGTCCTTCCGGTCCACCGTCACACCGGGGAAGTTGCCCACGTGCTGCCTGGCCCCGGTGAGCTGGTTGAAGAGGGTGGTCTTGCCGCAGTTCTGGTTGCCCACCAGGGCGAAATGCAGCAGCGTCCCCTCCGGCAGCGCATCGCCGCTGCCTTTGGGGTGGAACTTGCCCGTCTCCCCCAGGCCGGGATGCCAGGGCTCCCGCAGAGGCCGGGGCGGGCGGGGCTCCCGCTCCGGCGGCGGCAGCGGCTCCGCCGCGATGTTGGCCGCCTCCGCCAGCCGGAGGGTCAGCTCATAGCCGTGGATGCGCACTTCCATGGGGTCCCCCATGGGGGCCAGCTGGATCACCGTCAGCTCCGCGCCGGGGATCACGCCCATGTCCAGAAAATGCTGGCGCAGCGCCCCTTCCCCGCCCACGCGGAGGATTTTTGCCCGCTGGCCCGCTTTCAGATCTTTGACTGTCACGTTTCCCTGCGCCCCCTGTTTTTTCTCGAATCATTCGGTTAGTATAAGAGAATCAGGGGGCTTTGTCAAGGCGCGGGACAGGTCCCGCGCCGCTGTCCCGCATACCCCGCCCACGGGCAGCCCATCACGTTCCACGGGGCCACCGCAGGCCTTTGGGCAGACCCAGGATGTAGTCCGCCGACACATGATAATAGCCGCAAAGGGCCTGGATCTGCTTGATCTGAAAAGGTTTTTTGCCCCGCTCCTGCTCGCTGTAATAGCTCTGCCGGATCCCCAGAAAACCCGCAATCTCCCGCTGTGTCTTGTCCGCGTCTTCCCGCAGGGCGCGGATACGTTCATAGTGTTCCATGTCATCAACTCCCAGGACATGATAGCATACTACCGAAAGATGATATTGAATTTATTATTTATAGATAATATACTGGTTTTTGGGAGGGATTACCATGACCAATATCGAACGCTATGACGAGCTTGCGTCGCTGCTATTTCGCACGGAGTGCGGGGTCGGTCTTCCGGACTTGATCTATGAATGTATGCGCCTGGATCGGTATGATACGGAGATGTTCGCCCCCGCGGTCTTTGCGGTCGGCGCATACTTTGCCAGTCTGCGCCAAACGCTAAAGGAGATGAAAGGACGTGCCCTGACAGCGCGGAACGGACCGGCGGAAACCGCCCCAGCGCCCGTCCGGCCCTGCCAAAACGAAGCGGAAGATTTCTCCGCAAGAAAACCGCCGCTCGTCCATTTTTGACAAAATGCTCAGTTGATTTTCCCGCGCATTTGTCATATTATGTTAGTTGCAACCAACGAAGACATACCGTTCCGAATACGCAAAAGGAGAGCGACGCAATGAAAAAACAATGTATCGCCATGCTCCTGGCCGGCGGGCAGGGTTCACGGCTCTACGCGCTGACCAGGGATATGGCAAAGCCCGGCATTCCCTTCGGCGGGAAGTACCGCATCATCGACTTTCCGCTCAGCAACTGTGCCAACTCCGGCATCGACGTGGTGGGTGTGCTGACCCAGTACCGGCCCCAGCAGCTCAACAGCTACATCGGTTCCGGCGCCGCCTGGGACCTGGACGGCGGCGACGGTGGGGCCTTCATCCTGCCCCCCTATCGGTCCGGCGGCGGAGAGAGCGGCTGGTTCAAGGGCACGGCGGACGCCATCTACCAGAACATCGGCTTCGTGGATCTCTATGACCCGGAGTATGTGCTGATCCTGTCCGGGGACCACATCTACAAAATGGATTATTCGGACATGCTGGCGGTCCACAAACAAAACCAGGCCGACTGCACCATCGCCGTGATCCGCGTGCCGATGGAGGAGGCCAGCCGCTTCGGCATCATGACCGTGGACGAGGCTTCCGGCGCGATCTGTAAATTCACCGAAAAGCCCAAGGAGCCGGACAGCGACCTGGCCAGCATGGGCATCTATATCTTCTCCTGGAAGAAACTGCGCAGTTACCTTGTGGCCGACGCCGCCGCCCCGGACAGCGAGAACGACTTCGGCAAGAACATCATCCCCCGGATGCTCGCCGCCGGGGAGCGCCTGGTCCCTTACTACTTCGAGGGCTACTGGCGCGACGTGGGCACCATCAGCAGCTTCTGGGACGCCAACATGGACATCCTCTCCTCCCAGATCAATCTCTACGATTCCAACTGGCCCATCCTGGCCAACTCCCCCCGGCGCTTCCCCCAGTATGTGGGCCCCAACGCCATGATCGACCACTCCATCGTCACCGAGGGCAGCGAGGTCTACGGTCTGGTCCAGAACAGCGTCCTCAGCGTCTCCGTCGTCGTGGAGGAAGGGGCCACCGTGCGCTACTCCACCCTCATGCCCGGGGCGCGGGTCTGCGCCGGGGCGCTGGTGGAGTACGCCATCATCGGGGAGAACACCGTGGTGGAGCGGAACGCCCATGTGGGCTCCCAGCCCGACGGCAGCCCCGACTGGGCCGTGGCCACCTGCGGCCCCAACATCACCGTCCGGGCAGGGAGCGTCGTCCCCCCCGGCGCAATGATCTATTCCAGTGAGGAGGTGCCGCAATGATCAACGTACACGGCATCGTTTACGCCTATCACGACCACCCCGACCTGGGCGAGCTGTGCAAGGAGCGCACCGCCGCCGCCCTGCCCTTCTGCGGGCGCTTCCGGCTGGTGGACTTCGCCCTCAGCAGCATGATGAACGCCGGGATCTTCGACGTGGGCGTGGTCATGCAGTACGGCTTCCAGAGTCTGATGGAACACCTGAGCAGCGGCCGTCCCTGGAACATGGTCCGCCACAGCGGGGGGATGCACCTGCTGCTGGCCCCGGTGAACCGGGCGGGCTACGACGGGGACATGCAGGCCCTGGAGGGCATTTCCAACCACCTGAGCCGGGACGTGAAGCAGGACTATGTGCTGCTGACCCGGGGAGACCTCTGCGCCAACATCGACTTTTCCGCCCTGATCGAGCAGCACATGCGCTCCGGGGCGGACGTGACCGCCGTCTGCACCACCGAGGCCCTGCCCTGCGAACACCACCGCTTCATCCCCGATGAGAGCGGTGCCTTCGCCGCGGAGATGCTCTCCCGCCAGCGGGGCGAGGGCCGGGGTCTGGCCAGCCTGGAGACCTACATCCTGCGCCGCGGGCTCTTGCTGGAGATGATGCGCTGGAGCCGGGAGAGCGACCGGCTGCACTTCCACTCCGACGGCTTGCAGCACGTCCTCCACGCGGGCTGGCGCATCGGCCTGTACCGCCACACCGGCTACGCCCGCATCATCACCAGCGTGGCGGAGTACTACGAGGCCAACATGGACATGCTGGACCGGGACAAACGCCTCAGCCTCTTCCCGCCCAATGAGCGCTATGTGGCCACCCGCGCCCGCAGCGACGTGAGCACCTATTACGGCGAGACCGCCCGGGTGACCGACTCCCTGATCGCCGACGGCTGCCGCATTGAGGGCCAGCTGGACCGCTGCATCCTCTCCAGCGGCGTCCGTGTGGCCGACGGAGCCCATCTGCGGGGCTGCATCCTTCTGAACGACACGGTCATCGGCCCCGGCACGGACCTGCGCTGCGTCATCGCCGACAAGAACGTGAACGCCTCCCCCCACATCGACCTGGCGGGAAGCGCGAAGCTGCCCATCGTCATCCCCAAGGGGACGGTGCTCTGAGGGAACGGGTTCCGCTTTGCAAACACTTCGGGGCGAACGCCGTCATTGCGTTCGCCCCAAAAGCAACAAGGAAATGATTATATGAAAACGGCGTAACCGGGTGTTGCGCCGTTTTTTCTTTTTTGCGGCGTATCTGGTTCCGCAGCATTTTGTACTTCTCACAAGGATGAACAATCGGCGTTCTTTTTCCTGGCGCGCCGACGCAGCAGCACAGCCAGAACGACTCCCGAAACCAGAACCAGCAGTCCTGCAAGGAGCGTCACGGTGCTGATGGTTTGCATGGAGCCAAAAGTCTGCTGCATGACGGTTTTCGGGTATTCATACGGGTATTGATTCAGATCAGACATGGTACGCGAAAGGATGTCTGAAATGAAATACTTCTCGATCAAGGCGAGCACGGACAGCGCGAATCCGGCCACGGCAAGGTAGACGCCAAAAAGCCATCCATAGCGTCGCAGCAGTTTCCGCAGGACTGCCGGTGCCCGATCCACCCAATCCGGCTGCGCAGCCTGACCACAGATTTGGACGGATGCCGCCCGATCCGGTTCACCCTTCCCTATTTTTGGTTCTTCCTCGTTCAGCAGCCAATCGGCACTGACATGAAACGCCTCCGCCAAGGCGCGGAGTTTGCCAAGTTCCGGGGTGGCCTCCCCCGTCTCCCACTTGCTAACGGCCTGACGCGAGACACCGAGACGAGACGCGAGCGCCTCCTGGCTCAAGCCTGCCTGCTTCCGGCAATACTGGATCTTTTCAGACAGCTTCATTCGATTTCCTCCCTCTGTATGATAGAATCAGGATAGCAGAAACGAGATGGAACCACCACCAGCTTTGGCTGGAATCCGCGCAACCAACGGTTGCAGCGGAAAAAAATGATTACCCCCTGGAATAGTAGAATCCGATTCTACCGGAAGCGCGATCGATCAACGCATAACACATTTCCCCGTGATTGTAGCCGCCGTCCCAGTACAAATGATAGCGCATGGAATCCGCGTCGGAAAAGCCCAAGTTGTTCATGCGGTGCCATTCCGCATTGGAACCGACCCACTCCGCCGCTTCTTTGAGCCGTTCCTCCCATGCGCTGAGCTGTTCCTCCGTCGTGCGGTAGGAGAACTGAAACGCTTCGTCACCCTGTAGAAACTGCGGCCTGTAAGAAAATGTGATCTCCTGCGCATCCTCCGGGACGCTTGCCGGGAAGACCCCTTTCACAGCTGCCCCATCTTCGATTTGATGATACGCACGTTCATAATACTTCGGGTCTGTCGTCTCTTCCGCAGAGAGAAACATCAGGAAAGCCACATAGAATGCGGAAAGCACCAGAAATACGAGCGTGAAAATGATGGTCAGCACAGTCGTTGTTTTCTCATGCAAAAACCCTTTCCATCCCAAAATTCCGACGCCGCAGAAGACCAGGGAGGGCAAAATGAGCAGCAGGATTCTTTCCCAATGCGGCTGTACCGTATAGACAGCAAACAGTACCGCCACCAGGGAAAAGCAGACGAATGCCAGAATCCCCACGATGAACGGAAACAACATATGCCGGTTTTTCATGGTCTTCTCCCCTTTCCCGTGTTTTCCAGTATATTGATATCATTATACGAAACCGATTGCCTTTGTGCAAGAAGGGATTTTTAACTTTTTTGCACACAGAAAACGCACGACCTCCAACGAATGTGAAAGGTCGTGCGTTCTTAATCCAAGCTGATTTCGCTGATTCTTTGGGCTGTGCTGCTGAGATCGGCTCTGCCCTTCCTGTCGCAGCGCAGGCCGGCGCAGGATGCGTCGGCGGCGTTCCCGCCCTTTGGGTCAGTCGCTGATTTTGAGGACCGTCTTTCCTTTGGAGCGGCCTGCCGCCACCTTCTGCAGCGCTTTGTTCACGTCGTCCAGGCAATAGACCTCGTCCACCGACGCCTCGATCTGCTTGTCCGCGAACATCTCGCTCAGCTTCTCCAGCCCCGCCCCATCCTCGTGGACGAAGACAAAGTAGTAGTTCTGATTTCGCTTTGCCGCCATCGCGTCATACTTCCTGCCGGCAAAGCGGAACAGCAGCCGATGCATCGCGCCCATTCCGTTCCGCACGGCAAATTCCGCGTTGGGAACGCCACGCAGAGAGACCAGTCTGCCGCCCTGCCGGAGCACCTGAAACTCCTTTGGCAGCGCCCGGTCGCCAAGCGTATCCAGCACAAAATCCACATCCGAGATCACGTCGGCAAAATCCTGCTTCCTGTAATCGACGAACACATCCGCGCCCAGGGCGCGGACACGCGCTTCCTCGTCGCCGCTGCCGTTGGTGAGCACGGTGAGTCCCAGGCGCTTGGCCACAGGGATTGCCATGGCGCCCAGGCTCCCGGTGCCGCCGGAGATGAAGACCGACTGTCCGGGTTTCGGCTGCATCAGCGCAAAGGCCTGTATCGCCGTGAGCGCAGTCAGCGGCACGCAGGCGGCCTCCGCGTCAGACAAATACGCAGGGACCCTGGCGACAGCCGCCTGATCCACGGCGGCATACTCGGCAAAGGCGCCGATTTTGCCCAGCGGCATACGCCCGTAGACCCGTTCTCCCACAGAAAAGCGCGTGGCCGCCTTGCCCCGCTTTGTCACGGTTCCGACGAATTCGTTTCCCATCACCAGGGGGAAGCGATACGGTACGATCAGCTTGACATCCCCGCGCACAATCATATTGTCCAGCGGATTGACCCCGGCGGTTTTGATTTTCACCAGGATTTCATGCGCGCCGATCTCGGGAACAGGAATATCCTTTACGATCAGTTCCCGACCGCCCTTCCTGTAGCCTTCCAGAATGGCTGCTTTCATTTGTTTTCCCTCCCGATCCTCGTTTTCATGGTTTCAATGCAGTCGGCCAGCGTGACTGCCCGCAACGCCTGGCCCGCTTCCGCCTCCAGCTTCGCAAACAGCTCCGTCAGCACCGGTTTGATGTGCCGCCCGACAATACATCCGTCGTTCGGATTCTGATGCAGGTCGAACAGATGCACATGCTCCGTTTCATAGAGCGCCTCGTATACCCGTTTCAGGCTCAGTTCCTCCGAATGGATGTTGAGCCGAAAGCCGCTGATGCCGCGTCCGCTGTCCAGGATGCCATTTCGTTTCAGCAGCCCGGTCAGCTTGCGGATATAGCTGGCGTTCGTGCCGACGCTTTCCGCGATCTGCTCCGAGGTCATCGCTGTCTCGGACTCCGAAATCAGAATCAGGGTGTGAATCGCGGAAGAAAACCGTGTATCGTTCATGGCGCCGCCTCATAGGACACAACATAGCTTGTATTGTCCGGGCAGGGAATCTGCGGATCGCGGAAGACAAAGCTCCCCGGTTTTCCGGCCTCCCGCATGGTCAGGTCGAAATGGCAGAGGGCAATTCCCACGTCCAGCTTTTGTATGTCGCCCAGGGCGCTGACTTTCATGCTGCGCTTTTCAAAGAAATGCACCGTGTTTCCGTCGATCACGGCGCGCCAGGGCTGTTGATTCCCGGCAGAGGGCGCCCATCTCGCCATCTCCAGCGCTTCGTCAAACTGCCCCTCGCCCCGGGCATGGCTCTTTTCAAAGGAGCCCTCGAAGAAAAGCGTCTCAAAGGGCAGACGTTCATCGGCTTTGAGTCCTTTCCGCATCAGCGTCTCCCGGATGGAGTGCTTCTCCGCCGGATACCCGATGGGGCTTGCAACAGGCATCACCTCGTCAGGCTGCACATCCATGGCCTTTTCAAAGGCGCTGCGGCTGAGCGAGGCCGCCAGCATCACCGTTCCCAGACCAAGGGAGAGCGCGGAAAGGCAAGCGTGCTCGAAGCTGTAGCCATAGGCGATCTCATGGTGGTCAACACGGGCCACCTTCGCCGCCAGATAGGTGTCTGCGCCGACAATGACCGGGCTGGAAAGCCCGTTTTCCTTTGCGTCCAGGATACGGAACGCAATCGGCACGCCAAAGGGGTTCGTGGGCGCGTTCAGAAAGCGCTCCAGCTTCTCGCGGTCTGCGTCGGCCAAAGGCCTCCCGTCAAAGGTCCGAACGCTTCTTCTGCTGCGGATCAGGTCTTTTACAGATTGCATCACGGCACGCTCCTTTTGTATCAGTATTAAATACAAATACAATGTACCAAAGATTCGGCATTATGTCAAGAGCGGAAGACCGTTTTTCATTGCGCAGTTTGATGGCTTCTTCGGCAAATACAAAGCCGAAGGGAGGCCACTTCCTGAGGAAGTGCCTCCCTTCGGCGGGAAATGTGTTCTTTGCTTCAGATGGAAGCCTCAGCTCACCTTGACGTAACGCAACCCGGAGCCGGTGCTGACCGTGTAGCCGGAGATCAGGTCCTCCAGCCAGGCCTCCTGCTCGGACTCGTGCAGCGGGGTCTCGGCCAGGGCCAGGCGGGCGTTTTGTCCCTCGCCCACATAGTAGACCAGATGCCAGCCGCGATAGCTGCCGTTGCTGCCCTCCACCACGGTGGTGTCGCCCACGGTTCTGCCCTCGGCGAAGAGGAAGCTGTCGATGCTGTCCACCATGCTGCCTTTCTGGATGTTCTCATACAGGCCGCCGTTGGTATTGGACCCGGCGTCCTCGCTGTACTCCTCGGCCAACTGGGCGAAGTGTTCCTCGGTGGGGTCCTCGTTCCACTGATCCTGGATGTCGCGGATCTTCTCCATGGCGGTGGCCACGGCCTCGTCGGTGTAGACGCCGTCCTCGTCGGCCACGGTCTCCACCAGGATGTGGCGCATGGCGCGCACGGGGTAGTCGTTGTTGTCGCGGCCCATGAAGCAGACGGCGTAAGCGCCGCTGTCGGTCTCGATGCTGGTCATCTCACCGCTCCAGCGCTCCGGACTCACCAGCCACTCCCGCAGGGCGTCGGGCAGGTTCTCCCCCGCCGTGGTCTGCAAGCTGGGGGTGCTGCCGTATTCCGCGCAGGCGGCCACGAAGCTCTCCGGGTCGGGGGACCAGGAAAGGCGCTCGGCGGCGGCTCTCGCGGCGGCCACTCGGGCCGCTTCTTCCTCTTCGCTCAGCTCCGTGCCGGTGGCCACTGTGACCCCGTCGGCGCTCAGGTTGGAACTGCTGGCCGGGGCGGCTGCTTCCGCTTCCGCAACAGGCTCTTCCACGGGAGCGGCATCTTCCACAACAGGCTCCTCCGCAGGCGCGGCGTCTTCCGCAACGGGCTCTTCCGCAGGGGCGGCCTCGGTCTCGCCGTTCTCTTCCGCGGGGGCTGGCGCAACAGTCTCAGCTGCGGGGGCCTCCGCCTCGGCAGTCTCGGTCAGCGCTTCCGTGCCCTCTGCAGCGGGCGCTTCCTCCGCCGTCTCGGCGGTCTCTGCCTCCGTCTGGGGGGCAAAGGCGCTGTTGCTGGAGCTGAGCAGGATCGAATAATAGGAGATGTTATCCAACTCGTCGGCGTGGGCGGCATAGTAGGCTTCCTTCTGCTCGTCGGTGTAGCTGCGGCCCTCGTCCACCTGGGCGGCGTACTGGCTGGCGGTCTCCATCTTCTGCATGACGGAGCGCAGCACGTCGGCGGTGACGCCCTTGCCATAGTTCATGGTCAGGAACTGCTCCAGGCTGCTGTAGCCGTACTGCTTCGCGGAGGTCTCCAGAGCGCTGAACTCGGTCTCGATGTCGTCCAGCGCCTCCTGGGACAGGCTGTAGCCGCTGCGCTGGGCGTCCTCACACAGGGCGGTGACCTGCTGCATGTTCTCCTGGGTCAGCTCCAGCATGTAGTCGGCCCAGGTCTGCTCCTCGTTGTACATCTGCTGGTCCAGGGCCACGCTGCGGTCCAGGCCGGTGAACATCTTCACATAGCTGTCCACATCCGTGTCGGAACCGAAGAGGCTCTGGATGTAGGAGCTGTAGTTGCTGTAGTAGCTGTTGTATGTGCTGCGGTAGAACACGTCCGTCTCCGCGGCGGTGTAGCTGGTGCTGCCGATCTTGACGGCGGGCAGGGTTCGCTGGAGCAGGTTGGAGTTGATGACCAGAGAGGCGGCCAGCAGCACGGCCACCACCACGACCACAAGGATCGCCTTGCGTTTGAAGCTGCGGCTGGAGCGCGCCTGTTCGTCCATCTGCTGCTGCCGCCGGGCCTGCTTCTCGGCGCGGGCGTTCTTTTCGTTGGCTGAACTCATGTTGTCCTCTTCCTTTTTTCTCAGTGATGCGGTCGCGGGGACCGGGAATGCGCGTTGCAGAATATTTTAGCAAGTATTTCAAAAAAATGCAAGTCCCAAATGCGGAATTCTCCGCCGCCTTAGCGAATGTGCAGCAGCTTTGCCAGGCGCTCGCCCTTGGGCATCAGTTTCATGTCCTCCAGGGTGACGCTGCGGGTCAGCACCACCATGACCAGGTAGACGACGGCGGCGACGCCGATGGCCACGGCCAGGGGCAGCAGTTGCAGCATCCGCCCGCTCTCCGCCGTCACGCGCAGCAGCCGGGCCGCCAGGCCGTAGACCGCCCAGGCCGCCGCGCCCATCACCAGGGCCGCGCCCAGGGGGCGCAGGAAGGCCCGGCCATAGTTGGGCTTCACCGGCAATCTGCGGTAGATGAAGACGCAGTTCAGGACGCTGATGACCGCGTAGCAGGCCACGGTACCCATGGCCGCGCCCACGATGTTCAGCTCGGGACGGGGCACCAGCAGCAGGTTGCAGCCGATTTTCACCACGCCGCCCACCACCATGGAGACAATGGGCAGAGCCTCGTTGCCGTCGGCCTGCAAAATGGCATTGGTCACCAGGGTGATGCAGACGAAGACGCTGGCCACGCCCAGCCAGGACAGCAGAGTGGGACCCATCTGGTGGGTGTCCGGGTAGATGACCGCCACGATGGGCGCGGCCAGCACGGACAGGCCCAGGCCCATGGGCAGGGCCACCACTGCGGAGATGCGCAGACCGCTCTCGGCGATGTGCCCCACCTCCCCCTTGGCCCCGCTGGCGTGGGCGGCGGCGATGGCCGGAACCACGGCGATGGTCATGGGAGTGATGAAGCTGGCCGGAAGGTTGTAAAGGGTCTGGACTGCGCTGTAGCTGCCCCAGAGCTCGTCGGCCATGCGCGGGCCGATGCCGGGGACATGGGGCAGCGTGGATTCCACCAGTTTTGTGTCGATGAGGGTGAAGACGCTCATCACGGATGCGCCCAAGGTGATGATCAGGCCGATGCGGATGAAGACGGCCAGGGTCCCGCCCACGCTGTCCGGTTTGTCCGCGCTGGAAGCGCAGGCCCGGAGGCTCTGGGGGCGGTACTGGCGCAGATAGCACCAGAGCATATAGACCAGGGCCGCCAGCGCCCCCGCCGTCACGCCGAAAATGGCCCCGGCGGAGGCCACGGGGAGGGGCTGGCGCTGCCGTGTCATCCAGATGGCCAGGCCCAGGCCCACCACCACCTTCACCAGCACTTCCAGAATCTGCCCCACGGTGGTGGGGGTCATGTTGCCGTTGCCCTGGATGTAGCCCCGGAAGGCGCTGGTCAGGCAGACCAGCAGCACGGCGGGGGCCAGGGCGTAGACGCACTGGCTGACCTCCGGCTTGCTGACCAGGGCGATGGCCATTTCCGTGGGGTACAGGAGCATGGCCAGGGAGAAGATCACGCCCAGGGCGGCCAGGGTGCCGGAGGCGATGTGGAAGATGCGCCGGGCCTGCCGGGGGCGCTCCAGGGTGTTGGCCTCGCTGATCATGCGGCTCAGGGCCACCGGCAACCCGGCGGTGGAGATGGTCAGCAGAACATTATAGATGTTGTAGGCGGCGAAGAAATAGCCGTAGCCCACGTCGCCCAGGATGTTTTGCAGCGGGATCTTGTAGATCGCGCCCAGGATCTTCATCACCACGACGCCTGCGGCCAGAATCGCCGCGCCGTGCATGAAGTTTTGCTTTTTTGCCTCCGCCATATACAAACTGCCTCCACAGGATGATGCCGCGGTCCGACGCCGGAGCGCGGGGATGCTTTTCATCATTGTATGCCGGGCTATTCTACACTATTTCCGCCGGGATTGCAATCGTTAGCGTGCACGGGTTTTCCGCGAAATGCCCCGGAAATCGCGCAAATCCGTGAACACACTTGCCCCGGGGCGGCATAGACTGTAGGGAAACGGCGTTTCAGACGGCAGCGTGCCAGGGACTTCGCTGCCCTCCCGCCGCCAGATCATCAACAGGAGGTTTTGAAACCATGCCAGACAGAATCATGCCCGGCCCCGTGGAGCAGCACGGCGGCGGAGGCGGCAGCGCCAGTCGGGTCCACGTCCACACCAGCAAGATCTTTTCCGCTTGCCGGGACAAGGACTGCATCGACGACCTGCGGGTCTACCCCACCATCAGCTCCCAGGCAGTCATCAACTCCGCCTTCAGCGTCCGCCCGGATTCCGCCACGCTGATCTACGCTGACGTCAGCGTGAACGAGATCGGCTTCAACCGGGGCTACTTCACCGTCGATGTGACCTACTACTATAAGATCACCGGCCAGACCTTCCCCGGCGGCGTGCCCATCACGGGCCTGTCCGTGTTCGACAAGCGCGTCATCCTCTACGGCAGCGAGGGCAGCGTCAAGACCTTCACCTCCAACGGCGGCGCGCCCGGCTGCCTCAATCCGGCCTCCCAGAACCCGGTGGCCGTGGTGGCGGCGGTGGACCCCATCGCCCTGAATCTCCGCATCGCCGAGGCCCCCTGCGCGGAAACCGAGCTGCGGAACATCCCGGAGCCGATTCTGGAATACCTGGGCGAGGAACTGAACCTGTGCAACACCGGGCGGCAGCTCTTCGTCACCCTGGGCCAGTTTTCCATGATCCGCCTGGAGCGGGACGCCCAGCTCAGCCTGGAGGCCGACGCCTTCGTCCCCACCCAGGAGTGCGCGGGCAGCAGCGACGACGACCCCTGCACCCTGTTCAGCCGGGTCCGCTTCCCCATGGACGAATTCTTCCCGCCCGACAGCCTCCCTGCCGAGGAAAGTTACCGGGAACTGGTCTGAGCAAGGCACGCGAAACAAAGAAGCTCCTCACCCGAGGGGCTTCTTCCCTTTTCCGCCGCGCCGCCCCGTATCCTTTGCCCCCGTTCCGGGCATACTGGGGATATGCTGAACATCATCTTTCGTACTGTGATCATCTTTACGGCGCTGCTGGTGCTGATGCGGCTGCTGGGGAAGCGTCAGATGGGGGAACTGGAGCTGAGCGAGCTGGTGGTGAGCATCCTGGTGGCGGACGTGGCCTCCATCCCGCTGCAAGACGCCCATCTCCCCCTCTGGACCGGGCTGCTGCCCACCGTGGTGCTGGTGGCGCTGGAGGCGCTGGTCTCCTGGGCCACCATGCGCAGCGTGCGGCTGCGGAACTTCCTCTGCGGGCGGCCCTGCTTTCTCATCGTCAACGGAGTCATCCAGCAGGACGCCATGCGCCGGACCCGCTTCACCATGGACGAGCTGGCCGAGGAACTGCGCAGCCAAAATGTGACGGACATCGCCGCCGTCCGCTACGGGGTGCTGGAGACCGACGGCTCCCTCAACGTCATTCTGCGCCCGGACCAGCGCCCGGTCACCGCCGGGCTGCTGGGTATCACAGCGGAGGACGACGGCTATGCCACTATCCTGATACAGGACGGGGTCGTCATGCGCCGCAACCTCCAGCTGCATGGGAAGGACGAGGCCTGGCTGCTCCGGGAGGCGAAGCGGCGGGGCTGCCAAAGTCTGCAAGAGGTCTATACGCTGATTTTGTACGAAAACGGAAAGATCTTCTTCGCCAAAAAGGATGCCAAACCGTAAAAAAGCTTCAGCGCGCCCTGCCGATGCTCCGCAGGACGCGCCGAAGCCCTTATGCCTGTTTTTCGCCCAAAATCTTGGCCAGTTCCTCCATGAAGGTCTGGATGTCCTTGAAGGAGCGGTAGACGCTGGCGAAGCGCACATAGGCGATCTCGTCCAGGCCCTTCAGACGGTCCATGACCATCTCGCCCACTTTCTCCGACTGGACCTCGCTCTCCAGGCGGCCGCGCAGCTCCTGCTCCACCTCGTCCGCCACGCCCTCGATCTGGGCCATGGTCACCGGGCGCTTCTCACAGGCCCGCACCAGGCCGTTGATGATCTTCACCTTGTCGAAACTCTGGCGGCTGCCGTCCCGCTTGATGACCATCAGGGGCATCCGCTCCACGGTCTCATAGGTGGTAAAGCGCTTCTGACAGTCCAGGCATTCCCGGCGGCGGCGGATGGTCGTGCCGTCCTCAGCGGGGCGGGAGTCGATCACCTTGCTGTCGGCAAAGCCGCAAAAAGGGCATTTCATGGGCCTGTCCTCCTGTTTTTGTCTGTTGACATAATTCTATAACATCGCCGGGAGAATTGCAACTGCTTTTTTCCCGGCTTGACATTTTTGCAGGATAGGGTATCATGAGAACAGAAGATAGCGCAATTGGGACAGGGAGACGGTTTGGGACAAGGGGACGGTTCTTTTGTCTTATAATCAAGATACTCAAGGACAAAACAGAGGATTAAAAGAATGATTCAAAAGCTTACTTCACTTGACTCCTGCACGGAGTTCATGCATGATGTAAATCGTGATACTGCTTTTTCGGATCCGAGGCTTTTGACGCAGGATACGATAGCGGTCAATCTGTATAAGGCCGTCGAAAAGCCGGATCACCACGTACTTGGGGTATTCCATGACGGTGTGATGACTGGACTGTTTGTATTCCTGATCACAGAGGATGAGCGGTATATTGAAATGCTCTTTGGACTCTCCCGATTCGCCGCAGCCTATGAAGAAATTGCCGAATACTTGCAGGCAAATTACCCGGGCTTCCAGGCCGATTTCGTGTTCAACCCCTCCAACACCCTGCTTCGGGAATTGCTGACCAGAATCGGCGCATCATTTTACGAAGAGCAGCAAAAGATGGTTTTGTCCAATCCCTGCCCAACGGTTGACACGAATGGAATTGAACCTTTAACCGAGCAATACAAGGAGCAATATATTGCCATGCATGATACAGACTGCTACTGGACCGGCGATAAGGTTGCCCAAGCGCCTGAACGCTTCAGCGTCTTTTTGGCAGTCGATCATGGTCTCGTTGTTGGCTATCTGGATGTTACCAATTGCTTTGAAGAAAACGAGCCCTTTGACTTCATGGTCAAGGAAGCCTACCGACGTCGGGGCTGGGGGAGAAAGCTTTTGGTCAAAGCCATTGAAGCAAATCGCCCGAAAGGAATGGCATTGCTCGTTGACGTAGGTAATATTCCGGCAATCAAGCTTTATGAATCTGCGGGGTTCGTAAAGGTACAGGGAGAGAACAGCCTTACGGCAGCATGGAATATAAAATGAGATCGACACCATTTTAAAATGGGCGGACAGGGGGACGGTCCTTTTGGTCAAGGCGTTCCAGCGTAGAATGAAGGATTCATCAATGGCAGACAATATTTTTTGGGATCGTTCATGGAAATCACTGGATCAAGATAAGCTCTCTTTGTATATTGAGAACTTTGATTATTCTGCCGATCCCGTGATCGAGTTCTTGCACGAGCGGGGTTACAATAGCCTCTGTGACGCTGGCTGCGGCTGCGGGGTGTATTCACTTAAGCTTGCGAAGCATGGCTTTTCTGTTTCCGGCTTTGACATCTCGGAAGACGCAGTGGAACGAGCAAAACACCTCTTGTCAGAGGAAGCTTATCCGACACAGGACTTCCGACGTGCTGATATTCTTACGACTGGTTACACGGATGGAATCTTTGACGCCGTAGTTGCACGTGATGTACTCGACCACATGGCCATCCGTGACGGTGTTGCTGCTGTAAAAGAACTGCTCCGAATTGTCCGACCAGGCGGTTGCGTGCTGATAACGCTGGACGGAACGGACAAAGAATACGATTCCGAACCGCATATTGTAAATACGGACGGAGACTATCTGTTTTCAGGTGGCAAATGGAACGGAATGATATTTCATCCCTATTCGCTGGAGGAAATCAACCGCTTGGTTGGCGGGCGGGATGTAAAGCTTATGAAAGCAAACGAAAGCGGGCTACTCGTCGTCATAGAGAAGGGAGATGCTTTAAGTGGATAGGGAACAATCCAACGGACAGAGGGACGGTTCTTTTGTCTTATTGTGCGATTCGCTCCATGATGGATTTGCTGGTGACTGGAATGATACACCGCACGGAATATGATGTTAAGACAAAAGGTCGAGTAGACGGCTGGCATTGCTGCCGCCGCCCCTCACGGAACCGTACGTGCGCGATTGACGCATACGGCTCTTCAAGCATTCCTTGGGGTACCATTCCAGATGTTTTTCGTGATTTTGGGCGGCTTTATGTAGT
>JAFXXH010000010.1 GCA_017542425.1 Oscillospiraceae bacterium | reverse complement strand
GTCCCCGACGTTCCGCAGCAGGGTCTTCCCACATGAACTCCTTCGGGCGAATTCGCAACATTTCTTTGTAGGGGACGGCGTCCTCGACGTCCCGCGGCATGGGCTTCCCATGCGAAAACATTCGGGCGAATCCGCATACGCTTTGACTGGCGTTTTGCGGATTCGCCCAAGATGATGCGTATCTTGCCCGTCCCTGCCGGGCCGTCGAGGACGCCGGCCCCTACATGCGGGGGTCTTGCGTTGCTGCGGATTCGCCCGAAGTTGCGGAAAACGTGGGCATTGCTGCCGGGTCCCCGGGGTCGGCGCGCCCTGCACGAGCGGCTGCTTTCTTTGCCGCAACGCCGCACAGGAAAGGCGCGTGGAAACGGGCAAAATGTCCATATTCTGCGGAAAGCTGCCCTGATCTTCGCATTCACCGTCCCTTTGTCTCACATACGCAGCGGTTCGGCTGCTGCTCAGTCTTCCTCCCCCGTCTCCACCTTCTCCACCAGCACCCGGTCCACCCGTCTCCCGTCCATGGCCAGCACCGTCACGCGCAGGTTCTCCCAGTCGAAGCTTTGCCCGGCCTCGGGGAAAGCGCCGAAGCGTTCGATGACCCAGCCGCCTACGGTGGCGCTCTCGGTCTCCAGGTGTTCCTCGTCCTGCTCCAGCAGGTCGGCGAAGTCGCCGATGCTCATGTCGCCGTCCAGCTCGAAGCTGCCGTCGGGGCGCTCCACCAGTTCCGGCTCCACCTCGTCGGTCTCGTCCCAGATCTCGCCCACCAGCTGTTCCAGCACGTCCTCCATGGTGATGATGCCGCAGACGCCGCCGTATTCGTCGGTGACCACGGCCAGGTGCTGGCCGCTCTGGCGCAGCAGCTCCAGCACGGCGGGCAGCTTGGTGGTCTTGTAGACGAAGCAGGGTTTCAGCAATCCCCGGCGGATGCTGGGGCGGCGCTTGTCCAGCATGGACTTGAAAAAGCGGTTCAGCAGCAAAATGCCGATGACGTTGTCGATGCTCCCCTCATAGACGGGGATGCGGCTGTGGCTGCTCTCCAGCAGGGTCTTGTAGATGCGGTCCCAGCTGTCCCGGATGTCCACCGCCTCGATGTCCACCCGGGCGGTCATGACCTCGCTGGCGCTGATCTCGTCGAAGTCCAGGGCGGCCTGGATCAGTTCGCTGCGGTCCTCGTCCAGCACGGCCTCGTCCTCGGCGGTCTCGATGATGCTTTGCAGTTCCTCCACCGCCGCGTCGTTCTCGCTCACCGGCTCCTCCCCCCGCAGGGGCGCCGTCAGCAGCCGGATCAGCGCCACCGTCAGGGCCGTCAGCGGCCAGAGCAGGAGGCTCAGCACCCGCAGCGGCGCGGCCACGGCGGGCAGCAGACGGTTGGCGTTCTTTTTGGCCAAAATTTTCGGGATGGTCTCGCCGCAGATGATGACGGCGGCGGTGACGATAACCGTGGACAGCCAGGCCCAGCGCTCCCCGAAGGAGCGAATGGCGATGACGCTGCCCAGGGAAGACAGGGCGATGTTCACGAAGTTGTTGCCGATCAGAATGGCGCTCAAAGCGTCGTCAAAGCGGTCCAGCAGCCGGAGGGCCAGGGCGGCGCTCCTGTTTCCGTCCTCCGCCAAATTGTTCAGGCGGATGCGGTTGGCGGCGGACAGGGCCATCTCCGAAGCGGAGAAAAAGGCCGACAGCAAAATGCAGGCCAAAGCGGCGGCGATCTCCAGACTCATGTGGTCTCCGCCTCCTCTCCCTGCCGGGCCGGCAGCGGCTCGATACGCAGTTTCAGGATGCGGCGGTGGTCCAGCTCCTGCACGCTGACCCGAAGGCCCTCATAGACGAAGCTGTCCCCCACCTGGGGCAGGTGGTCGAACTGCTCATAGGTCCACTCGCTCAGCAGCTTGTGGGCAAACTCCGGCTCGTCCGGCTCCTCCCGGTCCATGAACTCCAGGGCGTCCCCGATGTCCACGGAGGCGTCGAAGGAGTAAGTCCCGTCCCCGTTGTCCACGCAGGGCTCCACCACCACGTCCTCCTCGTCCCAGATCTCGCCCACCAGCTCCTCCAGGATGTCCTCCACCGTGACGACCCCCAGGGTGCCCCCGTAGTTGTCCGTCACCACGGCCATGTTCAGCTTCTTGCTGCTCATGACCGGCAGCAGCTCGTCGATCTTGGCGCTCTGGTGGATAAAATAGGTCTGATCCAGCAGGCTGCGCAGGTCCACACGCTCGCCCAGCTGGAGCCAGGCTTTGATGTATTTGCGGATCTGGAGCACGCCGATGATGTTGTCGATGGTGTCCTCATAGACGGGGATGCGGCTGTGGCGGGCCGAGCGGATCAGGGCCAGCACCTTCTCCGGCGGCGCGTCCACCGGCAGGGCGTCCAGGTCCACCCGGGCGGTGAGGATGCTCTCCACCGTCACGTCGCCGAAGCTCAGGGCCCCCATGACCAGTTCCCCCTGGTCGGAGTCCAGCTCGCCCTCGTCGGTCATGGTCTCGATGATGTCATACAGTTCATCTTCCGTCACCGTGACCTCTCCATCGCCGCGGGTCAGCTTCGCCGCGGCCTTGCCAATGGCGGTCAGCAGGGCGGAGAGGGGGGTGAAAATGCGCATAAAAAAGCGCAGCGAAGCGGCCGTTCCCAGAGAGAAGCGCTCGCTGTACTTTTTGGCGATGCTCTTCGGCAGCATTTCGCCCAGCAGAAACACGGCCACGGTGGTGACGGCGGTGCTCAGCGTCACGGCACCCAGGCCCCAGCGCCGCGTGACCAGGACGGTGACGTAGGCCGCCGCCGTCAGGTGGACGATATTGGTGCCGATGAGGATGGTGGTGATGGCTTTGTCGAAATGCTCGGTGATCCAGACGGCGTTTTTGGCGCGCCGGTCGCCCCGGTCCAGGGCTGCGCGCAGCCGGGGACGGCTCACCGAGGCAAAGGCGGTCTCGCAGACGGCAAAATAGCCCGCGGACAGCAGCAGAAACAGGATGAGTATGGCAGATAGGATACTGTCGTCACCCATGGCGGATCGATCACGCTCCATTGTCCTTGGAATGTGGGAAAAGATTGGCGACAGTATAGCACAGCGCGGGGAAATAGTCAAACGCCGGAGCGGGGTTTTTCGGTTCCCAAACGGGGAAATGCGCGGCGTCCTTTCAGAAAAATGTGTGTTTCTCCCGTTGAAAAACTCAGAAAAACGTGATATACTGCGAAAATCCAATATCTGATCGCCTGGGGCGATCGGGAAAACCACAACGAGGAAAGGAACAATCACCATGAAAAAAGCATTGGCATTTGCCCTGGCGCTGGTTCTGGTGCTGGGCTTGGCGGCCTGCGGCGGGGAGACCCCGGCGGCGGAGGGCGGCAAGTCCGGCGCGTATCTGGGCGTCATGCTGGGCACCAACGTGATGAGCCTGGACACCGACCTGGCCACGGACGGCGACTCCTTTGAGGTCATCGCCGACTGCATCGACGGCCTGATGCAGATGGACGCCGACGGCGCGGCGGTGCCCGCCATCGCCGAAAGCTACGACCTGAGCGACGACGGCTGCACCTACACCTTCCACCTGCGCGACGCCAACTGGTCCAACGGCGCGCCGGTCACGGCAAACGACTTCGTCTTCGCCTGGCGGCGCATCTGCCAGAACGCGGGCGAGTACGCCTACATGTTCGACAGCTCCGTGGGCTGCGTGAAGAACGCCGACGCCATCATCTATGACGGGGCCGACCCGGCCACCCTGGGCGTCTCCGCCCCGGACGACAAGACCCTGGTGGTGGAGCTGGAGGTCCCCGTGTCCTTCTTCCCCTCCCTGATGTACTTCCCCACCTTCTATCCCATCAACGAGGACTTCTACATGGGCCTGGAGGACGGCACCTACGGCACCAGCCCGGACACCTTCCTCTCCAACGGCGCGTTCCTGCTGGACCAGTACAGCCCCGGCGCGGCCAGCTTCAGCGTGAAGAAGAACGAGGGCTACTGGGACGCTGCGCGTGTGAAACTGCCCGGCATCAGCTATCAGGTGGTGGGCTCCTCCGACAACGCTCCGATCGCCTTTAAGAACAAGACCCTGAACGTGGTCATGATCAGCGGCAACCAGGTGGCCGCCGCCGAGAACGACGCCGGCCTGAGCCAGAACCTGAAGGTCACCGGCGCGGGCTATATGTGGTATCTCTCCTTCAGCCAGACCGAGCGCAACGCCCAGGGCGGGATGCTGGCCAACGCCAATCTGCGCCTGGCCATCAGCAACGTCATCGACCGGGAATCCCTGGTGGACAACTACGTCATGGACGGCTCCCTGGCCACCTACACCGCCGTGCCGCCCCAGTTCGCGGCCAGCGCCACCACCGGCGAGGACTTCTCCGGGGACCAGACCCGCTTTGCCGACTATGTGGGCCTGAACGTGGCCGCCGCCCAGGGCTATCTGGCCGCGGCGAAGGAGGAGCTGGGCGTGGACAGCTTCACCTTCACGATGATCTACGGCAACAACGAGGGCGACGAGGTGGCCAAGGTGGCCCAGGCCATCAAGGCCCAGGTGGAGGAGAACCTGGAGGGCGTGACCATCAACCTCCAGCCCATGACCAAGGCCGAGCGTCTGGACAAGATGCAGAACGACAACTATGACATCGCCCTGACCCGCTGGGGCCCGGACTACGCCGACCCCATGACCTATCTGGGCATGTGGATCACCGACAACTCCAACAACTACGGCTTCTGGAGCAACGCCGACTATGACCAGCTCATCGCCGACTGCACCACGGGCGCGTACATCTCCGACTATGACGCCCGCTGGGCGGCGCTGTATGAGGCCGAGGAGCTGGTCATGGCCGAGGCGGTCATCGCCCCGCTGTACACCAAGGCCAACGCCAACCTGATCTCCGACGGCGTCTCCGGCATCGAGTTCCACCCCGTGGCGCTCAACCGCGTTTACAAAAACGCCTCCATCGGCTGATTCGACAAGTGCATAAAACGCGGAGCGGTTCGTTCTGGACCGCTCCGTGGTTCATATTCTGATGCAAATGGGGTGCATCCATGACAAACTACATCCTCAAGCGCGTGGGCATGAGCCTGCTGACGCTGCTGCTGATCGTCTTCGTGCTGTTCGTGCTGGTGCGGATCATGCCGGGCAATCCCTTCCCCTCCGAGCGCATGAACGCCGAGCAGATCGCCAACAAGCGGGCGGAGCTGGGTCTGGACAAGCCGGTGCCGGTGCAGTTCTGGGACTACCTGGTGAAGCTGCTGCAGGGCGACTTCGGCCGGGGCACCAGCCTCTACAACGGCGCGCCCATCAAGACCGTCCTCAGCGGCGCGGTCAGCAACTCCTTCCGCATCGGCGGCCTCGCCATCCTGATCGGCACGGCGGTGGGCCTGCTGCTGGGCATTACGGCGGCGCTGAACCGGGGGAAATTCCTGGACGGCTTTTGCACGGTCTTCTCCATCCTGGGCGTCTGCGTGCCCAGCTATGTGTTCCTGATCTTCCTGCAATACTATTTCTCCTACCGCATCCCCTTCTTCCCCTATTTCTTTGACATCAACCGCTTCGCCTTCTCCGCCGTGCTCCCGGCGCTGTCCCTGAGCCTCTTTACCATGTCCACGGTGGCCCGCTTCACCCGGAACGAGATGGTGGAGGTGATGGACAGCGACTATGTGCGCCTGGCGGAGTCCAAGGGCATCTACGGCCCCCGGCTGGTGCGCCGCCATGTGCTGCGCAACGCCCTGATCCCCATCGTCACGGTGCTGGCCCCGCTGATCGTGGACCTGCTCACCGGCTCGCTGGTGGTGGAGAAGATCTACGGCATCAACGGCATCGGCAAGCTGATGGTGGACGCCATCACCGGGGAGGGCGTGGACTACAACTACGTCCTGGCCCTGGGCATCCTCTATTCGGCCTTGTACATCGGCATCATGCTGGTGGTGGACATCCTCTACGGCATTCTGGACCCGCGCATCCGCGTGACGGCAAAGGGGGATTGACATGGCGCTGTTTCAGAAAAAAACGCCCGTCCCGGCGGCGGAAACCGGCGGCGCGGCCTACACCCCCGTCCCCGGCGACTTCGAGCCGCTCCGGGGCCGGGACATCCAGACGGACGCCAACTTCGCCTCCCAGGGCTACTGGCGCGGCGTGGCCGTCCACTTCTTCCGCAACCGCCGGGCGGTGGTGGGCCTGGTCATCGTGGCGGTCATTCTCTTCTTCGCCATCCTGGGCCCCATTTTGAACGCCTACGGCTACAAGGACATCGTCTCCGTCAGCGTGGACGGCAAGCAGGTGGTGGCCCGTGGCATCTCTCCCCGGGTGCCCTTCCTGCACAGTCTCTTCGGCGGGGCAGAGTACACGGACCGCTTTGCCGACCGGACCTTCCTCTTCGGCACGGACGACCTGGGCCGGGACCTCTGGACCCGGACCTGGCAGGGGGCGCGGGTGAGCCTCATCATCGCCTTCGTCACCATCCTCATCGACATGATCATCGGCATGAGCTTCGGCCTGATCTCCGGCTACTTCGGCGGGACGGCGGACGCGGTGATGCAGCGCTTTGTGGAGATCGCCAACAGCGTCCCGCGCCTGGTCATCGTCTCCGTGCTGGCGATTTTCATGCCCAAGGGCATGGGGCTGGTGATCGTGGCCCTGCTGCTGACCGAGTGGATCGGCATGAGCAAGATCGCCCGGGCGGAGATGCTCAAGATCAAAGAGCAGGAGTACGTCCTGGCCAGCCGCACCCTGGGGGCCGGGTCCTTCCACATCATCTTCAAGCAGATTTTGCCCAACACCATCGGACCCATCATCACCCAGGTGATGTTCTCCATCCCCACCGCCATCTTCACCGAGGCCTTCCTGAGCTTCGTAGGCGTGGGCATCGTCCTGCCCCAGTGCTCCATCGGCTCGCTGATCGAGGACGGCTTCAACAACATCACCACCCTGCCCTATCAGATTCTGCCGCCCATCGCCGTGCTGGCGCTGCTGATGCTGGGCTTCAACTTCATCGGCGACGGCTTCCGGGAGGCCCTGGCGCCCAAGCTGGAAGACATGTGAGGGGGCGAAGCGGATGAACGAAAAAGCGATTTTGGAAATTCATGACCTGGACATCAGCTTCCGCACCAACGCCGGGTCCGTCCACGCCATCCGGGGCGTGGACCTGGACCTGCAGCGGGGGGAGACCGTGGCCATCGTGGGCGAGAGCGGCTCCGGCAAGTCCGTCACCATGAAGGCCGCCACCGGCCTGCTGGACAGCAACGCCACCGTGAACCGGGGCCAGGTGCTCTACCGCTGCCGGGAGGAAGACGGCACGGAGCGGATCATCGACCTGCTGCGCCTGCCGAAAAAGGTTTTGCGGCGGGACATCAACGGGCGGCACATCGCCATGGTGTTTCAGGACCCCATGACCAGCCTGGACCCCACCATGCAGATCGGCAAACAGATTATGGAGGGCCTGCTGCTGCACACGAAGCTGGGGAAGCAGGAGGCCCAGGCCCGAGCCGTGGAGCTGCTGGAGCTGGTGGGCATCCCCCAGCCGGAAAAGCGCATGAAGAACTACCCCCACCAGCTCTCCGGCGGGATGCGCCAGCGGGTGGTCATCGCCATCGCCCTGTCGGGCAACCCGGACATCCTGATCTGCGACGAACCCACCACGGCCCTGGACGTGACGATCCAGGCGAAAATCCTCGATCTGATTAAAGACATCCAGCATCGCATGGGCCTGAGCGTCATCTACATCACCCACGACCTGGGGGTGGTGGCCAAGGTGGCCGACTATGTGAACGTCATGTACGCGGGCAAGATCGTGGAGGTGGGAAACGTGAACGAGATCTTCTACGACCCCCGGCACCCCTACACCTGGGGCCTGCTCTCGGCCATGCCCGACCTGGAGACGGACGACGAGCGGCTCTACTCCATCCCCGGCTCCCCGCCCAACCTGCTGCATGAGCCACGCGGGGACGCCTTCGCGCCGCGCAACGCCTTCGCGCTGACCATCGACGAGAAGGCCGCGCCGCCGCTTTTCAAAATCACCGACACCCACTACGCCGCCACCTGGCTGCTGCACCCCGACGCGCCGAAGTTTGAACTGCCGCCGGAGCTGCGGGCCAGACTGGAGCGGGCCAGAAAGGAGGCCGGGCTATGAGCGAGGCTTTGCTGAACGTGGAGGGGCTGCACCAGCACTTCCCCATCACCCGCCGCTTCACGGTGAAGGCCGTCAACGGCGTGTCCTTTGCGATCTATCCCGGCGAGACCTACGGCCTGGTGGGGGAGTCCGGCTCCGGCAAGACCACCATCGGGCGGAGCATCATCCGGCTGCACACCCCCACGGCGGGGACCGTGACCTTCAACGGCAAGCGCATCTCCGGCTCCCTGGACCGGGAGACCCGGAACATGCTCCGGGAGGACATGCAGATGATCTTCCAGGACCCCATGAGCAGCCTGAACCCCCGGAAGAAGGTGGGGGATATCATCGGCGAGGGCCTGGACATCCACCGCCGCTGCGCCACGCGGGCCGAGCGGGACGCCCTGGTGGCCGGGATGCTGCAAAAGGTGGGCCTGTCCCCGGCCCACGCGGAGCGCTATCCCCACCAGTTCTCCGGCGGCCAGCGCCAGCGGGTGGGCATCGCCCGGGCCCTGGTGATGAACCCCAAGCTCATCATCGCCGACGAGTGCATCTCCGCTCTGGACGTGTCCATCCAGGCCCAGGTGGTGAACCTGATGCGTGACATCCAGGACGAGACCGGCTGCGCCTACCTCTTCATCGCCCACGACCTGAGCATAGTGAAATACATCTCCGACCGCATCGGAGTTTTGCACCTGGGCTATCTGGTGGAGACCGGCACCACGGAGGAAATTTTTTCAAACCCCGTCCACCCCTACACCCGCAGCCTGATCTCCGCCGTGCCCCAGCCCAACCCGGAGCTGGAAAAGCGCCGGGTCGCCCTGAGCTACGACCGGGACAAAGCGGGCGTGGACTACGCCGCCGGAACCGAGCATTCCCTGGGCGGCAGCCATACGGTGCTGGCCACGGACGCGGAGTTCGAGAAATGGAAGGCCGAGGCGGGGCTTGGATGAGCCGGGCCTGAATGACCGGTCGACGCTGCGGAAGTGCCCGGTTTTCGATGAAAACCGGGCACTTCCGAAAACATTATGTTTTTCAGGAAAGACTTTTCTTTTTTCTCTTCTTCTGCTATACTGAGTGTACAGACGAGGAGGGATTCCCATGAGCAGAGTTTATACGGTCTCGGAGCTGCGGGACACGTTGCATCCGGTGTTCTTGCAACACGGCGTCCGCAGCGCGGTGTTGTTCGGTTCGTACTCCAAGGGTCAGGCGACGGAGCGCAGCGACGTGGATCTGCTGGTGGACAGCGGTCTGCGTGGGCTGGCGTACTTCGGTCTGCTTGAAAGCGTTGTAAGCGCTCTGGACGTTCCCGTGGACATGATCGACGTGACACAGCTCGAACGCGGTTCTCTGATCGACCGCGAGATTCGGAAAAGCGGGGTGCAGATCTATGGACAGTAAGAGCATCGCCGTTTTGAAGAAGATGCTTCAGCACACCGAGTCCGTTCTCTCTTACTGTGCCGACTGCCAAACCCGGGAGGAGTTTGAATCGAACCAGATGCGGGTGGAAGCTACCGTGTTTAATCTCATGCAGATCGGCGAGCTGGCGAAAGAATCGCTGGACGATGAGACGAAAAATCAGATCATATCCATCCCCTGGCGGCAGATTTACGGTCTGCGGAATCGCATTGTCCATGGTTATTCCGGCGTAAACATGCAGATCGTTTGGGATACGGTGAAGGACGACATCCCCGCCCTCAGAGCAGAGATCAGGGATTATCTGAGCGCATTTTGATTGGACCCACAACTGTGCGGTGAACAGAAACAGGACGCCCCGGCGACTTTTCGCCGCCCGGCGTCCTGTCCCTCTTTTTTGTTCATTTCTCCCGGTCGAAGTCCCGGAGCTGGACCGCGCACTGGTAGGCGCTGGCCTTGGTGAAATAGCGGACGGGCTTTTTGTACTGCCTGGCCGTGTCGATGATGCGATAATAGGCCTTGTGGGCCAGGGCGTTGGGCTGGACCCAGAGCACGTCGGCCCGGCGGATGATGGAGGTGTCGAACTTGAAGTCCTTCTCGATGAAGCGCACGCTGCCCTGGAGCCGACGGCGGATGGCGTTGGACCAGGTCTCGTGCCCGCCGAAGACCAGGGTGCTGTGCTGCACCTGGTAGGGGAAGCCGTCCTCGGCTTCCTCCGGGCTTTCCTCCTCCTGCTCCTGGGCGTTCTCCCGGTTGAAGATCAGCTCCCGCAGGTCCGCCAGTTCCCGGTGCTCCCGGGCGGCCTGGGTCCGGCTGTCCTCCAGGGCCTTGCGGGCGTCCCGGGCGGCCTTGTCCGCCTCGTACAGGGCCGTCCGCAGGCGCTTGATCTCCGCCTTGTCCGCCGTGTCGGACTCGGCGGCGGTCTCCGCCTCCGGTTCCGGCGCGTCCTCCGCCTTCGGCTCCCAGAGCCGCTGCTGCCGCCGGGCGGCCCCCAGGGCGCCCATCAGGGTCAGGAGCTGGGCAAGCTCCGGCCCGCTGACGCCGTACTCCGCCAGGGCTCCGGCCCGGGGGAGATAGCGGTCCATGGTTCGGGGCAGGAGGCAGCCCGTCTCCTCGTATAAGAGCTGGGCCAGGCTGCGGGGAAAGTTGTCCCCCTCCTTCCGATAGCGCCGGGCGTTCCAGTCCGGCAGCACCGGGGCCGGGTCGGGCATGGGGAGCGGTTCTTCCTCCAGGCCCGGTTCCAGTTCAAACTCCACGACGCCCCAGGGCAGATGCTCCAGCACCGTCTGCATCAGCCCGTCCACCGGGCCGTAGAGCCAGGGCAGGGGACTGCCCGCGTCGGTCAGGTACAGCAGCGCGAAGCACAGTCCGTAGGGGTCTTCCACCGGGAGCGGCGCTTCCTCCTCGTCGCGCAGCTCGCCCAGGGCGGTCTTGAGCCAGACCTCCTGCCGGTTTTGGTACAGGGACTCCATCTCCTCCAGCAGCGCGTTCTGGCTGTCCTCCAGCCGCTCCAGGTCCAGGAACAGCGCCCGAAGGCGGCCGGCCAGCCGGTCCATCAGCTGCACGGAACTGTCCAGGGCGTCGGAGACGGGCTCCGGGTTTTGCAGCACCGGGAGCAGCGGGGAGGCCGCCGGGGCGCGCCCACTCCGGCGCTGCCGGGCTGCGTCCTTTGCCTCCGCCACCAGGGCGGCGATTTTGTCGCATACGGCGTTATACTCCGTACACTGTTCGTTGTATTCCCGGCGCTTGCGCTCCAGGTCCCGGTGCAGCGGCAGCATCCGGGCGGAATAGCGGTCCACAGACTGCCAGAGCAGGGACTCCAAGGCGGCGGTCTCCCGCGCCACCGCCTCCGGGGGGAGCAGGGCGCAAACCGCCTCGAAGGCCCGGCGCTCCGGGCAATCCGGGTAGACCCCGGCGGCGCTGGCCCGGTCCCGCAGCAGCAGGGCCTGCCCCGTCCCGTCCGGCTCCGGCTTGCCGTTGCGGTACATCAGCACATGGCAGAGGCTGGCGATCAGCTCCTCGGCGTACTGGGGGTCCCAGAGGGAGACGCGGAAGTCCTCCTCGCCCAGCGCGTCCTCCGGGGGCAGATGTGGGTAGAGGTCCGCCAGCTCCACATGGTCCAGGACCCATATTGCGGCGGCGCAGATGCTCTGCTCCTGGAGCGTGGACGCCAGTAAGCTGCCCGAGGCCATGCAGAGCTGCACCCAGTCCTCTCCCGGGGCGTTGGGGGTAAGGCCCTCCCGGTCGGCGCTGCGGGCCTCCGCCGTGGGCAGGGTCTCCAGGATCGCCTGTTTCCGGCGGCCCAGCCAGGGTTCCTCCAGCTCCGCCAGACGGACACCCCGCTTCTGCGCGATCTTGCGCTCCCCGCGCAGGCAGGTCTGGATGTAGCGCTCCCACTCCGCCAGGCCGGTCCGGGTCCGCTCGGCTTTGAGCAGCTCGCGCTTTTTCGGGATGGGGAATTGTTTGGGATGTGTGGACATGGGGCTTTTGTCCTCCTTTCGCATGCTTCCATTCTATTTTATCTGATATCCTCCGTCGAATCAAGTCGGATTTGCGGCCCCAAAGCCTCCGCAGGGAGGAATTGACAAAGCCCGCCCGCTGGGGTAGAATCAAAACGAAAAACCGAATACGCGGAACAATGCGCCCAGAAAGCGCCGTCGCCCCTGGGGGGCGCCGAGGGAACACGGATGCAAATTCCGGGCTATCCCAGTAACCGTGAAGCTGACGAACGGACAGAGTGTCACTGTCCCCTCCGGGGGATGGGAAGGCGTCCGGGAGGAGGAAGCCAAGCCGGGAGACCTGTTTTTTCGCGGGAAAAAGTGGATGCTGCTGGGGTGCGGCATAAGCTGCGCGGCGACGCCGCGTTGTTTTGCTGCCCTGCAACGGAGGTTGGAGGGCATATTCTTTTACCGTTCGAAAGGAGAACACACGATGAAGAAACTGACTGCCATTTTGCTGGCACTGTGCCTGACGGCGCTGCTGGCGGCCTGCGGCGCGGCCCCTGCTGCCGAGCAGCCCGCCGCGCCCGCCGTCCGGGTCACGGACATGACCGGGCGGGAGATCACGCTGGACGCCCCCGCCCGGCGGGTGGTGGCCCTGTCGGCTGCGGACTGCGAGCTGCTGTACGCCGTGGGGGCGGGGGAAGCCCTGGTGGGGCGCGGGGAATACTGCGACTACCCCGCCGAGGTGCTGGCCGTGCCCTCCGTCCAGTCCGGCTATGACACCAACATCGAGCAGATCATCGCCCTGGAGCCGGAGGTGCTGCTGATGAGCACCATGGCCCAGACCGAGGAGCAGGTGGCCCAGCTGGAGGCGGCGGGCATCCGCGTGGTGGTCTCCGACGCCCAGGACATCGCCGGGGTCTATGAGGCCCTGGAGATGATCGGCAAGCTGATGGGCCGCGAGGCCCAGGCCGCCGCCGTGGCCGAGGAGATGCGCGCCGGACTGGCGGAGCTGGCCGACAACGCCGCCGGCGCGGGCCGGCGCGTCTACTTCGAGGTCTCCCCGCTCCAGTGGGGCCTCTGGGCCGCCGGGAAGGGCACCTTCATGAACGAGGTGGCGGAGCTGCTGGGGCTGGAGAACATCTTCGCCGACGTGGACGGCTGGGCGGAGGTCAGCGAGGAAGCGGTCATCGAACGCGACCCGGACGTCATCGTCACCATCACCATGTACTACGGCGAGGGCCCCACCCCCGAGGAGGAGATCCTGGCCCGTCCCGGCTGGGAGAACGTCTCCGCCGTGCGCAGCGGCGCGATTCTGAACCTGCCCGACAACGAGCTGAGCCGCCCTGTGCCCCGGCTGGCGGAGGGGGCCAGACTGCTGAACGACTTTCTCCTGGCCCAGAGCGCAGATGAACAGGCCGCTTGAACGGACCCATAGGCGGGAGGGCTTCGGCCCTGCCGCCTACCTTGTCTTCGCGCTTGTGACGCTGCTGACGCTGCTGCTGTGCGTCTGCGCCGGGAGCGTGTCCATCCCGCTGGGGGAGACCGTGTCGGTGCTCTCCGGCGCGCTGCTGGGGCAGGAAAGGCCGGAGAACGCCGCCGCCGCGATTTTGCTGTCCAGCCGTCTGCCAAGGGTGCTGTGCGTGGCCCTGACCGGGGCTTCGCTGGCCCTGTCCGGCGCGGCCATGCAGGGTCTGCTGAAAAACCCTCTGGCGGACGGCAGCACCCTGGGGGTCTCCTCCGGGGCCAGCCTGGGGGCGGTGATCGCCATCGCCTTCGGCCTGAGCTTCCCCGGCCTGCCCTTCGCCGGGACCATGCTGCTGGCCGTGGCCTTCGCCTTCGGCTCCCTGCTGCTGATTCTGGGCCTGGCCTGGCGGCTGGACCGCTCCCTGTCCACCCACACCATTATTCTGATCGGCGTGATCTTCTCCATGCTGGTGAACAGCGTCCTGAGCCTGATCCTCACCTTCGCCCCGGACAAGGTAAAAAACATCACCTTCTGGACCATGGGCTCCCTGGCGGGCAGCAGCTACGCCAACGCCCTGGTGCTGGCTGCGGCGCTGGCGGTGTTCGGCGCGGTGCTGCTGCGGCTGGCCCGGGAGCTGAACGCCTTCGCCGTGGGGGAGGACAACGCCCGGCACATCGGGGTCAACGTCCGCCGGGTGCGGCTGGCGGTGCTGATCTGCGTCTCCGCCCTCACCGGGGTCTGCGTCTCCATCGGGGGCAGCATCGCCTTCGTGGGCCTGGTGACGCCCCACATCCTGCGGATGCTCACCGGTCCCAACCACCGGCGGCTGCTCCCGGCCTCGCTCTTCGGCGGGGCGGTGTTCCTGCTGCTGTGCGACCTGGCGGCCCGGGTGCTGCTGAACCCCCTGCAGCTGCCCATCGGCGTGGTGACCAGCCTGATCGGGGCGGGACTCTTTCTGGCGATCTTCTATCGGAACGGGAGGGGTGCGCCATGAAGCTGCTGGAAGCCCAGGGCCTGCGCGTCCGCTTCGGGGCGCTGGAGGCCCTGCGGGGGCTGGACTTTGCCGTGGAGGAAGGCCGCTGGCTCATGCTGGTGGGGCCCAACGGGGCGGGGAAAAGTACCGTCGTGAACGCGATCTCCCAGGGGCTGCGCTATGAGGGCGCGCTGCGCTGGCGGGGCCGGGATCTGCGGCGGATGGCCCCCGGCGAGCGGGCCAGACACATCGGCGTCCTGGCCCAGCGCCACGCGGTGGGCTACGCCTTCACCGTGGAGGAAGTGGTGCGCCTGGGCCGTTATGCCAGAGCGCCGGGCCTGTTTTCCAGGGAAAAGGCCGACGCGGACGGGACGGAGGCCGTGGAGCTGGCCTTGGAGCAGACCGGGCTGCAAGCCCTGCGGCGGCAGTCGGTGCTGACCCTCTCCGGCGGCGAGCTGCAGCGGGTGTTCCTGGCCCAGCTCTTTGCCCAGGACCCGGAGCTGCTGATTTTGGACGAGCCGGGCAACCATCTGGACATGGTCTATCAGAAGCAGACCTTCCAGCTTTTGCGGGACTGGCTGCGGCGGCCCGGTCGGGCGGTGCTCACCGTGGTCCACGACCTGAGCCTGGCCCTGGCCTACGGCGACGAGGCCCTGCTCCTGGACCACGGCGCGGCGGCGGCTTACGGCCCCGTGCGGGAGGCCCTGCGCCCGGCGACCCTGGAGCGGGTCTACGGCATGGACGTGGCGGGCTGGATGCGGGAGCTGCTGGCGGCGTGGGGGGAGGATGCGGGGGAACGGGCCTGAGCGGGTCCCCCCGGCTCCTTTTGAACCCGGAACAGCCGCGAAACAGCGGAGGGGGCAAGCCCCCTCCCTACAATATGTGGAAGCTTACAACAAGCAAACCACATGATGTAGGGAAGGGGCTTGTGTCAAGACCCACATGGTTTACAGATTGTGCAAACACATGGTTTACACATGGGGGTCACAAATTCCTGCAAAATGATTTGGAAGGAGGGCG
>JAFXXH010000009.1 GCA_017542425.1 Oscillospiraceae bacterium | reverse complement strand
TGCTGCTTACTCTGCTTGAAATCACCTGTGATGGTTAGCTTAACGCCTATGCCCAGCGGGGGAAGGTGGCATCCGCCGATCCCCCGCGAGGCGGATGACGGAAGAGGGAGAACCTGACCGCTTGCAGACGGTAAAAGCGTTGCTTTTCCCACGGCTGCGGTCATTTCCACATCGCGGTTCGGCCACGTTCTCCCTCTCCGGTCGCCCTTGTGGGCGACACCCTCCCCCGCTGGGGGAGGGAAGGGGTGAGGGCACTTTGTGGCGCACGCCTTCTTCTACATTCCCTGCCGTCTCCGGCTGGGCTCGGTGTGCAGCGCGCCGTCCCCTCCGTCTCTCACTTCAAAAACCCGTTGATGATCTGCTCCTCCGCCTCGGCCTCCGTCAGGCCCAGGGTCATCAGTTTGATGAGCTGTTCCCCGGCGATCTTGCCGATGGCCGCTTCGTGGATGAGCTCGGCGTCGGTGCAGTTGGCCTCCAGCTGGGGGACGGCCAGGATGCGGCCTTGGTCCATGATGATGCTGTCGCATTCCGTGTGGCCGTGGCAGGGGGCGTTGCCGGTGAGGCAGGCGTCGAAGCGCTGGTAGCTGTCGTCCCTTGCCACGCTGCGGCTCACCACGTCGGCGCTGGACCCCGCCCCGTTGAGGCTGACCCGGTAGACGCTGTCTGCCCGCTGGCTGCCGTGGGTCATCAGCCGCTCTTTCACCACCAGTCGCGCCCCCTCGGCCAGCTCCGCCGTGGTGACGCGCTTCGTGGAGTCCACGCCCCGGATCTGGACCATCTCCATCTCCATGCTGCTGCCTTCCTCCATGTAGACCTCGGTGCCGGGGTTCATGATGCGCCTGCCCTGGCCGTCGCCCTCGCCGTAGTGCTTTTCCACATAGCGGACGCGGGCGTTTTTGCCCACATAGAAGCGGTGGACGCCGTCGTGGCGGCTGTCCTGGCCGCCGCAGTTGTGGATGCCGCAGCCGGCGACGATCAGCACGTCGCTGTCTGCGCCGATGTAAAAGTCGTTGTAGACCGTCTCCTGGTGGCCGGTCTTGCTCAGGACCACCGGGATGTGGACGCTCTCGTGCCGCGTGCCGGGGGCGATGCGGACGTCGATGCCGCTCACGTCCGTCTTGCTGGTGATCTCGATGTGCGCGGTGCTGCGGCGTCCGGCGCTCGCGCCGTCGCTGCGGATGTTGTAGGCCCCCTCCGGGACCGCGTGGAGGTCCGCCACCTCCGCCAGAATGCGCTTTTGAATGTCCGTCATGCGCGCTCACGCCTCCCTTCCAGCCGGTCGCAGCCCGTCACCGCCGAGGCGGTGCCGATGAGCGTCGGCAAGATCTCCTCTCTGGGTCCCTGCCGCTCGATGCGGCCGTTTGCGACGACGATGATCTCGTCCGCGATCTCCAGAATCCGCTCCTGGTGGCTGATGACCAGGATGGAGGCCTGGCCGATCTCCTCCCGCATCATCTGGAACACCCGGATCAGGCTCTGGAAGCTCCAGAGGTCGATGCCCGCCTCCGGCTCGTCGAAGACGCTGAGCCGGGTGCCCCGGGCCAGCACCGTGGCGATCTCGATGCGCTTGAGTTCGCCGCCGGAGAGGCTGGCGTTGACCTCCCGGTAGATGTAGTCCCGGGCGCAGAGGCCCACCCGACTGAGCTGGTCGCAGCTCTCCGCCACGCTCAGCTCCCGGCCCGCCGCGATGCGCAGCAGGTCGATGACCTGGATGCCCTTGAAGCGCACCGGCTGCTGCAGGGCGTAGCTGATGCCCCGCCGGGCGCGGCCCGTGATGTCCAGGTCGGTGATGTCCTCCCCGTCGAAGCGGATGGTCCCGCCCGTGGGCCGGGCCACCCCCGCGATGATCTTGGCGATGGTGCTTTTGCCGCCGCCGTTGGGGCCGGTGATGACCGTGAATTTGTTGTCGCCCACGGTGAAGCGCACGTCTTTCAGAATCTCGACGGGCCCGTTCCCGTCGTCCACGCGATATTGGATCTTGTCCAGTTCCAGCATATGCGCCGCGTCCTCCTTTGTCTGCGTATATTCCGGCAACATTATACCGCAAAAGCGCGCCGGATACAACAGCCAATCGCCCCGCCGCGCTGCTCCCCGCCCTTCGGCACAGCACAAAAATCATTTTTCCCGTTTGCTTTTTCGGAAAAGTGTGATACACTGATTTTATTCTCAATCATGCGGCGAAAGGAGCTGGTGGCGATGGAGCGTGTCGCCCTGGTCACGGGGGCGTCCCGGGGCATCGGGCGGGCGGTGGCCGCACGGCTGGCCCGGGAGGGCTGGGCCGTAGCCATCAACTACCGGGTGCGGCGGGACAAGGCCGAGGAACTGCGCGACGCGCTGCGCTCGCAAGGCTGCCGGGCCGTCGCCTGTCAGGCGGACGTGGCCGACCGGGCCGCGGTGGACGCCATGCTCCGCACGGTGCGCGCCCAGCTGGGGCCAGTGTCGCTGCTGGTGAGCAACGCGGGCGTCGCCGGGCAGATGCAGTTTCAGGACCTGGCGGAGGCCGACTGGGACCGCTATTTCGCCGTCAACGTCAAGGGAGCCTACCACGTCATCCAAGCCGTGCTGCCGGATATGCTCCACGCCCACGCCGGGTCCATCGTCACCGTCAGCAGCATGTGGGGCCTCCGGGGCGCCAGCTGCGAGGTCTGCTACTCCGCCACCAAGGCGGCGCTGATCGGGCTGACCCGCTCCCTGGCCATGGAGCTGGCCCCCACGGGCATCCGCGTGAACTGCGTGGCCCCCGGCGTAGTGGACACGGACATGGTGCAGGTGCTGGGGCCGGAGACCCTGCGGGAGCTGGCGCAGACGACCCCCCTGGGCCGTCTGGGCAGCCCGGAGGACATCGCCGCCGCCGTCTGCTTCCTGGGCAGCGACCAGGCTTCCTTCATCACCGGTCAGATCCTCACCGCCGACGGCGGCTTCATCCTGTAAACCTTCATTTCAGAACCGCTTCGCTGGGTTCTGAAATGATAGAGGGGCTGCGCTGCGCGAGCGCGCCCTACGGGGGAGGGCACACTCGCTCCGCGAGAAGTATTTTTGCCGAAAACGCGGTTTCCGGCAAAAATGAATTGACAATTTCTTTCGCGCCTGCGGGCGCGAAACTCTGCGAGGCAACGAGGGCTGCTGAACAGTTACCGGCATTTCATTTCAGAACCGCTTCGCTGGGTTCTGTATTCTGCACGATATCAAAGCATACGGAGGTACACGCACATGAAAGGGAAATTCCTGCCCCTGCTGTTGGTCCTGGCCCTGCTGCTGGCCGCCTGCGGCCAATCTGTCCCGCCGGCGACGCAGGCCCCCGCCAAGGTCCGCGCCCTGGACTACGGCCTCTACGCCCTCAGCGACGAGGACGGCGCGCTGCAGGGTCACCTGCAGGTGACGGCCCGGCAGCTCACCACATACGACGCCTACGGGCGGGAGCTGAACGTCCAGGTCTACCGCTACGACCCGGAGACGGACGCCTACACCACCGAGGACGGCGCTCTCTTCACCGTGCGGAACATGCACCGGGGCCTGGTGATGAGCACCGACGACGGCGAGTACATCCTGAGCACGGTCTACACCCTGCCCACCCCCACCCCCATCCCTGTGCTGAACGCCGAGCAGATCTACGAACTGGCCCGGGCCTCCTCCGTGGACGTGACGGCCTACATCTCCGACAGCTACTACCAGACCGGCAGCGGCTTCTTCGTGGACACGGAGGGCACGGTGCTGACCAACTATCATGTGGTGGAGGACGCTTTCGAGGCCTACATCACCGACGCGGAGGGGAACGAGTATGACGTGCTGGGCCTGGTGGCCTGGGACGCGGCGCGGGACATCGCCGTGCTGGCCACGGACTGCGCGGAGAGTGTGCCCCTGGAGCGCCGGGAAGAGGCGGCCCGGACCGGGGAGACGGTCTACGCCTACGGCAGCCCCCTGGGCTTTTCCGCCACCATCTCCGACGGCATCATCTCCAACGCCCGGCGGCAGTTTGACGGGCAGACCTATCTCCAGCACACCGCCCCCATCTCCCACGGCAACTCCGGCGGCCCCCTGCTGGACAAAAACGGCCGGGTGCTGGGCATCGTCTGCGCCTACTTCGAGGACGGCCAGAACCTGAACCTGGCCATCCCCATCGCCGACGCGGAGGCCCTGGACTACGCCGCCGCCACGCCCCTGGACAGCCTCTTTTCCCGTCCGGCGGAGGAGAACCCCGCCGACCGGGAGGACTGGTACACCTTCTGCGTGGCCGGGAACCTGGGCTGGGACCTCTACGCCGACGTGCCGGAGACCATGACGGAAAACTACGAGATGAACGAGACCGGGACCGGCCTCAGCGCCGAGTACGAGACCGACGACTACTACCTCTATCTGGCCGCCGACCTGCTGGACATGGAGGGCGAGACCCTGAGCGCCGAGGACCTGGACGAGTTCAGCGCCATGCTCCAGGAGATGATGGGCGAGGAGGCGGAGAACAGCCTGGTCACCCGCAGCGCCGTCACCATCAACGACGCGGAGTGGATCGTCTTCAACACCACCGGCACCCTGGAGGGCGGGCTGCTGAACAACTATCTCTGCCTCAGCTACACCCCGGACGGGGCGGGCGTGGCCATGTTCAACCTGCTGCTGGCCAAGGTGGACGCGGACTCCACCGCCGGGGACGCAGAGCTGCACGGCATCCTCAGCACCCTGTACCTGGAGCCCTCCGAAGCCCAGGGCGGCGGAGGCGCGGAGGACGTGGAGGCCCTGGCCGCGGCGCTGATGGACCGGCTGCTGGAGGCCGACCTGTTCGGGATGCTGGACCTGCTCCCCGCCCCGGCGCGGCAGGACTTCGACCTGAGCGACGACGCGGTGTACAATGAGATCCTGGAGAGCGAGCAGGAGATCCAGGAGACCCTGCAAGAGGTGGACGAGCTGGGCTACTCCATGACCTACGAGCTCCGGGACAGCACGCAGCTCACCGGCCGGGCCCTGCAGCGGGTCATCCGCAGCTACGACGCCGACTACGGCGTAGCGGTCCTGGACGTGGTGGACGTGGTGATCGCCCTGGTCATCCTGGACGAGGACGGGGAGCTGCTGGACGACAGCAGCGAACAGGAGTTCCGCTTCCTCCAGTGCGAGGACGGCTGGTATCTGGACGCGGATTCCATGTATTAAGAAAGAATATACTCGGAGCCGCAGCGGGCTTGCCTGCTGCGGCTCCTTTGTATGTTCATGTATCTTCATAGTGGCCCCGGCACTGATAAACCGTGACTGTGCCGTCCTGCACCCGATAGACCAAACGGTCCTTGTCGTTGATGCGTCTGGACCATTTTCCCCTTTCCCCTCTCAGGGCTTCCGGCTTTCCTTCCCCAGTATAAGGGCTGCGGCTGATGGCTTTCAGCAGCGCGTTGATCCGTTTCAGCGTCTTCCTGTCCTGACCCTGCCAGTAGATGTAATCATCCATGGCATTTTCCGTGAACAGATACTCACCCATCGTTGGCCATTTCCTCCAACTCCGCCATGGTCTTGCGGATGAGCTTCCCTTCCTGCTCCTGCCGGAAAGAATGGCGCAGCCACTCCTGATTGGATTCCGAATAGAAGGGATCCAGGGGCGCTTCAATGGAGAAGGGGATCCTGCGGAGCCGCAGCGCCGTCTTGGTGTAGGTCTCGTAAAAGGTCTGCTTCGTCTGTCCCATGCTGGCCAGCATTTCGTTCAGCATGGCGTAGTCAGTGTCATCCAGCCGGATGCTGATTGTCCTCATATCGTCCACCTCTTTTCCATAGTCTTTCCCCTAGTATATGTCAGCTTGACGCAAATAGCAAGCAATTTTCAAACAATTTGTGTCAACTCCCCGGCACTCACGCAAAAACCGGCGCGCTGCGGAAACTCGCTTCCGCAAGCGCACCGGTCTTGCGTCCGGTGGCTTTTCTCAGTAGGCCACGCCCCAGTACACCATCTTCGTGGCGGGTTTCCCGCAGCAGGCGCAGCTGTCGCCCAGGTGCTCCTGGTCGAAGGGGATGCAGCGGCTGGACATACCGGCCTGCTCTTTCATGGCCAGCTCACAGGCCAGGTCGCCGCACCACATGGTCTTGACGAAGCCGCCGTGCGCGCTCTGGAGCTGGCGGGCCTCCTCCAGGGTGGCGGCGGGGTAGCAGTGCTCGTCCAGGTTGCGTTTTGCCTTGTCGAACAGGCCCTGCTGCACCGCGTCCAGCAGCTCCGGCGTCCGGGCCGCCAGCTCCGCCAGGGCCACGGGGATCTTCTCGCCGCTGTCGCGCCGGACGGCCACGCACTGGCCGTTTTCGATGTCCCTTGGCCCCAGCTCCAGGCGCAGGGGGACGCCCTTCATCTCCCATTGGGCGCACTTCCAGCCCAGGGAGTTGTCGCTGTCGTCCAGCTTCACCCGGATTCCGGCGGCTTTCAGCGTCTCAAAGACCTCGTTTGCCTTGTCCAGCACGCCGGGCTTGTGCTGGGCCACGGGGACCACCACCACCTGGATGGGGGCCACGGCGGGGGGCAGCACCAGGCCGCTGTTGTCGCCGTGGGTCATGATCAGGCCGCCGATGATACGGGTGGACAGGCCCCAGCTGGTCTCGTGGGGGGTCTGCTGGGTGTTGGTCTTGTCGGCGAAGCTGATGCCGAAGGCTCTGGCGAAGCCGTCGCCGAAATAATGGCTGGTGCCGGACTGGAGGGCCTTGCGGTCGTGCATCATGCACTCGATCGTATAGGTGCGCTCGGCCCCGGCGAACTTCTCCTTGTCCGTCTTGACGCCCCGGACCACCGGCATAGCCAGCAGCTTTTCGGCGCAGTCGGCGTAGACCTCCAGCATCTGCTCGGTCTCGGCGATGGCCTCCTCCGCCGTGGCGTGGAGGGTGTGGCCCTCCTGCCAGAGGAACTCGCGGCCCCGGAGGAAGGGACGGGTGGTCTTTTCCCAGCGCAGCACGCTGCACCACTGGTTGTACTTCATGGGCAGGTCCCGCCAGGAGTGGACCACATGGCTCCAGTGGTCGCAGAACAGCGTCTCGCTGGTGGGGCGGATGCAGAGCTTTTCGGGAAGTTCCTCGCTGCCGCCCAGGGTGACCCAGGCGCACTCGGGGGCGAAGCCCTCCACATGGTCCTTCTCCTTTTGCAGCAGGCTCTCCGGGATCAGCATGGGCATGGAGACGTTCTCATGCCCCAGCTCCTTGAACCGCCCGTCCAGATAGCCCTGAATGCGCTCCCAGATGGCGTAGCCGTAGGGCCGCAGGATGAACAGGCCCTTGACGCCGGAATAGTCCACCAGCTCCGCCTTGACGCAGACGTCGGTGAACCACTGGGCAAAGTCCACCTCCATGTCGGTGATCTGTTCCACCTTTTTTTCTTTTGCCATTGTTGTGACTCCTTCTCAGAAAAATAATCAGAAACTGGTTCAAAGCAGCACCGTGAAGGCCACGGTGTTCAGCAGCATGTGCAAGAAGACGGGGGGCCAGATGCTGCCGCTGCGCTCGTAGCAGCAGGCCAGGGCCACGCCGCTGGGGATGTATTGCAGGGCGTAGACCAGCAGGCTGGCGTCGGCGCTGACCAGGATGTACTGCCAGACGTGAAGCAGGGCGAACAGTCCCGTGCTGAGGGCGTAGGCCCAGAACCGGTGCTTTGGCCGGAGGCTGCCGAAGACCACGCCCCGGAACAAGGTCTCCTCCACCAGAGGGGCCAGAAAGACGGACGCGGCCTTGATCATGCCCAGGTCCTGCTGGGCGATCTCCAGCAGGGCGGCGTTGTTGGGGTTGTCCACCGCCCCGTCCAGGACCAGCAGCAGCACCGGACTGACCGCCAGGCTCAGCGCGTAGTTCACCAGCCCGCCCAGGAGCATGGCCCCCAGGCAGCGGCCAGGCCGGTCCAGCATCCGGTGAAAGCTCTCCCGCCAGAAACGGTGCAGCATCAGCAGCAGCGCCACGGCGCTGACCGCGAAGGTGACCAGGTTCAGCGCCCCGTCGGAGAGCTGATCCGGGTTGGCGTAGACGTACACCGCCGCCAGAATCGGCAGCAGGAAGGTGTTCACCGGCAGCCAGATCCAGCCCAGCACCCGCTCCGTGGGCGTCATCAGCTGCTGAAAGCCCGCTTGCGGGCCGGGATTCGTCTCGTTCATCCGTCCACCATCCTTTGCAGCTCCGCCAGAAGCTGCAAAGCCTCCAGCGGGGTCGTCGCGTTCAGGTCCAGCCGCCGCAGCCGCCGGGCGGCTTCCTCCGCCCCCAGGGCGGCCAGGCTGAGCTGCGCTTTCTCCGGGGGCGGCTCCACCCCCAGCCGGGCGCCCGCGGCCTCCAGCTCCCGCAGGAAGCCGCGTGCCCGGTTCACCACCCCGTCCGGCACCCCGGCCAGGGAGGCCACTTCAATGCCGTAGCTGTCGTCGGCGCAGCCGGGGACGATCTTCCGCAGGAAGATCAGCCCACCCCCCTGCTTTTTGGCGGTGATGTGGAAGTTGCGCACCCCGCCCAGGCTGCCCTCCAGGGCCCCCAGCTCGTGGTAGTGGGTGGCGAACATGGTCCGCGCCCCCAGACGGCGGCGGTCGGCGCAGTGTTCCAGAATCGCCCGGGCCATGGCCATGCCGTCATAGGTGCTGGTGCCCCGGCCGATCTCGTCCAGAATCAGGAGGCTGCGGCTGCTTGCGTGGCGGAGGATGTTGGCCATTTCGCTCATCTCCACCATGAAGGTGCTCTGCCCCGCCGCCAGGTCGTCGCTGGCCCCGATGCGGGTGAAGACCCGGTCCACCAGGCCGATCACGGCGCTTTTGGCCGGGACGAAGGAGCCCATCTGGGCCATGAGGGTGATGAGGGCGGTCTGGCGGAGATAGGTGCTCTTTCCGGCCATGTTGGGGCCGGTGACGATGGCCACCCGGTTGTCCCCGTCGTTCAGCAGCGTATCGTTGGGGACGAAGGGGGTCTCGGTCTGGCAGCACTCCACCACCGGATGCCGCCCGCCCCGGATGTCGATGACGCTGCCCAGGTCCACCTCCGGCATACAGTAGTCGTTGCGGACGGCGGTCTCGGCCAGGGCGCAGAGGCAGTCCAGCTCCGCCACCGCGTCGGCGGCGGCCTGGATGCGCAGCACCTGGGCGGCGATCTGCTCCCGCAGGGCCGTGAACAGTTCGTATTCCAAAGCGGAAAGCCGATCCCCGGCGGAGAGCAGCTGTTCCTCCAGGGCTTTCAGCTCCGGGGTGAAGTAGCGCTCGGCGTTCACCAGGGTCTGCTTGCGGATGTAGTCCTCCGGCATGGGGGCGTCCCCGGCGGAGCGGGGCACGTCGATGTAGTAGCCGAAGACTTTGTTGTAGCCAACTTTCAGTTTTTTGATGCCGGTGCGTGCCCGCTCCCGCTCCCCCAGCTCCAGCAGCATGGTCTTGCCGTTGTCTTTCAGGGCCCGCAGGCGGTCCACCTCCGCGTCATAGCCGGAGCGCAGAATGCCCCCGTCCCGGACGGAGAAGGGCGGCTCGTCGCAGATGGCGCGCATGGCCAGGTCGGCCACGTCCTCCAGGAGGTCCAGGGCGGCGATGTCCCGCAGATAGCGGCTGTGCGCCCCCTCCAGCAGCGCCCGGAGGCGGGGCAGCACGGCGCAGTCGGCCCCCAGGGCCTTCACGTCCCGGCCCCCGGCGCTGCCGTAGACGCAGCGGCCCAGCTTGCGGCGCATGTCCCCGATCTCCTTCAGGGCCAGCATCAGTTCCCGCCGCCGGACCGTGTCCCCCGTCAGCTCCGCCACGGCGTTCAGGCGGCGGCGGATCAGGCCGGGGTTCAGCAGGGGCCGCTCCACCCAGCTGCGCAGCAGCCGCGCCCCCATGGGGGTCTTCGTCCGGTCCAGCACCCAGAGCAGGCTGCCGCGCTTTTCGCCGCTGCGGAGGCTGGCTGTCAGCTCCAGGCTGCGCAGGGTGGTGTAGTCCAGCTCCATGTATTTGCTGCTGCGCAGCAGCTCCACGGCGCTGATGTGGCCCAGGTCGAACTTCTGCGTCTCGGCCACGTAGCCCAGCAGGGCCCCGGCGGCCCGGCGGGCCAGCGGCTCGTCCCGCAGCGCCTCCGCCCCCGCCCCGAACTGGCGCGTCAGGCGTTCGTCGCAGGCCGCCGGGTCAAAGCGCGCTGCCTCCCCCGGCTCCAGCCGGGCGTCCAGGCGGCGGCGCAGGAAGTCCCGCAGGCCGGACTCGGCCATGGCCTCGGGGCTGAGCAGCGCCTCTTTTGGGGCAAAGCGGCCCAGTTCGCTGAGGATGTGGCTCCGGGCGTCCTGCCCGTATGCGCAGACGCACAGCTCCCCGGAGCTGACCTCCGCGAAGCAGACCGCGCCGGACTCCCCTTCCAGCAGCACGGCGGCGATGTAGTTGCTCCGGCCCTCCTCCAGCATACTGCTGTCCGTCACGGTGCCGGGGCTGATGATGCGCACCACGTCCCGGGTCACCAGCCCTTTCGCCAGGGCCGGGTCCTCCAGCTGCTCGCAGATGGCCACCTTGTAGCCCTTGGCGATGAGCCGCCCGATGTAGGCCTCGGCGGAGTGGTAGGGCACGCCGCACATGGGGGTCTGTTCCTCCGGGGGCTTGCCCCGGTCCCGGGTGGTCAGGGTCAGGTCCAGCTCCCGCACCGCCGTCTTCGCGTCCTCGTCAAACATCTCGTAGAAGTCGCCCAGGCGGAAAAACAGCAGGCAGTCGGCGTAGCGGGCCTTGAGAGCCTGGTATTGTTGTTTCATGGGGGTCAGTTCAGCCATATCCCAAACGCCCCCTTATCCGATCGCGCTTTCCCCAAACAGGGACCAACTGCTGCTCCCGGTGATACGCGCCGGGAAAAACTGCCCCAGGAGGGATGCGTCCCCGCCCCGCAGGTGGACCAGCCGCCCGTTGCGAGTCCGGGCGCTGAGGGGCCAGTCCGCCTCCGGGTCATAGCCGTCGGCCAGCACCTCCAGCGTCTGCCCCACCAGGGCCGCGTGGCGCTGGCTGGAAATCTCCGTGGCCAGGGCCACCAGCGCGTCAAAGCTGCGCTGCTTGTCCGCCTTGGACCGGGGGTCCGGCAGCCCGGCGGCCACTGTGCCCACCCGGGGGGAGTAGAGGAAGGTGAACATGCTGTCGTAGCGCACGGTCTCCACCAGGCGCAGGGTCTCGGCAAACTCGTCCTCCGTCTCGCCGGGGAAGCCCACGATGATGTCCGTGGTCAGGGCCAGGTCGGGCATATACTGCCGCGCCAGGGCCACTTTTTCCAGATACTCCGCCGCCGTGTAGCCCCGGTTCATGGCCCGCAGCACCCGGTCGGACCCGGCCTGCACCGGCAGGTGCAGATGGTGGGCGCATTTCTCGCACTCCGCCATGGCCCGGAACAGCTTCTCCGTGGCATCCTTGGGGTGGCTGGTCATGAAGCGCAGGATGAATTTGCCGGGGATGCCGTTGAGCATCCGCAGCAGGTCGGCGAAGTCCGTCCCGCTGCCCAGGTCGCGGCCGTAGCTGTTGACGTTCTGCCCCAGCAGGGTGATGTCCCTGTATCCGGCGGCCACCAGCTCCCGCGCCTCGGCCACGATCTCCTCCGGCCGCCGGGAGCGCTCCCGGCCCCGGACGTAGGGCACCACGCAGTAGGTGCAGAAGTTGTTGCAGCCGTACATGACGCTGAGCCAGGCTTTCACCCGGCCGTCCCGCCGCCGGGGGACGCCCTCCGTCACCGTGCCCGCGCTCTCGTCCACGGCGAAGACGCGCTTTCGTTCATTGAATACCCGCTCCAGCAGCTCCGGGAAGCGCCACAGCTCGTGGGGGCCGAAGACCAGGTTCACGATGGGGTAACTGCGCTTCACCCGCTCGGCCATGTGCTGCTGCTGCACCATGCAGCCGCACAGGGCGATGATCTGGCCGGGCTTGGCCTTCTTTGTGTGGTTCAGCGCGCCCACGTTGCCCAGCACCCGCTGCTCGGCGTGCTCCCGCACGGCGCAGGTGTTGACCACGATGATGTCGGCGGCGAACTCGTCGTCGGTGAAGCCGCAGCCCATCTCCGCCAGATAGCCCCGGATGCGCTCGCTGTCGCTCTCGTTCTGCTGGCAGCCGTAGGTGTCCACCAGCGCCAGGGGTCGCCGCCCCTCGGCGGCAAAGCGCGCCGCGATGCGGTGCGCCACCGCCTCCTGGGCCTCGATCTGCGCCCGGGGCAGCTCGGTTCTCTCGTATGCCATGGCCGTCCTTCCTTTTTTTCGTGTCAGTAACAAGTGATTATAGCATTTTGGTGTAGCTTTTTCAATCTGTTTATAGTATAATGAAAAAAATAATTGCCCCTGCCATTTTTCCCACCGGAGGCCGCCTATGTCTGTCATCAACATCCTCTCCCCCCACGTCGCGGACCTGATCGCCGCAGGCGAGGTGGTGGAGCGCCCCGCCAGCGTCGTGAAGGAGCTGGTGGAAAACGCCATTGACGCCGGGGCCAGGTGCGTCGGCGTGGAGATCCGCCACGGCGGCATGGCCTCCATCCGCGTCACGGACGACGGCTGCGGCATGAGCCCGGAGGACGCGGGGATCGCCTTCCAGCGCCACGCCACCAGCAAGCTGCGGGACGAGCGAGGCCTGGAGGCCATCTCCACCCTGGGCTTCCGGGGGGAGGCCCTGGCCGCCATCTCCGCCGTCAGCCGCATCGAGCTTCGGACCCGGGAGCGGGGCGCGGCGGTGGGCACGCGGGTACTGCTGACCGCCGGGGACATCCAGGAGATGAACCCGGTGGGCACGCCGGAGGGCACGGACATGCTGGTGCAGGACCTCTTTTACAACACCCCCGCCCGGCGGAAGTTCCTGAAAAGCGACCGGGCGGAGGCCGCCGCCTGCGTGGGCGCGGCCTTGCGCTGCGCCCTGGGGCACCCGGAGGTGAGTTTGAGGATGCGCCGGGACGGGGAGGAGGTCTTCTTCTCCCCCGGCGACGGGCAGGAGAAAAGCGCGGTCTATTCCCTGCTGGGCCGTGACATTGCCATGGGACTGCTTTTCTGTGAAGGGGAGGCCGGGGGCCTGCGGGTGCGCGGCTACGTCAGCGCCCCCCACGCCGGGCGGGGCAACCGGGCCGGCCAGTTCTTTTTCCTGAATGGCCGCGCCTTCCACGCCCTGACGGTGCAGACGGCCCTGGAACAGGCCTATCGGAACAGTCTGCTGTCCGGGCGCTTCCCCGCCGCCGTGCTCTGGCTGACGCTCGCACCCGGGAAGGTGGACGTGAACGTCCACCCCACCAAGCGCGAGGTGAAGTTCAGCGACGAGCGGGCGGTCTTCGAGGCGGTGTATTCCGCCGTCCGGGGGGCGCTGGAGGCCCCGGGGGAGCGCGGCACGGCGGAGATCCGGCTGTCCCCGGGCACGGCAAAGCGCGTCCGGGGACAGAGCGCCCCGGAAACTTCCCCCGCCGTCCGGCCCGCGCCGGCGCCAAAGGAGACCTTTCACCCGGTGCAGAGCGTTTTGCCCCTGCACGACGCGCTGCCCCCCTATGAACTGAGCCCCAGCGTCCCCAGGCCGGAGCTGTTTCGCCCGGCGGAGAGGATGGAGCGGACGAAGGAGAAGGCGGAAGCCCCTTCCGTTCCCGGCCCGGAACCCGTTCGGGACGCGGCGCGGACAAGCCCGCCGCCCCCCCCTGTGCCCCCCCATCGCCTGATCGGGGAGGCCCTGGGCACCTACATCCTGGTGGAGACGGAGGGGAGCCTGCTGTTCATCGACAAACACGCCGCCCACGAGCGGCTGAACTTCGACCGGCTGCTGGCCGGGCTGGGGCCACAGATGCGCCAGACCCTGCTGACGCCCCTGAGCTGGAACTGCGGCGGCGACACGGCGGAACTGCTGGAGCGCAGCGAGGCGCTGCTGGCCGAGGCCGGGTTTGAGCTGGAGCGCTTCGGCGAGGATGGGGTGGTGCTCCGGGCCGTGCCCGCCGAGCTGGCGGGGGACGCGCTGGCGGCCCTGGAGGAACTGGCCGAGGCCCTGGGCCAGGGCCGCCCGGAGGACCTGCGGGAGCGGGTTTTGCGCACGGTGGCCTGCAAGGCGGCCATCAAGTCCGGGGACCGCTCCGACCCGGCGGAGCTGGAGGCCCTGGCCGTCCGGGTGCTGCGCGGGGAAGTGCGCACCTGCCCCCATGGCCGCCCGGTCAGCGTCCGGCTGACCAGGGCGGAGCTGGACCGGCAGTTCCTGCGCACGGGAAAGTGAGGCCGCCATGGACGGGAACACGCGGCGGCTGCTGGTGCTCACCGGCCCCACCGCCTCCGGCAAGACCGCCCTGGGGGTGGAGCTGGCCCGGCGTCTGGACGGGGAGATCGTCTCCGCCGACTCCATGCAGGTCTATCGCGGCATGGACATCGGCACGGCCAAGGTCCGCCCGGAGGAGACAAAGGGCGTGCCCCACCACCTCATCGACGTGGCCGAGCCGTGGGAGCCCTTCTCCGTGTCCCGCTGGGTGGAACTGGCCCAGGGCGCGGTGGAGGACATCTTCTCCAGAGGAAAACAGCCCATTCTGGTGGGCGGCACCAATTTATATATCGACTCCCTCCTGTCGGGCCGGGACTTCGCCGCCCAGGGCGACGGGGCGCTGCGGGAGGAACTGAACGCGCAGTACGAGCGCCTGGGCGGAGCGGCCTTTCGGGAGCGGCTGCGGGCCGTGGACCCGGAGCGCTCTGCGCGTCTGGCCCCGGCGGACAAAAAGCGCCTGGTCCGGGCCATGGAGGTCTGGCTTCTCACCGGGGAGACCATCAGCGCCCACGACGCACGCACATCCGCCCTGCCCCCCCGCTGGCCCTCCCTGCGGGTGGCGCTGTGCTTTGCCGAGCGCCAGCGGCTCTATGACCGCATCGACCAGCGGGTGGCGCAGATGGAGGCGGCGGGGCTGTTCGACGAGGTGGCCGGACTGCTCTCCGCCGGGCTGGACGCGCAGAGCACGGCCATGCAGGCCATCGGCTACAAGGAGGCAGCTGCCGCCCTGCGGGGGGAATGCAGCCGGGCCGAGGCCGTGGCGCGCATCCAGATGGAGTCCCGGCGCTACGCCAAGCGCCAGCTCACCTGGCTGCGGCGGGACCGGGCGCTGCACTGGCTGCGCTGGGACGGCTCCCCGGACATCGCAAAGGGGGCGGCGGAAGTCCTGGCCCTCTGGCGGGGCTGAGCAAAACTGCGGCCAGGCAACGAACTTCGACGGGTTTTGCCCGGCTCTGAGCGTAGAATGACGGCACAGAGAAATTCTGTAAAAATCATTCTACATAAGGCGCCGGATGTGGTATCATGGCAGCAGCCAGCCCTTCGGCGCCCGGAAAAGGAGCCGAACGATGCAGAAACTTCCGAATTATCAGGACCAGTTCCTGGCCGCCGCACGGCGGGAGCGGTGCGTGGTCACCGTCTTTTTGATGAACGGATTCCAGCTCAAGGGCGTGATCCGGGGCTTTGACAGCTTTGTGGTGCTGGTGGAGAGCGAGGGGCGGCAGCAGATGATCTTCAAGCACGCCATCTCCACCGTCGCGCCCCCCAGGCCCCTGGAGCTGGGCGTGGAGGAATAAGGCAGGCCAAGCGCCCTGCCGCAAGAGAAAGAGAAGCGACATGAAACGAACCGACCGACTGACCATCTTCATCGCGGTGCTGCTGTTTTTGGGCTTTCTGGCCTATCTGGGCAGCTACGCCTTCCGGGCGCTGGAAAACGGCGTCGTCACGGCGGAGGCCATCAGCGCCGACTTCGACCTGAGCGGCACCGCCAGCGGCATCCTGATCCGGGAGGAGACGGTGCTGACCAGCACCGCCCCCTATGTGGACGTGACGGCGGCAAACGGGGCCCGGGTGGCCGCCGGGAGCGTGGTGGCCACGGCGGTCAGCGGCCCGGAGGGCCTGGAGCGCGCCAACCGCATCCACGCCCTGGAGACGGAGATCGAGCGGGTCTCCGCTGCCCTGGCGGGCCTGAGCAGCGTCAGCAGCGTCACCAGCCGGGAGACGGCCCTGACCGCCGCCGCCCGGAACGTGGCGGCGGTGGCCGCCCGGCACGATATGCTGAACCTGGACAGCGCGGCCACGCAGCTGAGCGGGCTGCTGCTGGGCGTGGACAGCAGCCAGATCTCCTACGCCCGGCTGGACGAGCTCCAGGGCGAGCTGCGCACGCTGCGCGCCCGGGTGGCCGACGACGATGTGTCCATCCGGGCGGAGTTCCCCAGCACCTTCAGCTCCCTGGTGGACGGCTATGAGCATCTGCGTATGGAGGACGTGGACGGCGTCTCCCCCAGCCGCCTGGAGGAGCTGATCGAGCAGGGGCGGGAGACGGTGCCGGAGGCCTTCGGCAAGCTGGTCTCCGGCTATCGCTGGTATTTCGCGGCGGCGATGCGCTCCGTGGACGCGGCGAACCTCAGCCCCGGCCGCAGCGCCAAGCTGAACTTTGGCCGCCACTACAGCGCCGACATCAGCGCCCGGGTGCTGAGCATCAGCCCCTCGGAGAACGGCAGCGTCACGGTGCTGTTTCGCTGCGACACGGCCATGGCGGAGACCCTGGCCCTGCGCAGCGCCACGGCCAGCGTCATCTTCGGCTCCTACAGCGGCATCCGCATCCCGGCCCAGGCGGTCCAGGTGGACGAGGAGACGCAGAGCACCTACGTCTGGTGCGTCACCGCCATGCGCCTGGAGCGCAAGCCCATCCGCATTCTCTACGCCGCCAACGAGTACGTCATCGTGGAGCGGGGCAGCGCCGCCGACGCGCTGCGGGAGGGCAACACCGTGGTGGTCCGGGGCAAGGACCTGGAGGAAGGCAAGCTGATCGACGCCTGAGCGCCGGGGCGGCAGGGGAGCGGGAAGACGGGGCTTGCGCCCGTCCCCGGTCCCTTGCCGCCGCAAGGAAAAAAAGAGAGAACCAGAGAGGGAGGCAAAGGCTATGGACATTGCGGAAAACGTGCGCGCTGTACAGCAGGCCATTGCGGCGGTCTCCGGCGGGCGCGCCGTGACGCTGGTGGCGGCCACGAAGATGAACGACGCTGCGCGCATCCGGGCGGCCATCGCCGCGGGGGTGGACGCCTGCGGGGAGAACCGGGTGCAGGAATTTCTGGAAAAGTACGCCCAGGGGGCCTACTCCGGCGCGCCCAAACACTTCATCGGACATTTGCAGCAAAACAAGGTGAACAAGCTGGTGGGCCGGGTGGACCTGATCCAGTCGGTGGACAGCCCCGCCCTGCTCCGGGCCATCGGCCGCCGGGCCGTGGCCCTGGGGCTGCGCCAGGACATCCTGATCGAGATCTCCATCGCCGGAGAGGCGCAGAAATCCGGCATTCCCCCCGCCGCGCTGCCGGAACTGCTGGCTCTGGCGGGCCGGACGGAGGGCGTTTTTGTGCGGGGACTCATGTGCGTCCCCCCGATTTTAGAAAAAAACGGAAGCAATCGCCGTTATTTTGTCGCAATGCGTCAGCTTTTTGTTGACAACGGCGAAAAAAAATATGATAATGTCTCTATGGACTTTCTATCCATGGGCATGAGCGACGATTATGTCGAGGCCGTGGCCGAGGGCGCCAACATGGTGCGCGTCGGCTCGGCCATCTTCGGTGCGCGCAACTACGCCGCGCCCCAGGGCAGCGCCGCTCCCGCTGAGACTTCCGGAAACATTCTATAAATTGGAGGGCCGAGAGACGATGGGTTTCTTTGACGAACTGAAAAAACTGACCCGTCCTTACGCAGACGAGGACGAATTTGTAGACGAGGCTGAGGCGGTCCGCGAACCGGAGGAGCGCCCCCGGGCCAACCCCTTTTCCGGCTTCGGCGGCGGCAGCGGCGAGAGCGCCGCGCCCGCCCCTGCCCGCTCCTTCCGCTCCGGCAAGGAGGGCAAGGTGGTGAACCTCAGCAACGGCGGCCAGATGCAGGTCATCCTGGTCAAGCCCGAGCGCTTTGACACCGCCGCGGAGATCGCCGACCACCTGCGCGCCAAGCGGGCGGTGCTGCTGAACCTGGAGACCACCCCCAAGGACGTGGTGCGCCGCCTGGTGGACTTCCTCTCCGGCGTCACCTACGCCATCGAGGGCAGCATCCAGAAGGTCGCCGCCAACACCTTCATCCTCACCCCGCCCAACGTGGACCTGGTGGGTGAGCGGCTGGAGGACGCCGGCAGCGGCACGGGCGTCTACTTCTGAGCCGCCGCGCCACACTTGAGAAACAGAGATAGGGGAAGAGAGACATGATCAAAGCGCAGGATATTCGGGGGATCACCTTTGAAAAGGCCGTCTTCGGCGGCTACGATATGGCCTCGGTGGACGCATTCATGGAGGATCTGGCCAACGATCTGGGCCTGCTCCAGAAGGAAAACGCCGTGCTGCGGGCCAAGATGAAGGTGCTGGTGGACAAGGTGGACGAGTACCGCAGCAACGAGGACGCGCTGCGTACCGCCCTGCTCACCGCCCAGAAGATGGGACTGAGCATCGAGCGGGAGGCCCGGGAGAAGGCCGACGCCCTCCTGGCCGAGGCCCAGGCGGAGGCCGGGCGCATCACCGGCGAGGCCCAGGCCCAGGTGGAGCTGGAGCACACCCGCCTGGACGAGAGCCGCAAGGCCAGCGTGCAGTTCCTGGACAGCATGGACCTGCTGTGCCGCCGCCAGCTGGAGTTCCTCAGGAAGGTGGAGGACCTGGACTTCGTGAAGTCCATCCGCCGGGAGACCGCCGCCGCGGCGGAGCCGGAGGAAGCCCCCGCCGAACAGCCCGCCCCCGTGGAGGCGGAAGCCCCCGCCGCGGAGGAAGAGGACGAGCAGCCCACCAGGACCTTCAACCTGGTCAGCGAGGCCGACGCGGGCTGAACCCACGCCACAAGAACATAGCCGGGGCGGGACCCAAAAAAGCCCGCCCCGCCTTGCTTCATTCCCCCGCGCTGCGCGGGGGCACAATCTCGATCAATGGAGAACGTCAACTATGGCCAAAGACTATAACAAAACACTCTGTCTGCCCAAAACCGCCTTTCCCATGCGCGCCGGGCTGCCCCGTCGGGAGCCGGAGATGCTCTCCCGCTGGGAGCGGGAGGACGTCTATCACGAGCTGCTGAAAAAGAACGCGGGCAAGCCCCGCTTCTCCCTGCACGACGGCCCCCCCTTCTCCAACGGCAACATCCACATGGGCACCGCCATGAACAAGGCGCTGAAAGACATCATCACCCGCTCCTACGCCATGCGGGGCTACTGGACCCCCTACGTCCCCGGCTGGGACAACCACGGGATGCCCATCGAAAGCGCCATCATCCGGGACCAGAAGCTCAACCGCAAGGCCATGAGCACCGCCGACTTCCGCCTGGCCTGCCAGCGCTACGCCGAAAAGTATGTGGACGTGCAGCGCAAAAGCTTCATCCGCATGGGCGTCCTCGGCGACTGGGAGCACCCCTACCTGACCATGGCCCCTTCCTTTGAGGCGGAGGAAGTCAAGATCTTCGGGCGGATGTACAAGAAGGGCTACATCTACAAGGGCCTGAAACCCGTCTACTGGTGCCCCAAGGACGAGACCGCCCTGGCCGAGGCCGAGATCGAATACCGCGACGACCCGGTCACCACCGTCTACGTCAAGTTCCCCCTGGCCGACGACCTGGGCCGTCTGCCCCAACTGGCGGGCAAAAGCGTCTACGTCCTGATCTGGACCACCACCATCTGGACCCTGCCGGGCAACCTGGCCATCACCCTCAGCCCGGAGGACAGCTATGCCATCGTAAAGGCAGGAAACGGCGAGATCTACATTCTGGCGGAGGCCCTGCTGGAGAAGGTCATGGCCGTGGGCGGCATTTCCGACTACGAGATCCTGGAGACCCATCCCGGCTCCTTCTTTGAGTATATGCTCTGCCGCCACCCCTTCCTGGACAAGACCAGCCAGCTCTGCACGGCGGACTATGTGACCATGGACTCCGGCACCGGCTGCGTCCACACGGCCCCCGGCTTCGGCGCGGACGACTATGAGACCTGCCGCCGCTACGGCCTGGAGCTGGTGGTCCCGGTGGACGACCGGGGACGCCACACTGACTACGCGGGCAAGTACGCCGGGATGGGCACGGACGAGAGCAATCCCGTCATCCTGGCCGACATGAAAGCCTCCGGCGCGCTCTTCGCCAGCGAGGACATCGTCCACTCCTACCCCCACTGCTGGCGCTGCAAGGGGCCCATCATCTTCCGGGCCACGCCCCAGTGGTTCTGCTCCGTGGACGCCTTCAAGGACGAGGCCTGCGCTGCCTGCGACGACGTGCGCTGGCTGCCCGACTGGGGCATCGACCGGATGAAGAGCATGATCCGGGAGCGGGCCGACTGGTGCATCTCCCGCCAGCGGAAATGGGGTCTGCCCATCCCGGTGGTCTACTGCCCGGACTGCGGCAAGCCCATCTGCACCGACGAGAGCATCGCCGCCATTGCGGAACGTTTCCAGGCCGAGGGCAGCAACGCCTGGTTCCTGCGGGAAGCCGCCGATCTGCTGCCTGCGGGCTTCACCTGCCCCCACTGCGGCGGCGCGGGGCCCTTTGAGAAGGAAGAGAACACCCTGGACGGCTGGTTTGATTCCGGCTCCACCCACTTCGCCAGTATGCAGCGGGATCAGGGCTTCTGGCCCGCCGACGTGTACCTGGAGGGCCTGGACCAGTATCGCGGCTGGTTCCAGTCCAGTCTGCTCACCGCCGTGGGGGCCCTGGGCCAGGGCGCGCCCTTCCGCACCTGCATCACCCACGGCTGGACCGTGGACGGCCAGGGCCGGGCCATGCACAAATCCCTGGGCAACGGCATGGACCCCAACGAGATCATCAACAAATACGGCGCGGACCTGCTGCGCCTCTGGGCCGCCAGCGCCGACTACCACGCCGACGTGCGCTGCTCCGACGAGATTTTCAAGCAGCTCAGCCAGAACTATCTGAAATTCCGCAACACCGCCCGCTACTGCCTGGGCAACCTGGACGGCTTCGACCCGGACGCGCTGGTCTCTCCCACTGAGATGACAGAGCTGGACAAGTGGGCCGTCACCCGCCTGAACCGGCTCATCGAGCGCTGCCAGAAGGGCTATGCCGACTACGACTTCTCCGCCATCACCCATGCGGTGAACGACTTCTGCGTGGTGGAGCTGAGCAACTTCTATCTGGACGTGATCAAGGACCGGCTCTACTGCGACGAGCGCGAGGGCCTGGCCCGCCGCAGCGCCCAGACCGCCCTGTATCTGATCCTGGACGGCATGACCCGGATCATGGCCCCCATCCTCTGCTTCACCTGCGACGAGATCTGGCAGGCCATGCCCCACCGCAGCGGGGACGACGGGCGCAACGTGCTGTTCAACGAGATGTATCAGCCCCTGACGGACTACGCCTCGGAGCGGATGGCGGAGTGGGACGCCCTGCTGACCGTGCGGGAGGCCGTCAACGGCGCGCTGGAGAAGGCCCGGGCGGAAAAGCGCATCGGCAAGAGCCTGGAGGCCCAGGTGGTCCTGGAGAGCGACGGCCCCCTGCCCTTCTCCTTCCCCGAGGACGAGCTGGCCGACCTGTTCATCGTCTCCCAGGTGCGCCTGGGCCAGGCCAAGGGCGGGACCGAGGCCGGGCTGCCGGGCCTCCGGGTGGCCGTGGCCGAGGCCGGGGGCGAGAAGTGCCCCCGCTGCTGGAAGCACAGCCTCAGCCCCGACGCCGAGGGCCTGTGCCCCCGCTGCGCCCGGGTGGTCCGGACGCTGAATCGCACGGAATGAGAACGGAAAGGCCGTGTTCCCGCACGGCCGCTCCGGCAAGGAGGAATCCCTTATGTATTACGCCATTGCGGCGGTCATCGCCCTGATCCTGGACCAGCTCTCCAAGTACTATGTCAGCACCCACCTGGAGCCCCACGAACTGCGGGAGCTGATCCCCGGGGTCCTCAACCTCACCCATGAGACCAACACCGGCGCGGCTTTCAACTTCCTGGAGGGCGCCCGCTGGTTTTTCGTGGTGCTCTGCGTGGTCTTCGTGGCCGTGGTGATCTATCTGCTGGCCAAGGGCGTCATCGCCCGGCCCGCCGCCCGCTGGTCCGCCTCCTTCGTCATGGCCGGAGCCGTGGGCAACTGCCTGGACCGGGTCATCAGCGGCGAGGTGGTGGACATGCTCGACCCGGCCCTCCTGCGGAGCATCCGCTTCCCGGTGTTCAACGTGGCGGACATCTTCATCACCGTGGGCGTGGTGGTCTTCATCCTCTCCATGCTGCGCGGCGAGAAGGCCGGACAGCAGGCCAAGACCCTGCCCGCCCCGGCGGAGGGTCCGACGGAACCCGAGGCCCCGGCGGAGACGGAAGCCCCGGCGGAAGCCGAAAAGCCCGCCCCGGCGAACGCGCCGGAAGCGGCCCCGGAGATCCCGCCCCGGCCCAAAAAGAAGAAGGAAACGCCGGTGAAGGCCACTGCCGTAAAGGTGGCCGCGCCCCCGGAGCCGAAGGTGGAATCCTTCACCGTGGAGCCCAGGCCCGCAGCGCAGCGCAAGGCCCCGGCGCAAAAGCCGGAGGCGGAGGACTTCGACCTGGAGAGCATCCTGTCGGAGTTCCGGGAGCTTTGAGATGGAGCTGCGGTTTCAAATCACAGCGCAACAGGCAGGAGAGCGCATTGACGCTCTCCTGCCGCGCCTTGTCCCGGACCTGAGCCGCTCCGCCGTCCAGAAGCTGCTGGGCAGCGGCGGCCTCCGCGTGAACGGGCAGGCGGTGAAGAAAAACTATCTCCTGCGCCCCGGGGACGCCCTGGACCTCTCCCTGCCGGAGCCGGAACCGGCCCTCCCCCAAGCCCAGGACATCCCCCTGGACATCGTCTACGAGGACGCGGACCTGATCGTGGTCAACAAGCCCCGGGGCCTGGTGGTCCATCCGGCGGCGGGGCATCCGGACGGGACCCTGGTGAACGCCCTGCTCTGGCACTGTGGGGACAGCCTCAGCGGCGTGGGCGGGGTGCTGCGCCCCGGCATTGTCCACCGCATCGACCGGGACACCTCCGGCCTGCTGGCCGTGGCGAAAAACGACCTGGCCCACCGGGGCCTGGCCGCCCAGCTGGCCGACCACAGCATGTTCCGCATCTACGAGGCCGTGGTCTGCGGGCGGATGCGCGCCGACAGCGGCACCGTGGACGCCCCCATCGGGCGGCACCCCACGGACCGCAAGCGCATGGCGGTGCTGCCCACGGGCGGGCGGGAGGCCGTCACCCACTGGGAGGTGCTGGCCCGCTACCGGGACCACACCCACCTGCGCTGCCGCCTGGAGACCGGGCGGACCCACCAGATCCGCGTCCACCTGGCCCACATCGGCCACCCCCTGGCCGGGGACATCGTCTATGGCCGGGGCAAGGCGGACAAGGGCCTGGCCGGTCAGTGCCTCCACGCCCGGGAGCTGGAGCTGACGCACCCCCGCAGCGGGGCGCGGCTGCGCTTCACCACGCAGCTGCCGGACTACTTTCAGGACTTTCTCCGGCGGCTGGGGGAACCGGAAGCGTAAAAAACAACTATGTTCGGCGCGCCGTCATCTCAGCGGCGCGTCTTTGCGTCATACGCCCAGCCCCAGGGCGCTCCCGGCCTCTTCCACCGCCTGCTTCATGCTGCGCAGGGCCCGATTGAGCTGGCGCTTGGAGCTGCGCTTGTCCGGGCCCAGCACCAGCATCAGGCCCGCGCCCACCATCAGCCCTGCCATCATGCCTTTGGCAAATTTCATGGCGTCTTCTCCCCTTTCTTTGTGACTGCGCTGTCAGTATGCGCAGATTAACCGTTGCGAATCCTGTCAATACTATGCTATAATGGAAAAATGTAACGATTCAGTACCCCCGTTGCCTCGCTTAAGTTCGCGCCCGCAGGCGCGAAAAAAGCTCAATCATTTTTGGCGGAAACCGCGTTTTCTCCAAAAATACCGCTCGCGGAGCGAGTGTGCCCTCTCCCGCGCCACCGCACTCGCGCAGCGCTACCCCTCTGTTCAGTAGCCCAGCGAAGCGGGTACTGAACAGATACAAGAAAACAATCCTTCTCTGGAAAACGGAGGAAACAGTATGCTGATGAAATTGCTGGCGGTGGGCGACGTCTGCGGCAAGCCGGGGCTGGAGATGCTGCGGCGCACCTTGCCCGGACTGCGCCGCCACTACGGCCTGGACTTTGTCGTGGTGAACGGCGAAAACGCCAATGTGGTGGGGGTCACCCCCGCCCAATGCGAGGAGATCTTTCGCGCCGGGGCGGACGTGATCACCCTGGGCAACCACACCTGGACCCGCTATGAGCTGCAGGACTACCTGAACCGCTCCAGCCGCTGTCTGCGGCCCCTGAACTACGCGCCCCAGTGCCCCGGCCGGGGCGTGGGGGTCTATGAGACCCCCTTCGGCCCCCTGCGGGTCATCAACCTCCTGGGGCGTTTCACCCTGGACGCCAACACCGACAACCCCTTCGCCACGGTGGACGCCCTGCTGGCGGAGGAGGGGGAGCCGCTTTTGACCTTCGTGGACTTCCACGCGGAGGCCACCAGCGAGAAGCTGGCCATGGGCTATCTGCTGGAGGGCCGGGTCAGCGCGGTCTGGGGCACCCACACCCATGTCCAGACCTCCGACTGCCAGGTGCTGGCCGGGGGCACGGGCTACATCACCGACCTGGGGATGACCGGCCCGGCCCGGAGCGTGCTGGGCATCGACCCGGAGCAGAGCATCGGCAAGTTCCTGGGCGACCCGCCCCGGCGCTACGCCTCCGCCTCGGGCCGGAGCAAGCTGGAGTGCGCCCTGTTCACCGTGGACGCGGAGACCGGGCGCTGCGTGGACGCGGAAGCCCTGCGCATCGAGTGAGGGGCGCGGCATGGAGACGCTTACCCTGGTGCTGCTGGGCCTGACCCTGGCCGCAGCCCTGGCGGCCCTGGTGCTGCTGAGCCTGACCCTCCGCCGTCTGCACAGGCTGCGCCCGGAGCGGCTGGGCGACCGGGTGGCCGACGAGGTGACGGAGCGCTCGGCCCTGCTGCTGCGGGGGCTGAAACACGAGCTGCTGACGGAAAACCGGGCCAGCCGCCGGGAGGCCAGCCAGACGGTGCAAAGCACCATGCGCACGGTCAGCGAGACCCTGAGCGGCTCGGTGAACCAGCAGTTCCGCACCTTCTCCGCCCAGAACGCCGCCGCCCTGGAGGGCATTCAGCGGACGGTGGAGACCCGGCTGGAGGCCATGCAGCGGGAGAACCGGAGCCAGCTCACGGAGATGCGGCAGACCGTGGACGAGAAGCTGCAAAAGACCCTGGACGAGCGCATCACCCAGTCCTTCGCCCTGGTCAGCGAGCGGCTGGAGGCGGTCTACGCCGGACTGGGAGAGATGCGCAGCCTGGCCAGCGGCGTGGGGGACCTGAAAAAAGTCCTGAGCAATGTGAAGACCCGGGGCATCCTGGGGGAGTACCAGCTGGGGGCGATTTTGGAGGAGCTGCTGAGCCCGGAGCAGTACGAGACCAACGTGGCCACCCGACCCGGCAGCGCCAACCGGGTGGAGTACGCCATCCGGCTGCCCGGCGAGGACGGCAGCGGCGTCTATCTGCCCGTGGACGCCAAATTCCCCGGCGACAGCTACAGCGCCCTGCTGGACGCCTACGAGACCGGGGACCCGGCCAGGCTGGCCGCCGCCCGCAACGCCCTGGAGGCCCGTCTGAAAGCGGAGGCCAGGGACATCCGGGACAAGTACATCGACCCGCCGCACACCACCGACTTCGCCATTTTGTTCCTGCCCTTCGAGGGCCTGTACGCCGAGGTGGTGCGCATGGGCATGGTGGAGACCCTGCAGCGGCGCTACCGGGTGAACATCGCCGGGCCCACCACCTTCGCCGCCCTGCTGAACAGCCTCCAGATGGGCTTTCGCACGCTGGCGATCCAGAAGCGTTCCGGGGAGGTCTGGACCCTGCTGGGCGCGGTGAAGACCGAGTTTGCCTCCTTCGAGGACGTGCTGAGCGCCGCCCAGAAGCGCATCGAGCAGACCGGCGCGGAGCTGGACAAGCTGGTGGGGGTCCGCACGAGAAAGATCAACAGCCGTCTGCGCGGCGTCTCCGCCCTCCCCCTGGAGGAGAGCGCCCGCCTGCTGGGCGGCGACGGCGAGGGCTGAGAGGAGAGAGCACATGAAGCTGACATTTTTGGGCGCGACCCACGAGGTCACCGGAAGCTGCACCATGCTGGAAGTGGCGGGCCACTTCGGCCTGGTGGACTGCGGCATGGAGCAGGGGCAGGACATCTTCGTCAACCAGGAGATCCCGGTCCGGGCGGAGGACATCGAGTTCGTGCTGCTGACCCATGCCCACATCGACCACAGCGGCCTGCTGCCGCTGCTGTACAAGCGGGGCTTTCGCGGCCCCATCTACGCCACCGCAGCCACGGCCCAGCTCTGCGAGATCATGCTGCGCGACTGCGCCCACATCCAGGCCAGCGACGCCCAGTGGATGAGCCGCAAGCAGCAGCGGGCCGGCGAGCCCCCCGCCGAACCCCTCTACACCCTGGAGGACGCGGAGGGGGCCATCGGACGGCTGCGCCCCTGCGCCTACCGGGAACTGTACCAGATCGGCGAACATGTGAACATCCGCTTTGCCGACGCCGGGCACCTTTTGGGCTCGGCCAGCATCGAGGTCTGGCTGCGGGAGGGGGACGAGACCCGGAAGCTCGTGTTCAGCGGGGACATCGGCAACCACCTGCAGCCCATCATCCGGGACCCGGAGTACCTCACCGAGGCCGACTATGTGCTGACGGAGAGCACCTACGGGGACCGCAATCACGACCGGGGGGAGAAGAACTCCGTCCGCTACCTGGCCGACTGCATCCAGCGGGTGCTGGACCGGGGCGGCAACGTGGTCATCCCCTCCTTCGCCGTGGGGCGGACCCAGGAGATCTTATATTTTCTGCGGGAGATCCAGCGCGGCGGCCTGGTGCGGGGGCACGGGGACTTCCCGGTATACATGGACTCCCCTCTGGCCAACGAGGCCACGGGCATTTTCCTCCAGTGCGACGAGAGCAACTTTGACGACGACATGCGGGACATGCTGGCCCAGGGCGTGAACCCCCTGGTGTTTCCGGGGCTGCACATGGCCGTCAGCAGCGCGGAGAGCCGGGCCATCAACGACGACCCGGAGCCCAAGGTCATCATCTCCGCCAGCGGCATGTGCGAGGCCGGGCGCATCCGCCACCACCTGAAATACAACCTCTGGCGGCCGGAGAGCATGGTCCTCTTCGTGGGCTATCAGGCCGCCGGGACCACGGGCCGGGCGCTGATGGACGGGAAAAAGCAGCTCAAAATCCTGGGGGACGAGATCGGCGTCAAGGCGGAGATCGCCTACCTCCCCGGCGTCAGCGGCCACGCGGACCGGGAGGGGCTGCTGCGCTGGATCACCGCCTTCGCGCCCAAGCCCCGGATGGTCTTCGTCAACCACGGGGAGGACGAGACGCTCAAGCGCTACGCCGCCACCCTGGCGGAGGACTACGGCTTCACCGTCAGCGCCCCCTACTCCGGCGCGGTCTTCGATCTGCTGGCCGGGCGCTATCTGGAGACCCCGGCGGGGGTGCCGGTGCAGCGCCTCACCGCCCGGCAGCAGCGCAACGAGACGGTCTTCTCCGCCCTGCTGGCGGCGGCGGACCGGCTGCGGGGCGTGGCCGGGGCCTGCCGGGGCATCCCCAACAAGGAGATCGCCCGCTTCACCGGCCAGATCAACTCCCTGGCGGACAAGTGGAGCACCTGGACCAAAAAATAAACGAAACGCACGCCGGGCGCGCTGTGGAGAACACTCCCACGGCGCGCCCGGATTTTGTTCTGGCCTCCTGTACATCTTATAATTGATAAAAAAACCGCAACGATTCAGTACCCTCGTTGCCTCGCTTAAGTTCGCGCCCGCAGGCGCGAAAAAAGTTCCATCATTTTTGGCGGAACCCTTGTTTCGCCAAAAATACCGCTCGCGGAGCGAGTGTGCCCTCTCCCGCGCCACCGCGCTCGCGCAGCGCTACCCCTCTGTTCAGTAGCCCAGCGAAGCGGATACTGAACAGTTACAAAAAATCCGCCCCGCCGCCCCGGCAAACTGTGAACAATCGGTAAAAGCTGCAAATCCTTTGCAAAGGCTCTTGACAATCGGAGGAAAAGAGCGTAAATTAGCACTCAGAAGAAAAGAGTGCCAGCACCCGGGGACCACGACTGCCGGGCGGAAGAGGGACGAAGGCATGGCGAAGCTGAGCGAGCGCAAAAAGAAAATACTGGCCGCCGTCATTGAGGAATACATCGCCTCGGCGGAGCCGGTGGGCAGCAAGCTCCTGGCGGAGAAGGCGGGGCTGCACGTCAGCTCGGCCACCATCCGCAGCGAACTGAGCGAGCTGACCGCCCTGGGCTATCTGGAGCAGCCCCACACCAGCGCCGGGCGCGTCCCCACCGTCCTGGGCTATCGGCTCTACGTCAACGAGCTGATGCAGCGCCCGGACCTGAGCCGGGAGGACGCCGATCGGATCAACCGCAGCCTGGGCGACCCGGCCCAGGGACAGGAGCGGATGCTGGACCACGCGGGCCGTCTGGCCGCCGACATGACCGACTACCCCGCCCTGACCGTATGCAGCCAGCCGCCGGACACCGTGCGGAGGCTGGACCTCATTTATGTGGACGCCAACACCTTCATCATCGTCCTGCTGCTGGGCAGCGGAACGGTGCAGAACAAGCTGGTCCACCTCCCCTTTTCGGTGGAGGAGGCGCAACTCCGAAAACTGGGCACCGTGGCCAATGCCAACTTCTGCGGCGTGACCGAAGCGGAGATCGACGCCGAGCGCATCCGCGCCGCCGAGCGGGCCATTGACGACCGCATGGGCCTGACGGCGGTGGTGGCGGGCTTCGTCATCGAGATCCTCTCCCGCTGTCACTGTGCCCGGGCCGCCGTCTCCGGGGGGGCCAAGCTGCTGCGGCAGCCGGAGTTTCAGGACCCGGCCAAGGCCCACAGCCTGATGGACTACCTCTCCGACGCCGGCAACCTGAGCGGCCTCAGCTTCACGGACGCGGCGGGGCAGGACATCCGGGTGCTCATCGGCCCGGAGAACATCGCCAAGGAGCTGCGGGACAGCAGCGTGATTCTGGCAAAGTACGACGCCGGGGACGGGATGCAGGGCCTCATCGGCGTGGTGGGACCCACCCGCATGGACTACTCCCGGGTGGCGGCCAAGCTGAGCTACATCGCCGCCGGTCTGAGCCGGGCCCTGGCGGACTCCGCCGGAACGGCCCTGCCGGGTTTCGGGAAGCTGATGCTCACCGATCCGGACAAAAAGCCGGGACGCCCTTAGGCGATTTCCGACAGATCATAACAAGTTTGCGATACACGCAGGAAGAGGGAGAACGACATGGAAGCAAATCAGGAGCAGACGCCGGAACTGGAGCAGCAGAACGCCCCGGTGCAGGAGGAAGTCCCCGTGGAGGCCCCGGCCCCCCAGGAGACCGCCGAACCGGAGCAGGCCGCGCCCCCGGAGCAGAACGAAGCGGCCCAGGAGCCGCAGCAGCCCGCCGAGCCGGAACCGGAGCAGGCCCCGGAGCCCCCGAAAAAGCCGGAGACCGGAAAGGCCGCCGAAAGCGACAAACTCCTGCGGCTGATGGCGGAGTTTGACAACTACAAAAAGCGCTCCATCCGGGAGCGGGAAAACATCTACAGCGACGTGCGCGTGGACACGGTCTCGCGCTTCCTGCCGGTCTACGACAACCTCTGCCGCGCCCTGAGCGCGGAGACGGCGGACGAGGCCTACAAGCGCGGCGTGGAGCTGATCTTCAACCAGCTGCTCAGCGTCTTTCAGGGCCTGGGCGTGACGGAGATCGCCGCCGAGGGCCAGCCCTTCGACCCCCAGCTCCACAACGCGGTGATGCACGTGGAAGACGAGTCCGTGGGCGACAACACGGTGGTCCAGGAGCTGCAAAAGGGCTTCCGCCTGGGCGACCGGGTGATCCGGTTCAGCATGGTGAAAGTCGCGAACTAATCATTTCAGAACCGCTTTGCTGGGTTCTGAAATGAGAGGGATTGCGTTGCGTTCGCGCCCCCTTCGGGGATACTCTCTCCGCGAGAGGTGTTTTTGCGAGGCAAAGCCCCGCAAAAAATGGATTTGAATTTTTTCGCGCCTGCGGGCGCGAAACTCTGCGAGGCAACGGGGGATTTTTCCCTCAAACGAACACTCTAACATTGTAAAAACATTTTTGATTTCATATTCGGAGGTAACTATCATGGGAAAGATTATCGGCATAGATCTGGGCACCACCAACTCTTGCGTGGCCGTGATGGAGGGCGGCGAGGCCGTCGTCATCCCCAACGCCGAGGGCAACCGCACCACCCCGTCCGTCGTCGCCTTCTCCAAGAGCGGCGAGCGCATGGTGGGCCAGGTGGCCAAGCGCCAGGCCGTCACCAACCCGGACCGCACCATCTCCTCCATCAAGCGTGAGATGGGCTCGGCCTACAAGGTGGGCATCGACGGCAAGAACTACACCCCCCAGGAGATCAGCGCAATGATCCTCCAGAAGCTCAAGGCGGACGCCGAGGCCTATCTGGGCCAGACCGTCACCGAGGCGGTCATCACCGTCCCC
>JAFXXH010000008.1 GCA_017542425.1 Oscillospiraceae bacterium | reverse complement strand
GGCATTCGCCGATCTCCCGCGAGGCGGATGACGGAAGAGGGAGAACGTGACCGCTTGCTGACGGTACAATCGTTCGCATATTCCCACAGCTGCGGTCATTTCCATAGCGCGGTTCCGTCACGTTCTCCCTCTCCGGTCGCCCTTGTGGGCGACACCCTCCCCCGCTGGGGGAGGGAATGGGTGAGTGCGCCTTCGACGAACTCAATGGTCCGTCGCATCCGAAACGCTTCCATGTAGGGCGCGCCGACCCCGGCGCGCCGCGCAGCAGCACCAAAGGTAAACCGCCACCCCCGGCGAATTCGCAACATTTCCTTGTAGGGGGCGGCGTCTCGACGCCCCGGCAGCAGCACCAAAGGCAAGCACCCAGTCCGGCGAATCCGCAGCCTTTCATTGTAGGGGGCGGCGTCCCGACGCCCCGGCAGCGACACCATAGTCGATCCGCCACGTCCGGCGAATTCGCAGCTTTTCTTTGAGTTCTAAAAGAAAGGCTGAGCTACGCCAAGGTTTTGAAACGCGTTTACTACGGCGTCCGCTTTTTTCCCGCTTTCGCAACAGAATCCTGCACTGACCCTCATGGACACTTAAAAAGAAGGAGTATGTGACACTTCACAAACTCCTTCTTCTCAGTTTTTTTCCGTTCCAACTCTTGACATGGAACCCATCCCGGCCAACAGACAGGTATGGGATGGCGGCAAAGCTTATTCAAATACGATTTCCACGGCTCCTCCTTACTCCTCCCCCAGCAGCACTTCCAGCGCCGCGATCTTCTGGCAGATGCAGAAGACGTTGATGCTCAGGTACAGTTCCTGGGTGCTGGGGTAACTGGGCGCGATGCGGACGTTTTTGTCCTCCGGGTCGATGCCGTAGGGGAAGCAGCTTCCGGCAGCGGTGAACTGGACGCCGGCTTCGGAGCAGAGCTGGATGCAGCGTTTGGCGGTGCCGGGGAGGCCGTCGTAGCTGATGAAGTAGCCGCCGTTGGGTTCGGTCCAGGTGCCGATGCCGGTGCCGTCCAGGCCGGTGTGGAGGGCGGCCAGGGCGCAGTCGAACTTGGGGCGCAGGTAGTTGGCCTGCTTGCGCATGTGCTTTTTCAGGCCCTCCACGTTCTTGAAGTAGCGGACGTGCCGGAGCTGGTTGATCTTGTCGTAGCCCAGGGTCTGGACGCTCATCTGCCGGGTCAGGAAGGCGATGTTGTTCCGGCTGGCGACCAGCACCGCCACGCCCGCGCCGGAGAAGGTGGCCTTGCTGGTGGACATGAACTCATAGACCATGTCTTCGCTGCCGTACTTGCGGCAGGCGTCGAAGATGTTCCGCAGGGGCTCCTCCCGGTTCCGGAAGCCGTGGACGAAGTAGGCGTTGTCCCAGAAGATGCGGAAGTCGTCCGCCGCCGGTTTCAGGGCCGCGAAGGCCTCCACCGTGTCGGGGCTGTAGACGCAGCCGGTGGGGTTGGAGTATTTGGGCACGCACCAGATGCCCTTCACCGCCGGGTCGCTCTCCACATACTGGCGCACCAGGGCCATGTCCGGGCCGTTTTTGCCCATGGGGATCGAGATCATCTCGATGCCGAACTCCTCGCAGATGCGGAAGTGGCGGTCATAACCGGGCACGGGGCAGAGGAATTTGATGGTCCCCTGCTGGCCCCAGGGCTTGGCCCCGCCGTAGACGCCCAGCACCAGGGCTTTGATGACCGTATCGTACATCAGCGCCAGGGAACTCTGGCCGCCCATGATGACGTTCTCCATGTCCACGCCCAGCAGGCGGCCAAACAGCTCCTTGGCCTCGTCCACGCCGGCCAGCTCGCCGTAGTTGCGCACATCCGTGCCCTTGCGGGTGTAGATCAGGTCGTAGGGGTTTTGCTGGAGCATATCCATGCTCAGGTTGAGCTGGGTGGCGTCCGGCTTGCCCCGGGACATATCCAGGTGATAGCCCGCCGCCTTGGCCTTGGCGTATTTCTTCTGCTGCTCGGCCAGTTCCGCCTTCCGCTCCGCCGTCGTCATATCCAGATAAGATTTCACTTCGCTCACATCCCACTTTCATAGTCATAATATTCGTAACATGTCGTACATTATACTTTATGCCGGAGGAAAAGGCAAGTGCAAAGCGCGAAAAACGGACAGGTTTTTGTTTTGGCACAAAAACCGGGGCGGCGCGTCCCGGTTTCCCTGCGTTTTCGCCCGATGGATTTGCAATCGCGCCATGTGTTGTCTGACGCCGCCGTGGGGCTCGCGCCTTGCGGGGCGGTTTTTTGTAAAAGCGGCCCCGGAGAAAACTCCGGGGCCGGGCGTATTTGCCGGGTTTATTTGGCGTAGTCCACGATCTTCGTCTCCCGCAGGAGGTGGACCTTGATCTGGCCGGGGTAGGTGAGCTCGGCCTCGATCTTTTTGGCGATGTCCCGGGCCAGGAGCACCATCTGGTCCTCGCTGACCTGTTCGGGCTTGACCATGATGCGGATCTCCCGCCCGGCCTGGATGGCGTAGGCCGACTCGATGCCGGGGAAGCTCTTGGAGACCTGCTCCAGCTTTTCCAGGCGCTTGACGTAGTTCTCGATGTTCTCCCGGCGCGCCCCGGGGCGGGCGGCGGAGATGGCGTCGGCAGCCTGGACCAGCACGGCCACGATGGTCTTGGCCTCCACGTCCCCGTGGTGGGCGTGGATGGCGTGGATGACGGCCTCGGACTCCTTGTAGCGGCGGGCCAGGTCCACGCCGATGGTGACGTGGCTGCCCTCCACCTCATGGTCGATGCTCTTGCCGATGTCGTGCAGCAGACCGGCGCGCTTGGCGCTCATCACGTCCGCGCCCAGCTCGGCGGCCATGAGTCCGGCGATGTGGGCCACTTCGATGGAGTGGTTCAGCACGTTCTGGCCGTAGCTGGTGCGGTACTTCATGCGGCCCAGCATCCGCACCAGGTCCGGGTGCAGGCCGGTGACGCCGGTCTCAAAGACGGCGCGCTCGCCCTCCTGCTTGATGACGGCGTTGACCTCCTTCTGGGCCTTTGCCACCATCTCCTCGATGCGGGCCGGGTGGATGCGGCCGTCGGCGATGAGCTTTTCCAGCGCCAGGCGGGCCACCTCCCGGCGGACCGGGTCGAAGCTGGAGACGGTGATGGCCTCCGGGGTGTCGTCGATGATCAGGTCGCAGCCGGTCAGGGTCTCGATGCTGCGGATGTTCCGGCCCTCGCGGCCGATGATGCGTCCCTTCATCTCGTCGTTGGGGAGGGGTACGACGGAGACGGTGATCTCGCTGGCGTGGTCCACGGCGCAGCGCTGGATGGCCAGCGCCACGATCTCCCGGGCGTTGCGGTCGGCCTCTTCCTTGGCCTCGGTCTCCAGCTCCTTGACCTTCAGCGCCATTTCGTGGGTGACCTCGGACTCCACCTGGGCGATCAGGTAGGCTTTCGCCTCGTCCACGGTGTAGCCGGAGATGCGCTCGAGCATCTCCAGCTGGCCTTTTTTGATCCGGCCGATCTCCTCATTCTGGGCTTCCGCCTCCGCGATCTTGCGGTTGAGGTTCTCGGTCTTCTTCTCCAGAGAATCGGTCTTGCGGTCCAGATTCTCTTCCTTCTGACGCAGGCGGTTCTCCTGCCGTTGCAGCTCGGTCCGGCGCTCTTTCTCCTCGCGCTCAAACTCGCTGCGGCTTTTGTGTATTTCCTCCTTTGCCTCCAACAGCGCTTCCCGCTTCTTGCTCTCCGCGCTCTTGATGGATTCATTGATGATCCGCTTTGCTTCCTCTTCCGCGCTGGCGATCTCGCGCTCCGCCACGCGCTTGCGGAAGACCACGCCGCCGAAAATCCCGGCGGTCAGGCAGACGATTGCGACAATCAGTGCAATGTACCAAGGCAACATCAACAAACACACCTCCATTCCCTTAGAATTATGCGGTGGTTTTCTCCTGCCGAATGATCACTATATAAATAAACCAGAAAAAACAGAATAAATATATAGAAATACGGCTGCCGCCCACGGCGGCATCGGTTCGGTGACCGTGCAGCGTTCCGCCCCGCTCTCCCCAGAAACAGGGCACAACGATACGAATATATTTTATTACGTCTCCCCTCCGATGTCAAGCGTCAAATCCGCCCGCAGCGCAAAAAACGCCCCGATTCGCCGCCCCGCGCCGCTTTTTCTGGCCCGGCGCATCCCGGCTCTTTCCTCCGACGGGAAACTGTGCTATGATGGGTGCATTCCACATGAAAAAACGAGGGGGAGACGGCGGTATGACGGAGCGTTTGTATGAGAATGCGCCCTTTTTGCGGCGCTTTTCCGCCCGGGTGCAGGCATGCACGGCGGAGAAAGGCGGCTGGGCGGTGGTGCTGGACCGGACGGCTTTTTACCCGGAGGGAGGCGGCCAGCCCGGGGACCGGGGTCTGCTGGGGGGCGTGAGCGTGACGGACACCCGGAACCGGGGGGACGAGGTCGTGCATCTCTGCGACGGGCCGCTGGACCCGGGGGCGGAGGTGGAGGGCGAACTGGACTGGGTCAGGCGCTTTGACCACATGCAGCAGCACTCCGGGGAACACATCGTCAGCGGCCTGATCTGCGCCCGCTACGGCTGCGACAACGTGGGCTTCCACCTGGGGGAGGAGGCCGTGGTCATCGACTTCAACCGCCCCATCCCGCCGGAGGACCTGCCGGACATCGAGCGAGCGGCCAACGCGGTCATCTGGGAGGACCGGCCCTTTCTGGTGACGCACCCCGACCCGGCGGAGCTGGCCGCCCTGCCCTACCGGAGCAAGAAGGCCCTGGCCGGGGACGTGCGCATCGTCACGGTGCCGGGGGCGGACTGCTGCGCCTGCTGCGGCACCCATGTGCGCAGCGCCGGGGCCATCGGCCTCATCAGGCTGCTCTCCCTGAAGCCCTTCCGGGAGGGCGTGCGCATCGAGCTGCTGGCGGGGGGCCGGGCCTATGACTACTGCGCGGCGGTGGCGGCCCAGAACCACGCCGTCAGCGTCCTGCTCTCCGCGCCGGAGCGGAAGACGGCGGCGGCGGCCGAGCGGCTCAAACAGGAGCTGGCGGAGATGAAATACCGCCTGGTGGGGGCGGAAAACCGGCTCTTTGACTTGCTGGCGGCCCGGTACGCGGGGCGGGACTTCGCCCTGCTGCGGGAACCCGACCTGAGCCCCGACGGGCTGCGGCGGCTGTGCGAGCGCATCGGCGCGGCCTGTCCGGCGGGGGCGGCGGTTTTTTCCGGGGCCGACGGGACCGGCTGGCGCTACGCGGTGAAGCTGCCGCCGGACGCGCTGCGGCGGATGAACGCGGCGCTGCGGGGGCGCGGCGGTGGGAAAGGCGGCTTTGCCCAGGGCAGCGTGGCGGCGGACTGGGCGGAGATCGCGGCGTTTTTTGCCGAGGAAACCGTGTCAAATAAAACTACTTGACAGCCGCGCCGGGGCGTGCTATGATGGGCGGGCTGTGACGGGAGGTGGCATAGATGGACGAGACCCTGCTGCACACCCTGTTCTTTGACTTTTACGGCGAACTGCTGACGGACAAGCAGCGGGAGTGCTATGACCTCCACTACAACAGCGACCTGAGCCTGCAGGAGATCGCCGAACAGTACGGCGCCACGCGGCAGGCGGTCTGGGACCTGATCCGCCGGGGGGAACGCAGCCTCCGGGAGATCGAGGCCCGGACCGGCCTGGTGGCGCGGGCGCTGCGGCGGCGGGAGAAGCTGACGGAGCTGCGGAGCCTGGTTTCCGCGCTGGCGCCCAGTCCGGCGCAGCGCCGGATGCTGGCCCTGCTGGACGAACTGGCAGACTGAAAGGAGGCCGATCAACATGGCATTTGAATCCCTTTCCGACAAATTATCCGCCGCCTTTCGCAAGCTGCGGGGCAAGGGGCGGCTGAACGAGAGCGACGTGAAAGAGGCCATGCGCGAGGTGCGCCTGGCGCTGCTGGAGGCCGACGTGAGCTACAAGGTCGTCAAGGACTTTGTCAAGCGCGTCACCGAGCGGGCCGTGGGCCGGGACGTGCTGGAGAGCCTGAGCCCGGCGCAGATGGTCATCAAGATCGTCAACGAGGAACTCATCGCCCTGATGGGCTCCGAGAGCCAGAAGCTGAACATCTCCAGCCGCAGCCCCAGCGTGGTGATGCTGGTGGGCCTCCAGGGCGCGGGCAAGACCACCAACGGGGCCAAGCTGGCCGCGCTGATGCGCCGCCAGGGCAAGCGCCCCCTGCTGGTGGCCTGCGACGTGTACCGCCCCGCCGCCATCGCCCAGTTGCAGACCGTAGGACGCCAGCTGGACATCCCCGTCTTCCAGATGGGCCAGGGCGACCCGGTGCAGATCGCCAGGGCCGGCATCGCCCACGCGAAGGAGCACGGCAACGACCTGGTGTTCCTGGACACCGCCGGACGGCTGCACATCGACGAGGCGCTGATGGACGAGCTGCGGCGCATCAAGGCCGAGACCGAACCGGCGGAGATCCTGCTGGTGGTGGACGCCATGACCGGCCAGGACGCGGTGAACGCGGCCTCCGCCTTCGACGCGGCCCTGGGCGTGGACGGCATCATGCTCACGAAGCTGGACGGCGACGCCCGGGGCGGCGCGGCCCTCAGCGTCAAGGCCGTGACGGGCAAGCCCATCAAATTCGCGGGCACCGGGGAGAAGCTGGACCAGATCGAGGTCTTCCACCCCGACCGCATGGCCGGGCGCATCCTGGGCATGGGCGACGTGCTGACCCTCATCGAAAAGGCCGAGCAGAGCCTGGACGAGAAGAAGGCCAAGGAGCTGGAGGAGCGGCTGCGGGCCAACAAATTCACCCTGGCGGACTTCTATGAGCAGCTGGGCCAGCTCAAGCGCATGGGCAGCGTCCAGGATCTGCTGGCGATGGTGCCGGGCGTGGACGCGAAAGCCCTGTCCGGCGCGGCGCTGGACGACAAGGCCATGGCAAGGACCGAGGCCATCATCCAGTCCATGACCCCCCGGGAGCGGGAGAATCCGGAAATCATCGGCTCGTCCCGGAAAAAGCGCATCGCCGCCGGGAGCGGCACCAGCGTGGTGGACGTGAACCGGCTGCTGCGCCAGTTCGAGACCATGCAGAAGATGCTGCGCCAGATGAGCGGCATGGGCGGCAAGAAGCTCAAGCGGATGCAGCGCATGGGCGGCTTCCCCGGCATGGGCAAGCTGGGCCTGTAAAAAAAGGCAAACATACCGCAGGGAAGCCTTCCCCCCGGTATTCAGGCATAAAAAAAAACAATTTACATTTTGGAGGTTTCAACACCATGGTCAAGATCAGACTGCGCAGAATGGGCGCGAAGAAGAATCCCTACTACCGCATCGTCGTCGCCGACTCCCACTTCCCCCGGGACGGCCGCTTCATCGAGGAGCTGGGCACCTATGACCCCACCGCCACCCCCTCCGCCGTGAAGGTGAACCTGGAGCGCGCCCGCTACTGGATCGCCAACGGCGCCCAGCCCACGGACACCGTGAAGGCGCTGCTGAAGAAGGCGGAGGCCGCCGCCCCCGCGCCCGCCCCTGCTGACGCTGCCGAGACCGCGGCGGAATAAGGAGCAGGCTCGATTTCCATGAAAGAACTGCTGACCTATCTGATCCAGAATCTGGTGGATCACCCCGACGAGGTTTCCGTGACCGAGTACGAGACCGGCGGCGGCACGACCTTCGAGGTGCGTGTGGCCAACGGCGACATGGGCAAGGTCATCGGGCGTCAGGGCAGGATCATCAAAGAGGTCCGCGTCCTGATGAAAGCCATCGCCCAGCGCAAAGGGCAAAAGGTCTCGGTCGAGGTGCTCGACTGAGGTGCAGCAAGCCCCCTCCCTGTCATAGACCAGACACAGGGAGGGGGCTTGTTGCGGTTTTATGGGCTTTTTTGCTGACTGAGGGGGCTTGCGCTTTCGGCTGTATGCAGCCACGTCGCGTGAAGCCGCAGCGCCCGTCCTTTCCCTCTCCCGGCGGGGGAGGGTGCCGCCCACAAGGGCGGCAGGAGAGGGAGAACGCGGCGGGCCCGCGCTGTGGAAATGATTGCAGGGGTGGGGGTATGCGAACGATTCTACCGTCTGCTGGCGGTCACGTTCTCCCTCTTCCGTCATCCGCCTCGCGGGGGATCGGCGGATGCCACCTTCCCCCGCTGGGGGAAGGAAAGGACGAACCCGCAGCGGCCTAGTAGGGGGCGGCGTCCCGACGCTCCCCCGCAGCAACGGCGAAATCATCACAAACGTCCGGCGAATTCGCAAGCGCCCGGTAGGGAACGCCGTCCTCGGCGTTCCGCGCAGCAGCACCCCCGTTTTCCACATCTTCGGGCGAATCCGCAACCGCCGCCCCGTAGGGAAGGGGCTTGTGTCAAGACCCACATGGTTTACAGATTGTGCAAACACATGGTTTACACATGGGGGTCACAAATTCCTGCAAAATGATTTGGAAGGAGGGCG
>JAFXXH010000077.1 GCA_017542425.1 Oscillospiraceae bacterium | reverse complement strand
GCCTGCAAAATGATTTTCCAGTCGGGCTACGCCCTCCTTCCAAATCATTTTGCAGGAATTTGTGACCCCCATGTGTAAACCATGTGTTTGCACAATCTGTAAACCATGTGGGTCTTGACACAAGCCCCTTCCCTACGGGGGAGCGTGTTCGGATTCGCCGGAGGTTGGGCGAAAACGGAGTATTGCTGCGGGGGGCGTCGGGGACGCCGCCCCCTACAGATCGGTGACGCTGCCTCCCGACAATTGCGGAACGCGATTCCATGCAATTGGGGACGCCGCTCCATATGATATCAAAACCTCCCGGACCGGGGTATCGGTTCGGGAGGTTTTTGGTTCCGGTATGTTTGGAGCGGTCAGTCCGCCGTTTCTGCGTTGTCTTCCAATTCCTGCAGTTCCGTGGCAACTTCGGTCAGCTCGTCCACGGTCTCGGTGAGGGGTTCGGCCAGCTCCTCCGCTCTGCCGTCGTCCATCAGGATGCCGCTGGTGTCGATGCCGTCATGCTTGGCGCACCAGGAGCACAGACGGGTGCGTCCGGCGGCGATGGCCTGTTCCACGGTGCCGCGGGTCAGGGCCTCGCTGCGGTTCAGGTAGGGGCAGTACTCGTCCCCGGCCTCGTTGACATAGGTGTGGTAGACCTTGCCGAAGGGGGTCCAGTACACGTCCGCCGCGCCCAGCTCCACCATGGCGGCCTGCTGCTGCTCGGCGGAGATGGGGTTGTAGTCGATGCTGGCCGCGCCGCCGATCAGCAGGGCGACGATGGCCGCGACGGTGGCCACCACCTTGGTCTTCTTGTCCAGGTTCTTGTTGCTGAGCATGATGACAATCAGGGGGAGGAAGGCAAAACAGGCCACGATCACGCCCATGTTGTTCCAGATCCAGAACAGGGCATTGTTCTTCTCCGAGGCCGGACGGATGTGGTTGGCCTTCTTCCAGAGCTGGGAGCCGATGATGACGCAGACCAGATCCAGCACGATCAGGATGATGAGCAGCCACATGGTGGGCAGGAAGGTGATGTTCAGCTTGCCGAAAATGATCAGCACCGCCAGGATCTCGAAGACGAAGGCCAGCACCCAGAGGATGACGGCCCCCACGCGCAGCCCCGTGGCATTGCCCTGCGCCAGCGCGGGCTTGCCCTGCGCCGCGGCCTTCTTGGCCTGCTCATAGCCGGCGGCGTTGGTGATGGTCGGCTTCTTTTTTTGTTCCGCCATGGTTTTCCCTCCATTTGTTCTCAAAAATAGGATGGCTGTAGTTTAGCACGAATGCACAGGAAAGACAACAGGTTTTCCCAAAAAGTTCAACAATTTGTTGACGGGCGCGTTCGGGCGGTTGTATAATTGGTTCATCCATCATACAAACAGGAGGTTTCTGTCATGGATCTTACTTCTCTTCTCAGCACGATGCTCTCTGTGGACAGCGTCGGCAGCATCAGCCAGACCGCCGGCGTCTCCATCGGCGAGGCCCAGAGCGTGCTGGGCAGCGCCCTGCCCTCCCTGCTGAACGGCGCGCTGGCCCAGTCCCAGAGCAGCGAGACCGCCGAGGGCTTCGACAACGCCCTGGCGCAGCACGCGGCTGACGACACCAGCAATGTGGCCAGCTTCTTCAGCAAGGTCGATCTGGCCGACGGCGGCAAGATCGTCAACCACCTGCTGGGCGGCGACGGCAAGGCAGTCAGCTCCATCTCCATGAAGGCCGGGGTCAGCCAGAAGGGTACCAGCAACATCCTGTCCGCCGCAGCCCCCCTGCTGATGAGTCTGCTGGGCCAGCAGACCGGCCAGTCCGGCCAGAACGCTTCCGGCACCTCCGGTCTGCTGGGCTCCCTGCTCCAGAACGTGGACCTGGGCTCCCTGCTGGGCGGTCTGCTGGGCGGCGGCACGGTGACGGCCCAGACTCAGGTTCAGGCCCAGGTGCAGCCCCTCCAGCAGCAGGCGCAGCAGTCTTCCGGCGGTCTGCTGGGGATGCTGGGGAACCTCTTCAAGTGAGCGGCCCCGGGGGGCGGACGGCACGGGTATGAGCGGCAAACAGCGAGAGACCCTGGCCGCCCGGCGGGCGCGCCGGGCCATGATCGTGGAGGTGGGCGCGTCCGACGACCTGGTCAGTCGGGGCTATGACTTCTGGATCACCGGGATGATCGTCCTGAATCTGACGGCCACGGTCCTGAACACTTTCTCCGGCGTCCGGGCGCGCTATGGGGCGCTGCTGGACGCGGCGGAGATGCTCACCGTGGTCTGCTTCGCGCTGGACTATCTGCTCCGGCTGCTGTGTGCCCGCTTCATCTACCCCGGCGGCTCGGAGGCGCGGAGTCTCTGCCGCTACGTCTTCTCCGTCTCCGGCCTCATCGACCTGCTGAGCTTCCTCCCGGCCTGGCTCCAGGTCTTTTTCCCGGAGGGTGCGGTGGCCTTCCGCATCTTCCGCATCATCCGCATCTTCCGCCTGTTCCGCATCAACGCCTACTACGACAGCCTCAACGCCATTACGGAGGTGCTGCGCAAGAAAAAGCAGCAGCTCATCTCCTCGGTGCTGATCGTCCTGGTGCTGATGCTGGCGGCCAGTTTGTGCATGTACAGCGTGGAGAACACGGCGCAGCCGGAGGTCTTCTCCAACGCCTTTTCCGGCATCTGGTGGGCGGCCTCCACCCTGCTCACGGTGGGCTACGGGGACATCTACCCCGTGACGACTCTGGGCAAAGCCCTGAGCATCGTCATCACTTTCCTGGGCGTGGGCATGGTGGCCATCCCCACCGGTATCATCAGCGCCGGGTTCGTGGAGCAGTACGGCCTGATGCAGCGCAGCGACAGTCCCCTGCAGGACCGGGCGCTCCAGGCCGTGCAGCTCCGGCTGGGCGAGCGGGACCCCTGGGTGGGGCAGCCCATCTCCGCCCTCAGCCTCCCCGCTTCCCTCCGTCTGGCCGCCGTCCACCGGGGGCGGGAGGTGCTCCTGCCCCGGCAGGACACGGTGCTGGCCCCCCGGGACGTGCTGATCCTGGCGGCCCCCGGCGGCTGCGCGGTGGATCTGAAAGAAGTGAAGCTGGCCCCGGACCACCCCTGGTGCGGGCAGTATGTGCGGGACCTGGACCTGAGCCGCCAGACCCTGATCGTCATGATCCGGCGGGGGGACCGGACCGTCTTCCCCGGCGGCGACACGCGGCTGAAAGCGGGGGACCTGCTGCTGCTCCACACCCGCTTCCGCAAACTGCGGGAGACCCCGGAAACGATTTGACAAAGGAGGCTCCGCCATGCTGGAACCCGGAAGCCCCGCTCCGGCCTTTACCCTGCCGGACCAAAACGGAAGGCCCGTCAGCCTGTCGGACTATCGCGGCAGACGGCTCATCCTCTACTTCTACCCCAAGGACAGCAGCCCCGACTGCACCCGCCAGGCCCTGGCCTTTGCAGCAGCCTGGGCACGCTTCCGGGAAGCCGGGATCGAGGTCGTCGGCGTCAGCCCTGACTCCGTGGCCTCCCATCAGCGCTTCGCGGAAAAGTACGCCCTCCCCTTCCCCCTGCTCTCCGACCCGGAACGCCTGGCCATCGAGGCCTACGGGGTCTGGCAGGAGAAAAAGCGCGCCGGGAAGCCCGTCATGGGCGTGGTGCGCAGCACCTATGTGATCGACGCGGAGGGCGTGGTGGAGAAGGGCATGGAAAAGGTCAAGCCGGACAGCAACGCCGTGGAACTGCTGGCGTATTTCGGACTCTGAGGCGCTTTTGGAATGCAAAAAACTGTTGCATTGCGGTGGGGGGAAGCCACTCCCGCTTTGCAACAGTTTTTTGTGGTTTCAGAGCACTTTTGCCAGAAAGCTTTTCAGCCGTTCGCTGTTCGGATTCCCAAAAAGCTCCGCCGGGCTGTTCTGCTCCAGAATCTTCCCCTCGTCCATGAACAGAACGCGGGTGCCCACCTCTCTGGCAAAGCCCATCTCGTGGGTGACCACCACCATGGTCATCCCCTCCTCCGCCAGCTCGCGCATCACGTCCAGCACCTCCCCCACCATCTCCGGGTCCAGGGCGCTGGTGGGTTCGTCGAAGAGCATGACCTCCGGCTTCATGGCCAGGGCGCGGACAATGGCGATGCGCTGCTTATGGCCGCCGGAGAGCTGGGCGGGATAGGCCTCGGCCTTGTCCCCCAGGCCCACCCGGGCCAGCAGGGCGTCGGCGGCCTTGTCCGCCTCCGCCGCCGTCAGCAGCCCGGTACGGACCGGGGCCAGGGTGATGTTCCGGCGGATGGTCATGTTGGGAAAGAGGTTGAAGTGCTGGAACACCATGCCCATCTTGCGCCGCACGGCGTCGATGTCCGTCTTCGGGCGGGTGATCTCCAGACCGTCAAAGCTGATGCTGCCGGAAGTCGGGGTCTCCAGCAGGTTCAGGCAGCGCAGGAAGGTGCTTTTGCCGCTGCCGGACGGGCCGATGACGACGACCTTCTCCCCGGGGCGGATGTGATCGTTGATATGGTCCAGGACCAGATGATCCCCGAAGGATTTGCAAAGTTCACGAACGACGATCACTCTGTCTCAGCCTCCTTTCCAGTCTGCCCTGGAGCCAGGTCAGGAACATGACGACGATCAGATAGAGAATGGCGATGCCGATGTAGGGGAACATGACCTCGTAGGTGCGCGAGCCCACGGACTGGGCGTAGTAGACCAGCTCCGCGCCGCCGATGGCGGAGACCAGGCTGGTGTCTTTCAGCAGGGTGATGAACTCGTTGCCCAGGGAGGGCAGGATGTTCTTGAAGGCCTGGGGGATGATGATGAAGCGCATGGTGTCCAGATAGCCCAGGCCCAGGCTGCGCCCGGCCTCGCTCTGGCCGGCGTCCACACTCATCAGGCCGCCGCGCACGATCTCCGCCACATAGGCCCCGGAGTTGATGCCCAGGCCCAGCGCGCCCACCAGAGTGTAGTCCCGCACGGTAGGCAGGATGACAAAGCGCCAGATCAGCAGCTGCACCAGCATGGGGGTACCCCGGATCACTGTGGTATAGACCTTGCAGACCGCGTTCAGCACCGCCAGGATGGGGTTGTGCTGGCCCAGGCGCTGCTGGTCGTGGGCCGAACGCAGCACCGCCACGATGACGCCCAGCACCGTGCCCAGGGCCAGGGCGAACACCGTCAGCTCCAGCGTGGACAGCAGACCGCCCAGGTAGAGCTTCCAGCGGTCCCCGGTGACGAAGGCCGCCTGGAATTTCCTTGTAAAATCCGTCCAAAGATCCATTGTTTTCTCCTGTCAGCCATAGGAGAAAGGGGCGGTGCGCCAAGCGCCGCCCCCTGCTCCCGACTTGCTTTCGTCAGTTATGGATGTACTTCTCGATGATGGCGTCGATGGTGCCCTCAGCGCGCAGCTCGGCCAGGGCCGCGTTGACCGCATCCACCAGCTGGGTGTTGCCCTTGGCAAAGCCGATGGCGTACTCCTCCTCGGCGTAGGCGGTGTCCAGGATCTTCAGGCCGGGGTTGTTGGCGACGAACTCCTGGGCGGGCATGTTGTCGATGACCACGCAGTCCACCTGGTCGTTCAGCAGGGCCATGACGGCGGTGGCGCCGTTCTCATAAGCGGTGACGTGGTCCTCGCCGTAGTCGCCGGAGCAGTAGATGTAACCGGTGGTGGCCTTCTGGGTGCCGATCATGGCGGCGTCGGCCAGGTCGTCCACGGTCTCGATGGGAGAGCCGTCCTTGACGATGATGACCTGGACGCCGATGGCGTAGGTCTCGGAGAAGTCCATGACCTCCAGGCGCGCCTCGGTGACGGAAACGCCGGCCATGACCATGTCGCTCTGGCCGTTCTGGGCGGAGATCAGGGCCGCGTCAAAGCCCATGTCGTCCACCACCAGCTCCAGGCCCAGCTTGGCGGCCACGGCGGAGGCGATCTCCACGTCGATGCCCTCAAAGCCGCCGTCGTCCGTGGTCATCTCATACGGAGGGAAGGAGGCGTTGGTGGACATGTGGAGCTTTCCAGCTTCCACGGTGGTGACGGCGGGGGCGGGCTCGTCGGTGACGGTCACGTCGCTGTCGGTGCTGGGGGCCTCGGTGGCGGGCGCGGACACGTCGCTGCCGGAGGCGGCGTTGCCGCCGTTGCCGCAGGCGGCGAAGCTCAGCGCCAGCAGCATGGCCAGCGCCAGGATGACGAATTTCTTCATAGTTGGGTATTCCTCCTGAATGTTGTGATATGTCGCATTATAATACAGTGCGTCTGAATAAGCAAGGGCTTATGCTGCATAACGGCCAAAGCGGGAAAAATTCTGAGAAACGATGAAAAACTCCCCGAAAAGCTCCGGGGAGTTTGGTGAATTTGGACGGTGGCGCAGCTCATGCGCCGGTGCTGCCGAAGCCCCCCGCGCCCCGCTCGGTCTCGTCCAGGGCCTCGCGCAGTTCAAACTCCAGCGAAAAGCAGGGCAGGACGATGAGCTGGGCGATGCGGTCCCCGGGGGCGACGGTCTGGGGCGCGGCGCTGTCGTTGTGCAGGGGGACGCGGTACTCCCCCCGATAGTCGCTGTCGATGACGCCGACGCAGTTGGCCGGGCGCAGGCCCCGCTTCGTGGCCAGGCCGCTGCGGGCAAAGATGGCGGCAAAACAGCCCTCCGGCACGGCGATGGCCAGGCCCGTGCCGATCAGCGCGGTCTCCCCCGGCGCGACGGTCACCGGGGCGTCCAGGCAGGCGTAGAGGTCGCAGCCCGCCGCCCGGGCGCTGCCCTGCGTGGGGAGCCGGGCCTCCGGGCGGAGCTTTTGTACGGGCAGAAGCATGGGGCAATCAGATGACCTTGGCCAGCACCAGGGCCAGCAGGATAAAGGTGGCCAGGACCACCAGGGAGACCAGGGAGATGGCCAGCACGTTCTTGGCGGGCGCGCCGGAGGAGGGCGGGATCAGCTTTGCCTTCCGCAGGGCGGTGACGATGGGCTTGTAGAGCAGCATGGCCAGGGTGCCGTTGATGCCCGCCTTGATGAGGTTGAAGGGCAGGAAGGCGGGGATCAGCAGACTTGCCACAAACTCCCGGGGCTGGCCCATGTAGATGGGGGTGACCAGATAGTTCCAGAGCAGCATCACAGCCGTCATCAGCAGGCCGCCGATGACCAGGCCCAGGACCGCGCCCTTCATGGTGTGGTTGCGGCGGTAGATCCAGGCGGCGGTGCAGGCGAAGGCGCAGGTGCTGAGCACGTTCATCAGCAGGCCCCAGTAGCCGGTGCTGGAGATGGTCACCATCTCGATCAGGCTGACGACGACGCTGATGCCCGCGGCGGCCAGCGGCCCGAACATGAAGCCCGCGATGACGATCACGGTGTCCTTCAGGTCGAAGGTCAGGAAGCCCAGGACGTTGACCGGGATCAGCTTGCTCAGGTACATCACCACATAGGCGACGGCGGCGAGAATCGCCAGCATGGCCAGCTTTTTCGTGTCCATCTTCCCGGATGCTGCTTGCTTGCTCATGGTTTCGTTCCTCCAAAAAAAGATTTGCCTGAAAGAAACGTCTTCTTCCAGGCTGCCCGGAGCGGGCGCGCCGGCCCGCCTCGAAGCGTCTTCTCCCATCCAGACTGTACTGTCGGTACCGGAATCGCACCGGTTCAGCTTGCGCTTGCGGACTTTCTTCTCACCGCCGGTCGGGGATCGCACCCTGCCCTGAAGACCTTCTATTCAGTTGCTGACAGTCAGTATAGCACGTTTTTTGTGAAATGCAACCGTTTTTTTCGGATTTCTGCCGTCGTTTTTGGAGAAACGATTCAATCACGTTGCAGGGGGCGGCGTCCCCGACGCCCCCGGCGGGGGCAGCGCGGCGCTTCGGAAACTGTCGAGCGAATGCGATCCCACCTCCCCTGTAGGGGGCGGCGTCCCGACGCCCCGGCGGGAACACCCCGGTTTTCAATCATACGTCGGGCGAATCCGCAGATGATTCCCTGTAGGGAACGCCGTCCCCGGCGTTCCGCGCAGTACCACCTCGGTTTTAATAAAACGTCGAGCGAATCCGCAGACGCCCCATGAAAAACGGCGGAAGGAGTTTACCCCTTCCGCCGTTCCGCCGTATCACAAACAAGCCCGTTACCGCACTTCGTCCAGCACCCAGGGCTTTTTCACCGGCTTCCAGCTTTCGTCCAGGAAGTAGACCCGCACTTGCGCGGGTTTCGCGTCTTCGGTCCAGGTCACGTCCTGTTCCGGACCGCTGACCACAACGGACATACACAGCTTCCCGTCGGCGTCATAGCCCGCGACCACGGCGCAGCGCCCCGCCGGAATCCCGGAGACGTGGACGCCGTTTGTCCGCTCCCACGCCAGGTACACGCCGGGGTCTGCGGGATCCCGCGGGTTGCTGCCGGATTGGTATTCCTCCAGGTTCGTCAGGCCGTCGCCGTCGTCGTCGCTGTTTGCAATGTCCTTTTCCGCGCCGGAGGGCGGCCACAGGAGATACTGTTCACAGTACCAGTCCGGGATGCCGTCCCCGTCGCGGTCCGCCTCGCCGGTCTGGACTGTCACCACCTGGCTGAGCGGGGACCGTGCGCCGTTTTCGGCCACCGCCGCCACCGCCACATAGCCTTCCAGATTCCGCCCGCCCAGAGAGACGGCGTAGGACTCCTGTCCGGCGTGGTATTTCACCATGGAGACGCCCGCCTCCGTGCCGTCCGTGAACGGCGTCAGGCTGTAGTAGATGTCGTAATACGCGGTCCCTTCGTTGGCGTCGTCAAAGCGGAGGGTGATGAGTCCGTCCTGATCCGCCGCGCCGCTCCACCGCAGATTTGTAAGCCTGTTGAGCGTCTCCGCAGAAGACGGCCTGGCCATCAACACATAGGTGCCCGGTCCGGCGTAGTCGCAGCGGGCGCCGATGTTCATGTTCTTCTCCTCGGAAAGATCGGTGTCCAACTGCGTCCAGCCCGCGCCGTCGGATTTGAACCAACTGACGGAAGCGTAGTCCAGATCGGCATACACGTCCGCCACGGAATACAGTTCACCGGATACGGCCACGTCCCGATCCGCCGTGATGGTGGTGGCGGTGTTCACGCTGCGATAGCTGCCGCTGCTCAGCGGCCCGGTCTGTTCCTCCAGCGTGAGGGTACAGGCTTCTTCCGGGATGAAATAGGCGTAGATCGTCCCGTCCAGCGCCTCATAGAGATAGCCGTCGGTGTCCAGTTCCAGCGTCTCCGCACCGTCTTCCGCTCCCATCAGCTCCGCTGTACCCTCGCGCACCATCGGCTGGGCCAGCGTTTCCAACGTCCCGCCAGTGGTCACAAAGTCGCCGTCCTCCAGCGCAGCGTAGGAGTAGGTCGCCCGGCGGAGGTCATCGCCTCTGGGGGAGTATTGCGCCAGATAGGTCATTCCCGGAACAGATAGCGTCAAAGTGCAGTTTTTCACAGCCCAATCGGTAAAGAGAATCTGTTTCAGTTCTTCCATGTTCAGCTCAGGAAAGCCTTGTTGACGCATATCGTACAACACTTCCTCCAGCGTATGGAAATTTGTCTTTTTGGAAGCGTTATAAGACTCAATAAACTTTTCGACAGTATACTCATTCGTCCATTGAATCACATCACAGCAAAGCAGGGCTTCCAACTGCTCCTCGCAGGAGCGGCCATTGCAATAATACTGACGGGTCCTGTTCTTTTTGAAAGCGTCCCCGCTGTCGTTGGACAGGCTTGAAAGATAGGAATAGGACTCCGCATTGGACAACTCTCTGCCGAGCTTTTCATCATAGGTGTCGTCCATCAGGCCGAAATTACCCGGCGCTTTGCTGGGACGTGCGTTGAAGATCCAACCCCATTCTTTTTCATTCCCATTGTGATATTCATCAAACAGCCCAATGATATAGTGGCCCGATTCATGCGTTGTGGCAATGTACAGATCATTGATAAGCGTGTAAGAGGATTCGCTTGCTTTCCAGGATTGCTGTATTCTTGAAAAACCGAATCTTCCTTTTATAGCGCTCTTTTCCAGCGAGGAGAGGGAATGAAACTTTGAAAGCTCGTCATCTTTTACCCCATCGGCATTGCTGTCAGAAAAAAAGCCACCGACTGATGCATTCGAGTGGATTCTTGTCCGTTCGTCGCTGTAGGCTTCGATGCGGATGTCCGCCATACTTGGCAGCAGCGCGGCGTCGTAGTCCGGGACCCGCTCGCCGTTTTCGATTTTGGCCGGGACGTAAAAATCCGTCCGCTGATCGGTTTTGCCGATCAGGACCCGGTTGAGCATGATGTGGCCGTCGGTGGAGGCGGCGAGCTGCTGGGAAAAATCGCTCAGGAAGGTTTTGACCGCTGTCAGATTTTCCGCCGCCTTGTTGCTGCTGACATTGGCCGGTTCATAGTAAAACGCCGAGAGGTTCACGCTGAGGCGGGGTTCCAGCAGTTTGAGCGTGACGGTCTCCTGGCCGATCAGATCGGAGATCTCCTGCCCGCGCCAGTTGCCGTTCCCGTCCACCCATTCTGAGTGCAGCTCATAAAGGTAGCGGATGGGCTGCCCCGCGCCGTTCAGGATGCGGCTCTGGAGCGCATAGCGCCGGTTGCCGCTCTGTTCCACAGGCACTTCCCAGGTCTTGTGCGCGGAAATGGTGGCGGCGGCGATCTGCTCGTCGGACAGGTCTTCCAGAGAGACCGTCACCGTTCCGTTTTCATCCGTGTAATAATACCGCACCTGATCGTCATAGAACAGGCTGACGCAGGCCCCGCTGACGCTTTGATCTGCTTTGGTGGCTTTGTCCTGGGCAATGACGCGAACCTGGAGGAGCCGGTCATTTGCGCTGCCGGTACTGAAAAAATGGATGGTCACGTTGCTGCCGGAGGGCTTTCCGCCGCCTTTGATGGCGTTCCATTGCGCTTCGGAGCCGGTGTAGTATACGTCAGTCAGGCTGCTGCAGTACTCGAAGGCATCGCCGCCGATGATGGTCACGCTGTTCGGGATCGTCACGCTCGTCAGGCTGCTGCAGTAGGAGAAGGCCTCACCGCCGATCCTGGTCACGCTGTTCGGGATCGTCACGCTCGTCAGGCTCCAGCAGCCCCCGAAGGCCCCGCCGCCGATGCTGGTTACGCTGTTTGGGATCGTCACGCTCGTCAGGCTGCTGCAGAAGCGGAAGGCCTCGACGCCGATGATAGTCACGCTGTTCGGGATCGTCACGCTCGTCAGGCTGCTGCACTTGTAGAAGGCCCCGTCGCCGATGCTGGTCACGCTGTTCGGGATCGTCACGCTCGTCAGGCTGCTGCAGCCGT